>JBAXHG010000090.1:0-6958 GCA_037139015.1 Actinomycetes bacterium | reverse complement strand
CGCGACAAGTTGCCGTCAGCGTTGAAGATCCCGGGGCAGTCCCAGTAGTCGGTCAGCGGGGCCCGCGGGTCAGGTGCCACAGGCCGCAGGTTTCACACAGGTAGACCTTCATCTGGTGTGACCCTGGGTTTTGGGACTTGACCCAGCCGGCTGATTGGCGGGCTTCGGCCTCGGTTCGATAGCGGCCAGTCTTTCCCTCGCAGATCATCTGGGCGCGGTCGTCATACGACTGTTGGCGTTCTACCTCTCGAGCGTTGTCTCGCTTCCCACCACGCCGTGTCTTGCCTCTACCCATACACACCACAATGGCGACAACCGCGGCAGATCACAAGGATTTGGGTTCCTGTGAGTCTCGTCACTCTGGGTTGCGTACGGAGGGTAAGTAACCGCTCCCGCCCCTAACCTGTCCAGACGCCCCTAACCGGAAGAGAAACCGTTGAGCACCAACATCGAAGAACCGCTTACACCCCATGAAATCGCAGACGCCCAAGTCCCCGACGTAAACCCGCACCACGCGCGCCGCTGGACCATCCTTGGCGTAATCGGAGTGGCGCAGTTGATGGTTGTGCTCGACGCAACAATCGTGAACATCGCGCTCCCACGGGCACAGGCTGACCTTGGCTTCTCCAACGGGTCACGCCAGTGGGTTGTGACTGCCTATGCACTCGCCTTTGGCGGGCTTCTCCTGCTCGGCGGACGGCTGTCAGACCTCTTCGGCCGGAAGTGGACCTTCATGGGTGGCCTGATCGGCTTCGCCGGCGCATCCGCGCTCGGCGGCTCAGCCCAAACATTTGAGCTGCTCGTCGCATCACGCGCCCTGCAGGGAGCATTTGGGGCGATCCTCGCGCCAGCAGCCTTGTCAATCCTCACAACCACCTTCACTGACGGCCAGGAGCGAGGGAAGGCATTTGCAGTGTTCGGGGCGATCAGTGGTGGCGGCGCAGCAGTTGGCCTGCTGCTCGGCGGAGTACTTACTGAGTACCTGAACTGGCGCTGGTGCCTGTACGTGAACCTTGCGTTTGCGATCCCAGCAGCTGTCGCAGCCTCACTTCTGATCCACAACGTTCGCTCTGGAGCGCACCCACACCTCGACATTCCCGGAACGATCCTCGGTTCTGGCGGGCTGTTGAGCCTTGTCTATGGCTTTTCAAAAGCGGAGTCAGACGGCTGGACGGCCACGTCGACACTCGTCTTCCTCGGGGGCGCTGTTCTGCTCCTCGTCCTCTTCGGCGTTTGGATCAACAAGGCAAAGAACCCACTTCTGCCACCCCGCGTGGTCAAGGACCGAAACCGGGCTGGCTCCTACCTGACAATCCTGCTCGCAGGACTCGGGATCTTCGGAGTGTTCCTGTTCCTCACGTATTACATGCAGCAGAACCTTGGCTTCTCGCCAATCCGTACGGGATTCGCGTTCGTTCCGATGCCGATCTCGATCGTGACCTCGTCAATAATCGCCCAGACGAAACTGCTGCCGAAGTTCGGCCCGCGTCCACTGATCCTCGTGGGCATGACATTGAGCACGATCGGCATGCTTTACCTGGCGCAGCTTGACCCAAGCTCCACTTATGCACTGAACGTGATGCCAGCGCTGATCATCCTCGGACTTGGCTTTGGCAACATCTTCGCCACGGCCATCAACACGGCAACACTGGGAGTTGTTCCCCAGGACTCAGGCATTGCCTCAGCACTCGTCAACACATGCCAGCAGGTTGGCGGTGCTGCCGGAACCGCAATGCTGGCAACGATTGCCGGTAATGCGACAAAGAGCTACATCACTGACCATGGGGCGACCGCTGAGACTCTGCGCGGATGCCTGAACAGCACCTCAGTCAACCTGGACGCCGTCTGCTCGGCAGGCGCAGTCCACGGCTACACAGTCTCGTTCTACGTCAGCGCCGGCATCTTCGTTGTCGGTGGAATTGTCGCCCGACTGACCATTCGCCCTGGCCGGATCAACATGGAACATGGCGGAGCCCACTAACCAGTTCTAGAGCAACAAAAAGGGCGGACCCGCAAGGCCCGCCCGTCGTACGAACCGCCCCCGATCCAAACCGGGGGCGTTTTTGTTGTGGCAACAAAGCCGACTGAAGCCTTCCCTCATGCGAAGGAGAGCTTCAGTCAATCAGCCGCGTCTACTCCCAGCGGGAGCCGACACTGACCGTCTGCTTCTTGGGGCCGCGCTTCGGTGGTCGTTGACCCTTCGGGCCCTGACCATCGCGATTACCGCCTCCGTTGCTGCTGCCGTTTGAGTTGCTCTGGTTCGAGTCACCATGGCGGTTGTTGCCTCCTGGCTTTTCGTTTCCATTTGCGTTGCTATGGGAAGGAGATCTGCTCTCACCGGATCCACCCTGTCCACCTTGCCCTTCAGAGTTGCCGTTGTTGGCACCCTTGTAGCCGCCTTGTCCCTTGCGATGAGTCTTTGACCCATTGGAGGACTTGCCTACACCTGACTTGGCGTTGCGTTGTTGACGGCGGGGCTTCCCACCAGTTGAGCGCTGTTCACCATTGGACTCGCCGGCTTTATGCCGTGGGCGGTCTCCTGAGTTGCTGCGCTCGTCCCGGCTGGGACGTTCTTCACGGCGGGGCCGTTCATCCGGCCCGCGCTCGATTTGCACTGGTGCGGTGCGACCGTTGGCTGTTGCCTGGTCGAACTCGCGCTCCAAGCGCAGTTCGCGGGTCATCCGCTTGAGATCCCTGACCTGATCGCTGCTGACGAACGTGACAGCGATGCCACGTGCTCCTGCGCGTCCGGTACGGCCTACACGGTGGACATAGTCCTCCGTCTGACCTGGAGGGTCGAAGTTGATGACCTTCGAAATTGCATCAACGTGGATGCCTCTTGCAGCCACGTCGGTGGCGATCAGGGTTGTAGTCCTGCCCGCCTCAAAGTCTGCCAATGCCCGCTCGCGCTGACGTTGGGTCTTGTCGCCGTGCATTGCTCCGGCCTTGATGCCCTTGGACTGCAGGCGCTTGACCAGACGGTCCGCTCCACGCTTGGTCCTTACGAAGACAAGGCTGAGGTCCCACTGGTCGCCGATTTCGGCGATCAGACGGTCAACCTTGGCGTCGCCATTGACCTTCACGAACTGATGCTCAATGTCAGCAGCCTTCTGCTGTGGAGCAATGTGCTCGTGGCGGACTGCGTCAGATGTGTACTCCTTGGCGATCTTGCCAGCCTCGCCGTCAAGCGTTGCTGAGAAGAACAGGGTCTGACGGTCACTTGGGCAAAGCGAAACAACACGGTCAACAGCTGGGCGGAAGCCCATGTCGAGCATGCGGTCTGCCTCGTCAAGAACAAGAATCTTGATGTTGTTCAGGTTGAACGCACGACGCTGAAGGAGGTCCTCAAGGCGGCCTGGTGTGGCGACCACAATGTGTGACTTCTTCGCTTCGCGGATCTGCTTGTCAAGGCTTACTCCGCCGTATACGGCAAGGACCTTCAGGGCCTTGGCGTGGGCGATTGGGTAAGTCTCCTCAACGATCTGCGTTGCAAGCTCACGTGTTGGAGCAAGGATCAATGCTGCTGGACGTGGGTCCTCTGCGTCAATGCGGTCAATGGTCGGAACCATGAACGCGAGTGTCTTGCCTGAGCCCGTTGGGGACTTGGCGAGAACGTCACGGCCGGCAAGCACGTCACCGATGACTTTCTTCTGAATTGCGAACGGGGCTGCGAAGCCGCGCTTGTTGAGTGCGGCCTCAACCGCACTGGACACGCCGAGATCGGCGAAGGACTGCTCTGACATTCAACTACTCCTTTTTGGGGCCCGCGGCACATATGTGCAAGAGGCTGTTCGGGAGGCAATGCTTGACCCGAACCGCCGTAGGTGGCGGTACCCAGAAAGCTTCACCTCGCAACCAACGAACGTCGATTGCCCTTGGGACACTAGCGGGTCTGCGGACAAAACCCCAGCGAGTGACGGAAATCCGTCAGTCTTGCGCCCGGCAGGTCAGTAGACCCGGAAGGTCTTCGTTGCTGCAGTCGGGTCGTAATTGGCCGCCCTGTCAACAGCCTTGACCTTGAAAGTGTGGGACCCCTTCTTCAAAGCGACAAGCGGCTTCCACGGTGTTGTGCACGGAGCCCAGACTCCTGTGTCAATTGCGCAGATGTACGCCCAGGCGTCGGCCGTCGGAGTCGTGGAGAAGACGAAGGTGGGCTTGGTCAACTTCGTCAAAGTGGGTGCAGTTGTGATCTTTGTGTTCGGCGCAATCGTGTCCACCATGAAGCTCGCTGAAACTGGCGTCTGGTCAATGTTCAAGAGCGAATCCAGCGCTCTTGCCCTGAAGGTGTGCGGTCCCTCGCTCAGGCCCGCGTAAACCTTTGGGCTGGAGCAGGCAGTCCACACGGCAGTTGTGTCCATCTGGCACTGGAAGGTTGCGCCACCCTCTGACGCTGCAAAGTTCAGTGTGATGCTCTTCGTGTTGATGTAGGCAGCCGGTGGCGTTGCCATCGTCGTGTCGGGAGCTGCCGTGTCAATCACAAACCCATATGTCGCTGGGCTGGAGTCGGCGTTGCCGACTGCATCCACTGCCCGAACCTGGAATGTGTAGCTCCCGTCAGTCAGTCCCGAATAGGCCTTGGGGCTGGAGCAGGCTGTAAACGAGGCGCTGCCAAGGCGGCACTCAAATGCGGCCCCGCTATCCGGCGATGTAAACCGGAACGAAACGCTTGTTGCGCTGCCCCGTGAAGCAGGCCCTGAGTCAAGCGATGTTTCCGGGCCCGTGGAGTCAATGGTGAATGTTCTACTGGCCGGAGTCAAGTCGGTATTGGCAGCCGCATCCGTGGCACGCACATCAAATACGTGCGGCCCATCAGAGAGTGCCGTGTAGGCCTTAGGTGAGTTGCACCCGCTCCAAGCGCCGCCATCAATCCGACATTCGAAGGTTGAGCTGGCCTCAGAGGACGAGAAGCTGAAGCTTGGGTTGGCGTAGCTGACTGTCTGCCCATTAGACGGCGCGGGATCTGTGCCCCCAGCATCCAAAGTTGTCTCCGGCGGTGTCGTGTCAACCGAGCCACAGGTGTAGACGCGGAAGTTGTCCACATACCAGCCGTAATCGGAGGTTCCCGAATCAGAGCCGAGTCGGAAGCGGAACTTCACGTCCTGACCGGCCAGTGAGGAAAGGTCGAGTCGGCTGGAGATATACCCGCGGCTGTCGCCGACGAAGGCGGAGCGGCCGCCAAGTGGATTGTCAGTCCCAGTCGCAGTTGAGATGCTGCCTGCGTAGCCGTTCGTTGTGATCAGCGATCCGGCGTCATGCCAAGTTGACCCGTTGTTGGTCGAGTACTCAATGACACCACCGTCGAAGTTGCCTACATGGCCGTCTGTGTCCGTTTCGAACCCGTACGCGTGGTCGAAGTAGAGCTTGCCGCCCGTCGGCACCCGAACACTGCTGCCCATCGTGATTGAAGTGTCGGCCCGCACGGCACTGTCGTCGCCCCACAGGTTGTCGGTGCCACTCTTGGCGTACCCGCCGCTAGCCGGATCCTCTGACCCATAAAGCCAGTGGTTGGAACCCGCGGTCGCAGCCTTGACCCAGCTGTGCGATCCGTCAAAATTGTCGAAGTAGGAGTTGGACGGGGTCCCTGTCTCACAGAGAGTTGCCTTCGGAGTCGCTGCGTTTGTTGGGGTCTGTGGCATCTCAGTTGCCACAACCGCCTTGTCGACCTGCTGACAGTCGTTGCTCGTGACAGTCGCGCCAGCGACCAACGATTGGCAGCCTTGAGAAAGGGCGGTTCCCAAATCTTGGTAGTCAGACCCAGAGCGGAGCAGCAGCCCGGCTTGGTACCAAACGTGAGCGGACTTGGTCAAGCCAATCCCCGTGATGGACTGGCCGTTGAACGTTGCGCCGTCCGTGATCAGATATGCGGCCTTGTTGGTGACGCCTGAGTTCGTATGAACTCCGCCCGAATCAGCGACGGCCGCGTCTGCCGTGTAGTTGGCACTGGACGTCTTGTCAGGGTCTCCAAACTTGGTCGGATCCGCCATGTTGCGCAGGCCACCCGAGTAGCCGGCGAGGTCCTCGCCAATCAACCACTTGACGCCAGAAGTGTCGTTGCCTTGACCATTCCATTGGTCAACGAGCTCACCGAATACGTCAGAGAGGCCTTCGTTTATTGCGCCTGACTGGAAGTAGTAGAAGAGACCGGACGTGTAATCCGTTATCCCATGTGTCAACTCATGCGCGACGACATCGTCGGCAGCCGAGTAACCAGCTCCGTAGATCATCTGACTTCCATCCCAATACGCATTGGCAAATGGGCACTGGGTTGAATCCGGGCAGTATCGAACTGTCGAATCAATCCGCATTCCCGCCCCATCAATGCCGTCTCGGCCAAGAATTGTGTTGTAGAAGTTGTAGGTACTTCCCGCGTAGTCGTACGCATGGTTTGCGTCGCTTGCAGCACCACCTGTCACGGCAGCGCCACCCTCAACACGAACTGGGGTTGATGTGCCGCATGGCACCCTGTTGCTCGTGCTGGCCGCGTCGCACACCCGACGGTTGAGACCAGCCTCCAGGCGGTCAATTGATGCAACCGGGAAGCCACGTTGCGCGTCGATATAGACCATTCGACTGATCAGATCCTTGCCCTCCCGGGCGACTGGTACCTGCCAGACGAGGGAGGCCCGCTGAAGACCGGGTCCGCCAAGAATCCGCGGGTCGAAAAATGCAAGCTTGGGAGCCCCAGTCACATGCGCACGGGAAGTCGCCCCCTTGCTGACGGCTGCAACGGCTTCAGACTGTGCCTGTCCAGCGGAGATCCCTGGGGCCGCTGAGGGAACCCTGCCAGAGAGAGTTTCGGCGCTTCCAGCAACCACCCGATTCTGGGCGTCAATCGCGATAACGGCCTGACCACCAAGGACTGGTGTGCCGGAGTGAACCTCCTGCAAACGAACGATTCGCTGTCCCGCAGCTGGTGACTTTGTCACGCTCAAAGTCTTGAGTGAAGCAACCGCTGTAC
>JBAXHG010000089.1:0-7009 GCA_037139015.1 Actinomycetes bacterium | reverse complement strand
ACCTCGTACGCCTCTTGTCTTACGGAGTTGTCGACACCAGCTTTGCGGTTGGTACCGGTGCGGATGCCGGTGTCCACGCACTGAAACTGCAGGCTGACGGCAAACTGCTGATAGGTGGCGACTTCCTCAACTTCAACGGCGTCGCAGCACATCGCCTACTCCGCGTTAGCTCTTCGGGAGCGCCGGACCTCAGCTTTGACATCAAGGGCGGAGCGAACTCATGGGTCAAGGCAATTGAGGTTCAGCCGGATGGCAAGATCCTGATCGCCGGCTATTTCTCCAGCTTCGCCGGTTCGCCAAGAAACCGGATTACGCGATTGACATCAACTGGTGCGCTTGACCCCCAGTTTGACACCGGCTCGCTGGTCACAGGTGACTTGACAATCACAACTACGAACGGTTCAACGGCAGCCGTTCTCTCTGCGACGGACGGGCTGTCACCAGACACGACCTACGGGATCTACACCTCCCAGGACCTCTTCACCCACAAGTCCTCAATCCCCAAGGCTGATCATGTGACCTTCACAACTGGGCCGGGGGATGTTGACGGAGTTGTTGACAACCACATCACGCTCTCTGCCCCTGCTCTCGCAACAGGGCCTGTTGACGAAGGCTCGACAATCGTTCTCCGTGGAGCCGCATACGGAGGCATCCGCTCAATGGTCGTTCAGTCTGATGGCAAGATTCTGGCTGTTGGCAGTTTCCGCAGCTTCGACGGCAAGAAGCGCAAGATGATTGTGCGCCTCCGCTCTGATGGCTCTGTCGACTCCCTATTTAACCCAGGATCCGGGTTCCTCGGTTACCGGGTTGACGCGATCGCCCGCGACTCGAACTCAAAGATCCTCGCCTCTGGCAGCTTTTTTGCCTACGGCGGGAACCCACGGAACAACATCGTTCGAATCAACCGCTAGGTCGTTTGATGCCCTGACGGGCGAGGCCTCCTTGAGAACGTGATGTGCCGTGAGAAGGACAGTCCACTGTGGGCGTGTCCTCAAAGGCTCTGGCACGGCAGGAGGAACGGCAGGTTGAGCCGACCGGGAAGCCCGGTCGGCTCAGAAGCTGACTAGTAGCCGCCGCCGCCCACGAACTTGCATACGTTCGTCGCCTTCGTCCACTTGTAGGTCTTCATGTAGGCCAATAGGGCCTTTGGCTTTGCGGTCATGATTCCGTCAACGCGGCGGTCAAGCAGGTACTTCCAGCCGCCGTCATTTCCGCCAGTGCCAATACCGTCTGTATCAGCGGGGTGAGTCAAGTAGCTGCTACCAAACCACTGGTGCCAGGCGTAGCCGTCACCGTGAGCGCGGCCAATCCAGCTGCAATTGGCGATCCCCGTTGCGAACAGGTTTGCCGAGGACACGTAGAACGAGTTTGGAACCTGGAAAGCGACTGTCTGCGAGCTTGGCATCTTCCTTGAGGCAAAGTTGGAGAACAGATACGCGTAGTCGCCTGCGATCGCTGGCGCGGTCGGCATGGCCGGTGCAATTTTGCTGAACAGGTCCACCGCGTCCTGATTGAAGGAGACAACCACCAAGTCTGTTCGGTGGATGTTCTTCAGGTAGTTCGCGAGAATGGTGGCGTTTGTCAGGTACTCCGCGCTGGCTTCCGTTGGAGTCCGACCCTTGATCTCAATGTTGATCGGCGTACGAGGGAAGGCTGCAAGCACCTCGTCCAAGGTGGGGGTCTTGAAGTCGCTGGCCTTGTAACCGCTCGGCGCCTTCTTGGCTCCTGTGGCCACGCCCCTGTATGTGTAATGGGATGTGGCTTGATCGTGGTCGTAATGCCCACCGCCACTGCTCGGAAGGGTGGTGAACCAGTAAGCAGCGTCTAACGCCTTGACCTGGGCCAGTGTCATCTGGGACACAGGAACACTGCCGGTCGCATTGGACTTACTGTCGAAGGTGGTGTTGTGGACGACGACGATCTTGCCGTCCTTGGTTACGCCAATGTCAAGCTCAAGTGAGTTGACTCCAGCCTTGGCAGCGCTCTTGAAGGCAAACATGGTGTTCGAAGGGAACTCGTCCTCGCCGCCCTGATGTGCCATGACCAGCGGCTTGTGATCCTTGCTGTTGAACTTGATCCAGTTGTACGGCGTAGCTGAAGCTGACGCCGGCACAACTGCGAGTGCAGCGGTTCCAAGCAGGGCAGCGAATGTGTGTGTTTTTCTCATGGCGCAAGAGTAACGGTCAGGTGCCCGGCTTTCCATCCTGAACGGGACGACAGCTCAGTATCAATTCACATGTGAACGACAGTCTTGGTGCCGTACGGGGTCTGCCGTATTGTTCGGAGCTCAAACGGATTACTGGGAAGGCACCATGAAACTTTCTTATCTTCGTCGGCTCGTGCCGGCATTACTGATCACTTCAGTCTCGGCGCTTGCGCTTGCAGCCTGCGGTGGTTCATCAAGCAGTTCATCAACCACATCAACCAGTTCGGCAACCGCAACCAAGGACGCCAAGGTCGCTGCTTCAGTACCAGCAAGTCTTCAGGGCAAGCCACTCACGGTCGCCTTGGATGCCAGCTACCCACCGATGGAGTCAATCGGCTCTGACGGAAAAACAGTCGTTGGTGCTGATGCGGACCTCGCAAACGCGCTTGCAACGACAATGGGTCTCACCGCAAGCCTCCAGAACGCTGGCTTTGACGGAATCATCCCGGGCATTGATGCCGGCAAGTACGACATTGGAATGTCCTCCTTCACGGACACCCAAGAGCGTGAGAAGACAGTTGACTTCGTGACCTACCTCACCGCTGGAACCTCGTTCTACGTAACCGCCTCAGGCAATGCTTCAGTCGCTTCACTCGCCGACCTTTGCGGCCTCACGGTGGCAGTTGAGAAGGGAACCACCCAGCAGGATGACGCACAGGCTCAGGCTAAGAAGTGCGCACCAGATAAGAAGCTCACCGTGCTTGTCTTCTCTGACCAGAACGCCGCAAACCTTGCCCTTTCGAGCAACCGCGCAGAGGTGGGCATGGCTGACTCGCCAGTTGCCGCTTATGCGGTCAAGCAGTCCAGCGGGAAGTTCAAGCTCTCGGGTGACCCATACGGTGCGGCTCCCTACGGCATCGCCATTGCCAAGTCCAGTGGACTCGCCCAGCCAGTGCTTGATGCCTTCAACGTATTGATCGCAAACGGCGTCTACAAGTCAATTCTCGACAAGTGGGGCCTTGCGTCAGGCGCTATCACCAAGCCGGTCATCAACGGCGCGCAGAGCTAGGAACCCAGACCGTTAACCCGCAAGGCGAAACGGTCAGGCGCAATGGAATTGGAAGCAAACGAGCGGGGACGGCCTGAAGATATAAAGGCCGTCCCCGTCCGTCATCCAGGACGTTGGATCGCTGCGACCATCACTCTGGTTGCAGCGGCCTCCGTCGGATGGTCCTTTCTGAACAATCCCAGGGCGCAATGGGGCGTCTTCGGGGACTGGTTCTTCAGTCAGCGCGTACTCGACGGGGTGCTCACCACGATCGAATTGACGGCAGTGTCAATGGCCATAGGATTGGCGCTGGGAATCATCCTCGCGGTCATGCGCCAGTCGGCCAACCCCGTGCTGAGGAGCATCTCCTGGTTCTACATCTGGCTGTTTCGCGGAACGCCACTCCTCGTCCAGCTGATCTTCTGGTTCAACATTGCAGCGCTCTATCCGCAGATCCGCTTTGGGGTTCCATTCGGAGGGCCGGCGCTGTTTTCCGGAAGCGCAAACACGGTCATAACTGCCACCGTCGCCGCCTATCTGGCGCTCAGCCTCAACGAAGGCGCCTATATGGCAGAGATAGTCAGGGCGGGCCTGCTCTCTGTTGATGAGGGCCAGAACGAGGCAGCGGAGGCACTTGGACTCTCCCGCTTCCAGACAATGCGCCATGTGGTTCTTCCCCAAGCAATGCGAGTGATCGTGCCCCCGACGGGCAACGAGACAATCAACATGCTCAAAACAACCTCACTCGTTTTCGTACTCGGGCAGGTTCTCGACCTGCTGACAACAGTCCAGCTGATTTACGCGGCCAACTACAAGGTGATCCCACTGCTTCTCGTGGCAAGCGCCTGGTATCTGATCCTCACATCGGTTCTCTACGTTGGGCAGTACTACCTTGAGCGCCGCTTCGGGCGTGGGACCTCCCGGAACCTCCCACCCACACCACGACAGAGGCTCATTGCGGCATGGCGCAAGTGGCGCCCGGTCCACGAAGGAGTCGCGGCATGAGTTCCCTCCCGCCAATCAGCGGCATCACGGAACACGGAACCGTGATGGTCAAGGCGGAGGGCGTGCACAAGCGCTTCGGAGCGCTTGAGGTCCTTAAAGGCATCGACCTTCAGGTTGCCAAGGGAGAAGTCATGTGCATCCTCGGACCATCCGGGTCGGGCAAGTCCACATTCCTGCGCTGCATCAACCACCTTGAGGCAATCAACGCCGGACGCCTGTCAGTCGATGGAGAACTCGTCGGCTACACGCAGAAGGGTGAGTTGCTTCATACGCTGCGCGAAAAGGACATCGCTTCGGCACGCTCACGCATTGGAATGGTCTTCCAGCGGTTCAACCTCTTCCCTCACATGACCGCTGAGCAGAACGTGATGCTCGCCCCGATGAAGGTTCAGGGCCTCGGAAAGGCAGAGTCGCGGGCGCGCGCGGCCAAATTGCTCGATCGCGTGGGGCTAGGAGACCGAGGCCATTCGTACCCGGCCCAACTTTCCGGAGGACAGCAACAGAGGGTGGCCATTGCCCGCGCCCTGGCGATGGAACCCAAGTTGATGCTCTTTGACGAGCCAACATCGGCACTCGACCCGGAGCTTGTCGGCGAAGTGCTGAACGTGATGCGCGACCTTGCCAAGGAAGGCATGACGATGATCGTTGTAACGCACGAGATCGGCTTTGCCAAAGCAGCAGCTGACACAGTGGTGTTCATGGACGAGGGAGTGGTTGTTGAGTCCGGCGACCCACGCTCCGTGCTCGACAACCCGCAGCACGACCGCACCAAACTGTTCCTACGCGAAGTCAGCTGACCATCCGCCGTAGCGGGCGCCCCTAAGCTGGAGGTCTCTAATGCCACAGCGACTCAAACCACTCTTCGATCAGATCGTCATCAAGGAACTTGAACCCGACAGGGTTCGCCGGTCAGGACTGATGGTCCCCCAAGGCACGCACGAGCCACCACCGCAGCACGGAGTCGTCCTTGCAGTTGGGCCCGGCACGGATTGGTGGGAATCAGCTGGCGTCACGATGCCAGTTTCAGTAGGAGACCACGTCGTGTTCCCCGCAAGCGCGGGAGTCTGGATTGAGGTCGATGAGGAGCGCCTGCTCGTCTGCCGAGTGGGCGAGATGCTCGGAGTACTTGAGGACATTGGTGAGTGCCCAGCATGTGCGGACAGGACGCTGGCTGATGGTGAGGTCTGCTTAAAATGTGGCAGAGTCGCCTCAGCCCAGACTGATTCCTGATGTCAGCGCCACAGTTCCAACCCCCAAGCGTCCAGCACTCGTAGACTGAAGGTCAGTGAAAATGTCGCAAAAGCATCAGGACAGCCTCAAGGCTCTCGCGGAACTCACAGTGAACTTCGCAGCGAATGTCCAGCCAGGTCAAGTGCTGGCGATTGGCGCTGAGATCGGCAAGGAAGACCTTGTTCGTGCTCTCGCCGACGCCGCCTACCTAGCTGGGGCGAAATTCGTTGATGTCTCCTGGTTCGACCCGCACATCAAGCGATCACGAATCCAACACGCTGACCCCGAAACACTCGGCTGGGTCCCGCCCTGGATCGGCGAACGCGTGCTCTCCCTCGGAGACCACAACGCAGCCCGAATAGGCCTCACAGGCCCTGTGGAGCCACACCTCTTTGATGACCTCGACTCGGCTCTGGTTGGTCGTGACCAACTGCCATTCGTGGCCGAAAACGGCAGGGTCGTCTCAGAGCGGACAACAAACTGGACTGCGATTCCCTGTCCAACGCCCGGGTGGGCAGAACTCTGCTTTCCCGACCTTGACCCCGAGGCTGCACTCGACCGGCTCTGGACTGAGATCTCCCATGTCTGCCGACTTGATGAGCCCGACCCGGTCGCCGCATGGGCCGAACGCATGGACCTGCTCGAAGCAGTCGGAGGCAGGCTCCACGAGATTCAACCCGATGCCCTGAGACTTCGCGGCCCTGGCACTGACATTGAAATCGGACTTCTGCCCACATCGAAATGGATTGCAGCCCGGTTCAGCCGCTACGACGGACTAGTCCATATGGCCAACATGCCCTCGGAGGAGATCTTCACAACGCCCGACCCGGAACGCGTCAACGGAATAGTCAAGGCCACAAAGCCACTCGTTGCCGCTGGAACAGTGATCGAAGGCCTTGAAGTTGAATTTGAAGCAGGGCGAGTTGTAAGAATCGATGCGGACCAAGGCGCTGGTGCGCTCAGAGCAATGTCAAAGCGAGACGAAGGAGCCTCACGGCTTGGCGAGATCGCTCTTGTTGACGGCGGCGGACGGATTGGACCCCTAGACCATCCCTTCTATGACACGCTGCTCGACGAAAACGCTGCCAGTCACATGGCCCTCGGCAGTGCCTATCTGTTCGCCCTGGACGAATCCGACTATGGCCGAGCGAACACATCCGGCATCCACGTTGACTTCATGTTCGGCAGCCACGAAGTCGAAACACACGCTGTCAGCGCGGACGGCAAAGAGACCCTGATCCTCGCCAACGGCGAGTGGCGGATCTGACAACCAGCCCCAGTCGCTACGCTTTGCTTCTCTAGGAGAGGTGCCAGAGTGGTTGAATGGGCTCGATTGGAAATCGTGTAACGGGGGTTGACCTCGTTCGAGGGTTCGAATCCCTCTCTCTCCGTTGTTTCGTTGTTTGGATTCGTTGTCCGTGGCCACGGAGTTGGTTGGCTGGAGGGATCGTCGGCGTCGCCCTCGGCCTTCGCCGATGACGACATCCGACACTCCCTCTGAACGAGTCCTCCGTTGACGGTTCCGATCTCCGCGTTTGGGAGGTTGGGATTGAACCGTGCTCTCTTGGGAGTGTGCGTTG
>JBAXHG010000088.1:0-7012 GCA_037139015.1 Actinomycetes bacterium | reverse complement strand
CAGTGGCATTTGCCTGGTGCAGTAGATGCGCCAACGAAGCTCAAGGAACGGTTTGGCACCTCCGGCTCTGGAGACTCGAGCGACTAGCTCGCGGTCCCCTTCTCGCGCAGTTTGGAGATGCCATCTCGCATTCCGGGAGCATCTCCGCGATGATTGAACAATGAAAGAACATTGGGTACACATCGAACACAACTTCACTGCCAGCCCAGAGAAGGTTTTCAACCATCTCGCTGAGCATGAAAACCTTCAGCCTCTCTTTGGCGCCAAGGTCACACGAATCACTGACGGTGACACGGAGCGCAATGGCGTCGGGTCAAAGCGGCTTGTCAAGGTTGGACCAACACCTGCCGTTGAGGAAACCGTCACAACGTTCAAGCCATACGAGCTGATCGAGTACCGGGTCACTCACGGTGGCCCATTGCGCAATCACATCGGAATCATGACGTTCACTGCGCTTCCCAACAGCGGAACGCATCTGGACTATCGAATCCGACTCGCATCCCCGTACCCAGGCCTCGCGGCAATCCTCAAGCGCGTGCTCGGCGGCGGCATCAAAAAGGGTCTGAACGGACTCGACAAGACCCTGTAGCCGCTCCTGATGGGAACGGCTGACAAAGCTTCAAACGGTTTAAACCCGTCGCGCCCCAAAGAATCCCGGGCGCGATGGGCTCAGTTTGACTGGCGTTGGACGGGGGCTCTCGCGGCGCTTTTCGCGGGGGCCTTGACCCTTCGCGTGTGGTCGATAGGGCATGGGCTTCCCTACGCCTACAACGTTGATGAGGCTGGCCACTTCGCCCCCCTGGCCGTCGGGATGCTCGACAGTGGATGGAACCCCCATTACTTTGAGAACCCTCCCGCTTTCACCTATCTCCTCAAGCTGATCTTCACGGCGCGTTGGGGTCAGACCGGGACCGTCAATACGTGGATTGTTGACCCGACCCCAATCTGGTTGACAGCGCGCTGGACCACGGCCGTCCTTGGGTCGCTCTCCTGTGTTTTGACCGCGGTTGCTGGCCGGCGTCTGTTCAGCAAGGAGGTGGGTGTGATCGCAGGCCTTGTCTTGGCGACGGCCACATTGCCAGTCCTCTATGCCCACTTTGCACTCAACGATGTGCCGGCAACTGTTCCAGTTCTGTTGGTTCTGATCGCCGCAATCAACCTGCGGGGTGACTACAATCGGTTGCGCGACTACCTCCTTGCCGGCCTCGGCATTGGCCTCGCCGCATCAACCAAGTACACGGCCGCCATAGTCGCCGTGGCTCTCTTGGTGGCGGTGCTTCCTAAGGGCCGGGGCGCAATCAAGGGCCTGTGCCTCACGGGTGGCGCTGCAGCTCTGACCTTTTTCGTAACTAACCCCTTCGCAATTCTTGACTTGCACGCATTCAGGGAGGGTTTGACCCTGCAGAGTGACTTCGCTGCTCGCAAGCTCGTTGGCCTGGGCGACACCACGGGCATCCTCTACTACGGCCGGACGCTGACATGGGGTCTGGGTTGGATTCCGTTCGCGGCAGCCGTCGCCGGAGCCATCTGGATGCTGACCCGCAAGCCCGAACGGAGCAAGGCCCTCCTGCTCCTCTCGATGCCCGTCTCACTGCTGCTGGCCCTCAGCCTCAACCTCCTGCTCACCGGTGAAGGACAGGCCTACTCCCGTTGGTTCCTGCCGGCCTACCCATTCCTGTGCCTGCTCGCCGCTTGGCTTGTTGTGGCGTTTGCACGGACTGGTTTCCCCCATCGCGGCCGCATCGCCAACGTGATCATTGTTGGCGCCACAGCGCTTCTCTGTCTCCAAGGGATTTGGCAGTCCGTGCGCGTTGACCGGATCTTGAGCAAGACCGACACCCGTCAATCGGCCCGCAACTGGATGGTTGCCAGCGTCCCCAGAGACACGCTCGTAGCGCTTGACCCATATGTCGTTCCGCCCGCTTGGGAACAGAACACCTTCTGGGCCAGGCCTCCTCTCTCTGGTCAGCCGGGCGACATCTGGCAAGTCGCCAAGCCGTTCGTCACGACCCTCAACCCAACTCTCGTGACTCGGTTCCGGAAGGAAGGTCGCTGCTGGGTTGTTCAGTCCTCAACCATCACCGACCGCGCGCTCAGTGAGCCTGCCTACGCCCCAGGGGCAGTCGGCTATCGCAAGGCTCTCGACGCCTCAAGTGTGCCCGGTCCAAGTTGGTCCCCATGGAAGGCCTCAGCGGGCCATCCCAAGTTTGACTTCGACCGCTCCTACCTCTACTTCGACGGCACCTACAGGCGCCCAGGGCCCTTGATCACTGTCCGCCGGCTCTTTGGCGGTCGTTGCGGGACTAGGTCCCACGCGATCAGAACGGTGGCACTAGCCAACAAGGCTGTCTGAAGGCGAGCTCACGACCGGCAAGGTCATGAGCTCAACGCATTTCGACTTGTCAGCTAGAGAAGCCGGGACCACTGCCTAGCCGTGAATAGTGCCGTCGGGCATTATGGTGAGACTCAGGTGCGCGCCAGTCAGGTTCGCGCCAGTCAGGTTCGCGCCAGTCAGGTTCGCGCCACGCAGGTCCGCGTTACTCAGGTCCGCGAAAAACAGGTCCGCGCCAGTCAGGACCGCCATAGTCAGGGTCGCGCCAATCAGGTTCGCGCGATACAGGGTCGCGCCATTCAGGTTCGCTTCACGCAGGTACGCGTAAGGCAGGTACGCGTTCTTCCCGATCAGATAGCCGTTGACCACCTTCCACCCAGTTGGTGCCGTTGGAAGCGTGCCACGTTTGATCTTTGCTGCGTTCACAGACCCGTTCTTGAGCTGTGCTGTACCAACACTGTTTCGGGGAATCGTGATTGCCGCATAGCTGACGCCACCTAGAGCGAGGAACAAGGCGAGCGTGGAAACAACATTGGCGTAGGAAAGACGCGATTTAGTCATGACGTGAAGCTACTCCCTGACGCTTACAATCACAACCTTCCAAGATGCCCACCTCTGGAACTAGTGACCTAGTCCGGACAAAGAGTGGACAAAAAGTGGACAAGGAACTTCTGTATTGGGAAGAACTTCAGTCGGGGCGCTCGGATTCGAACCGAGGACCTCTCGCTCCCAAAGCGAGCGCGCTACCAAGCTGCGCCACGCCCCGATAAGTGGATCCTACGGATCCGAGCGCTCGAAGGCTTTGGAGTGCCACACTCCCACCCAATGATGAGCAAACTTGACCGGGCACATCAGGGGTATTTGCTCGCCGTTCTGGCGGCCATTCTGTTCTGCGGAAACGGTGCAATGTCAAGGCTTTTGCTTGATGACGGGATGCCTGCTGTGCGTCTCTCAGGCCTTCGAGTTCTCATCACCTTCGTCGCTCTGCTCGCTTGGTTGGCGGCGACCGACCGGCACGGCCTGAGCGCACGCAAGAAAGATTTACCCCGCCTTGTCGGGTTTGGGATTGGTGGCCTCGCTCTTGTCAACCTCGGCTACTTCATCGCAATTGAGAGGCTCGGAGTTGGCGTTGGACTGACGATCGAGTACATGGGTCCGATCCTGCTGCTCGTCTGGCTCAGAGTTCGCTACCGCCGCGATGTTCCACCTCGGGTCTGGGCGGCAGCAGCGCTCGCCCTGCTTGGTTGCTTCCTAGTTGTTGAAGGCTGGAAGCTTGGATCGCTTGACCTCTTTGGCCTGGCGGGAGGGCTTTCAGCTGCTGTGGGATTTGCCGTCTACGCCTGGGGAGCTGAGCGCTCAGGCCACAGCTACCGCCCAGGCACAACCCTCCTCTACTTCTCAGGTGCGGCAACAATCTTCTGGCTGATTGCGACACCCCCATGGACCTATTCATGGACCGCGCTCTCAAGCCCAGCGAACATCGGGGCGGCGGCATATGTGGGATTGGTCGGAACCTTGGGTGGTTTCGCATGCGCGTTTGCAGCGGTTCAGCGCATCCCGGCGGCCCGAGCCTCCGTCGTGATGACATTGGAGCCCGCCCTCGCCGCATTGATCGCATGGCCGGCCTTGGGGGAGGTCCTTTCCCCCACCCAGATCATCGGTGGAGCAGTGGTCCTGACTGCTGTCATGTGGATCCAAGGGCAACGGCAGGCAGGGCCGGAGGAGCAGGCTCCACCATTCCCAGCCTCCAAGAAAATCGTTGACGAGGCCAACGACCAGCAAGTTGGGTAGCCTCGCGCCTCATGGGAAAAGTTGAACCACTCAGAGCACTCCACTACGACCTTTCCGTAGTCGATGGCCTCCAAGCCGTTGTAGCCCCTCCGTATGACGTGATTGACGCGGAAGGAAGGGCTGCGCTTGTCAGCCAGTCGCCAAACAACATTGTTGTCCTTGACCTCCCACAAGGAGATGACCCGTACGCAAACGCGGCATCCACACTTCAGGAATGGATTGCAAACGGAGTCTTGGTTCGCGATGAGCTGCCAGCGCTCTGGGCTGTTGAACAGGTCTACGAGGCTCCAGGTGGCGGGGGAAGCCTCACCCGCCGCGGGTTCCTCTCACGGATGGCCGTTGAGGAATACGGACGTGGCCGCGTGCTGCCACATGAGCGCACACACGCCGGTCCCAAAGAAGACCGTCTCCGTCTCACAAGGGCCACAGCAGCGAACCTCTCACCAATCTTTGCCCTCTTTGGCGACCCCGACGGTCAGGCAAGCGCAGCCCTGGAACCCGTTTGGGACACCGAGCCTTTCGGCACATCCACGGGTCACGACGGCGCCCTCACCCGCCTCTGGCGCGTTGACGAACCGTCCATTGTGGATGCCGTCTGCGACGCAGCCTCACAGTCGGAACTTCTGATCGCCGACGGACACCACCGTTACGAAACTGCCCGCGTGTTCGCTGAAGAAGAAGGATCCCCTGCCGGCTCAAAGTCCCTCCTCGCCTACCTGGTTGCCTCCGAGGATCCAGGTCTTGTCGTCTTCCCCACTCACAGACTTGCGAGTGGTCTGAGCGGAGCTGACTGGGCCTCGCTTGATCAGGCGATCGCCGAACACTTTGACGTTGTAGAGCTCCCAGAGGCCCAGGAGCCTGACGGAAAGGGAGCAGAGAAGGTCCAGATTGGACTGCTCGACAGCCGGGACGGAAGCTCAAAGATGCTGACGCTGAGAAACCCAGCATCAGCCGCCGCCGCTCTCTCCGACAAGTCAGCCGCCTACCGCGAACTTGACACCGGCGTCCTCGAAGCACTCCTGCTTCGCGGACCCCTTGGACTGACCGAGGACAGGATTGACCATCTTGATGGGTTTGCCTACGCACGGGACCTTGCCTCAGCCGTTAACGCAGTCGCTGACGGCAGCGCCGATGTTGCATTCCTCATGGGACCAACACCTGTCAGCAGGATTCGCGCAATCGCTGAAGCTGGCGAGTACATGCCACCCAAATCGACGTACTTCTTTCCGAAGATCCCAACTGGGCTTGTGATCAACCCGCTCGACGCCTGATCGGTCGTGTCATCCTCTGCTTGAAGCATGGGATGCAGCCGGGGCGACTGATCACCTAAAGCCCGCCAAGAAAAAGACAGGAAGCAAATGCCAAAAGCAGCAGCTCGCAGCAATGGAAACGGACTCAGCCACTTCGTGAAGATCGGGCGCCACAGCCTTGTAGCCGATGAACCAAAGGATCTGGGCGGAGACGAGACCGGCCCGACACCACAGGAGCTCCTGGCGGCAAGCCTCGCCTCTTGTACAGCGATCACCGTTCAGATGTACGCCAAGCGCAAGGGTTGGGACATTGGTCCGATTGAAGTTGACGCCGAATACGAGCCGGCTGAACGCGGCAGCCCGACGAAATTCACGATGGTCCTGCGCCTCCCTGATGGCCTTGACCCTGCCCAACGCGAGCGCCTTGAGGTGATCGCGGCGAAGTGTCCGGTCCACCGCGCGCTTGAGGGTGAGGTTATGTTCGACGAGCGCGTAGAGGCGCTTCCAGCCTGACCACAATGGACCCGGTCGGCACCCTTGCCCGGCTTCGCCCATTTCTGATTGACCCTGCGGCGGCCGTGGAGCTTGAGCCTCCTGGGTCAACCGAGTCAGCCGTGCTCGTCCCATTCACTGTGGTTGACGGCCGACTTTGCCTTGTTCTGACTCGAAGGCGCGATGACCTCCGTCGCCATGCCGGGGAGTTCAGCTTCCCTGGTGGACGCCGCGATCCTGGAGAGAAAGACCTTCTGGCAACCGCCCTCCGCGAAACCCATGAGGAGATTGGGATAGAACCGACCGATGTGGAGATCATCGGGGCACTACAGCCAACTTCCACGATTGCGACAGGCTTCTCACTTCACCCTTTTGTGGGTTTGGTCCCAGCTGGAGCTGCACGAATTGCCGAGCCGGCCGAGGTCGCTGAGATCACAGTTCTTGATGTGGCCCAGCTGATGAGCAGCGCTGACAGGGCACTGCTGAGTCGCCGTGATGTGGCTTTCAGGACTGCTGTCTATCCGCTGGGCGACAAGTTCATCTGGGGGGCAACAGCGCGCATTCTGGCCGATCTCTTTGACCGGATTGAACACTCAGCCGCAGACCCAAACAGGGAGAAATTCGCCCAAGGGTGAGCAGTACGGCTAGGCCGTTTGCCCTCAGCCGCGGTCGCGGGTGAGAAGTTCGTCAATCTGGGCCTTGACTGATTGGGTCCAGCTGGCGGAATCTGCCGGGTCAGCTGTGACCACAGACCAAGGAATCTCGTTCTTGCCGCAGATCCGCTCAACATCAGCAGCGCCGCTCGTGAGGTACTCGGCTTTTACGGTGCCAGCCCCCTCGTAGATAACGCCTCTGACAGTCGTATCAATCGTCCGTTCAAGCATCATCTGCAAACGCGTTCCATGGAGGGACTCGAGTGATCCGTCCTCAGCTTCGGCCGAACCGAGCATCCAGCACATGATTGTCGCGTTCTCCATTGAGTAATGAATTGATGCGATCCGGTCCGGATCCCCTACCCACGCTTCAATGCCTGCCTTTTCAAGCTCTTGCACCCTTTCGTCGGTGCGCGTGGTGCCACGCACCGCGTGCCCATCCGCTTGGAGCTTCGCCGCAAGTTCAATCCCCCTGCATCCGCATCCGACAATCA
>JBAXHG010000087.1:0-7030 GCA_037139015.1 Actinomycetes bacterium | reverse complement strand
GGCTGTCCACGAGTGGGTCGCCAGTCTGGGCGCCAGGTCCGGCAACAACATGCACGTAGTCGGCTGGAACCCGGGCCTCGATCAGAAGTTCAACGAGGGCAATCGCAGACAATGGAGTTGCTGAAGCCGGCTTGAGAACCACTGGGCAGCCCGCAGCCAGGGCTGGCCCAAGCTTGTGGGCGACAAGGTTGAGCGGAAAGTTGAACGGGCTGATCGCGCCGACCACTCCAACCGGAACGCGCAAGATGAAGCCGAGCTTTCCCGCACCAGCAGGCCCGCCTTCCATTGGGACCATTTCGCCGGCAAGTCGGCGGGCCTCATCAGCGCTGAACTTGAGCGTCCCGACAGCGCGCTCGGCTTCCACATTTGCCTGCTTTACAGGCTTGCCCGCTTCGAGGGCGATCGTGCGGCCAAAATCTGAGACGCGGTCAGCAAGAAGAAGCGCAGCTTTGTCAAGCGCCTCTGCGCGCGCCCACTGCGGCCAGTCACCGCGGCCAAGCGCAGCCTTCGCCGAGGCGATCGCCTTGTCCACCAAGCCAGCATCAGCAGCTGGGACACGAGCGATCAACTCTCCCCCAAAGGGATTGGTCACATCAATCCAGTTACCGGTCTCAACCAGTTCGCCTGCGATGCGAAGTTTGCGGTCCTCTTGGCTGCCCATGGTCTCCTGCTCCCTCACTTGAAGTTCAGGCCTCAAGCATAAGCCCGCTTGCACGAAAAAGGGCGACGCCGAAGCGCCGCCCTCATGCACTGCAATGTCTTAGTGACTAGCCGAAGACGATTGTGAGCGTCTCAGCGACACACGCTGGCTTGTCTGCGCCTTCAATCTCAATCGTTGATGTGACCTTCATCAGGAGGCCACCGTTGCGGTCCTCAGCCGATGACAGCACCGAACGGCAGCGCAGCTTGCTTCCGGTTGGAACCGGGGAAAGGAAGCGGACCTTGTCCGAGCCGTAGTTCATCGCGAATGTGATGCCCTCAATCGTGTACGTCTCATAAGCGAACTTGGGAAGAAGCGAGAGAGTGAAGTACCCGTGGACGATTGTGCCGCCAAGTGGGGTTGCTGCTGCGCGTTCCGGATCAACATGGATCCACTGGTTGTCACCTGTTACTTCGGCGAACTTGTTGACGTCCTCTTGAGTGATCTGAACCCAGTCGCTGACGCCAAGCTCTTCGCCAACTCGGGCCTTGATGTCATCGAGTCCTTTAAGTACAAGCATGTGAATTCCTTCCGTAAAAGTCGGTTACATTGCGCCGCCCGATAATCCGACGGCGTGGGCGCGAAGCCTACCGACCCGTGGAGGAACGCCACTCAGCGTCAACGCGACCAAGCTCAGTGCTCGGCTCCGCCCCAGCCCAGTATTCGGTGCCAATGCCATGCCAGTCACTACCCGCACGCAGTTCGCCAAGGACGCTGAAAACAAGTGCTTCCATGCGCCGGACCAGAAGAGCTTCTGGGGGCAGGGTCATCTGGCGCATCTGTTTGAAGTACGGGGAGCGGGGTGAGCTTCCAACCTCAGCGAGCTCAAAAACGTAATCGGGCGTAATCCTTCGGAAGCCAGGCGCAAACTGCCATTCGCCTGCCACGGTCATCTGCTCAAGGAGCATCTGCGCATCAAACTTGTCCGGCTCGGGGAGATAGCCAAGGTCGACGAGGGACGCCTTTACACCCACATGGTCTTGGGCAAGAACAGCGGACACGAGCGCATGCTCCTCCGCGAGAGTCTCCTTGGTCACTGCCTTCATCAGGCCAAAGTCAAGGAAGCAGACTGATCCATCCTTGCGACGGATGTAATTTCCCGGGTGAGGGTCCCCAGAGCAAAAGCGTTCCTTGTGAAGCAGGTGGAAGAAGAAGCGGAAGACGATCTCCCCGTATCGGTCACGGTCGCCTTCGGGCAGGGCCTTCACTGACTCGAACCCTTCGCCTTCAACGAACTCTGAGACAAGTACGCGGCGGCTGGAAAGCTCCGTGTAGACCTTTGGAACCTTGATGAAAGGGTGGTCGCGGAACATGCGTTCCACGCGCCTCTGGTTCTGGGCTTCAAGCTCGTAGTCAAGCTCCTCACCAATCCGCTCACGCAGCTCTGCGGCCAAAGCCTTCCCGTCAAGGCCAGGGGCCAGGCGCTTCACTAGTGGGAGGAGCATGTTCATGTTCCGCAGGTCAGTCTCGACCGCTTCTGCAACACCCGGGTATTGGATCTTCACGACAACCTCGTCGCCTTCGTGGGTGACCGCCCGGTGAACCTGTCCGATGGAGGCTGCCGCAAAAGCCTCCTCGTCGAACTTGGCAAACAGCTCGGAGATCTTGCCGTCAAGGTCCTTCTCAATAACCTTCTTCACCTTCGGGAACGGAACGGATGGTGCCGCGTCACGAAGGGAGGCCAGCTTGGCCTTGAAGTTCTCGCGCTCCCCCTCGGGGATCGCCTCAAAGTCAACGGTTGAAAGAACCTGTCCAATCTTCATGGCTGCGCCGCGCATTTTCCCGAGCTGCTCGACAAGCTCCTCCGCCAGTGAGAGGGCACGCTCTTCCATCTTGCGCTGCGAGGCCTCTTCGTCGCGGGTCATGTTTGCCGCGCGAGTACCAGCCCAGCGGACACCCTGCCCGCCGACAAGCTTCCCGAAGCGGGCCGTCCTGGCTATGCGGCCGGACGGAAGGGAGTCTTCCTTGGTTGGTGCCATCTCTTCGTCCTTACGGCTGTCAGCGTCTTTTGAGACCACAGGACAGAGGGTAGGCCGCCGGGGAGGTGAACCTGTCCCGCGACGCATCGCCTTCATCTAATCTCGGCCTCAATGGCCCAGCCACTGCTCGTCTGCGACCTTCCCCTGCTGATGTACCGCGGCTTTTTCGCGCTGCCTTCAAAGATCCGTGGCGCTGACGGGCGGCCGGTCAACGCTCTGCTGGGAACGGCCAATGCCGTGCTTGCCGCAGTGGAGAAGATAAATCCCCGCGCGGTAGTGCTGTGCGACGGAGCGGAAGCGGGTGCCTACAGGGTTGAGGCTTTCCCCGGTTACCACGCTGCACGTGAACCAATGCCCGAAGACCTTGCCCACCAGTTTCATCTTGGGCCCGACTTGTGGAAGGCGCTGGGGTGGCAGTTGGGCGATGCCGGAGATCTGGAAGCCGACGACCTGATGGCCACACTGGCCAAGCTTGAGGAGAGCGCCAATGGCACTTGCCGGATCCTCACGGGTGACAGAGACCTTTTGCAGTGCGCTACCGAGAAGACTCGGATCCTTCTGCTCAAGCCGGGGCAGGGAACGGTTGAGTGCGGTCCGGAGGAAGTCAAGGAGCTCACGGGTGTCACTCCAGCTCAGGTGCCTGACCTGATCGCCTTGCGGGGAGACCCCAGTGATGGCATTCCGGGAGCGCCCGGGATTGGCGCGAAGGGAGCTGCCGACCTGCTCGACCGGCATGGCTCCGCCGAGGCTTCAATTGCCAACGCCGCAGGTGAAAAGCCGAGGACTGCGGCGTCGCTGGCAGACAATGCTGATCTGATCCGAACTTTCCTCAAGGTGGCAACAGTCCAGCCCGCGAAGGCTGGAAGGCCTGCTGACTCGGCCACCGATCTGACCGGCGGGGCCAAGATGGCAGAGTTGCTTGGGATGAACCAGCTCTCGGCCAGGTTGACCGCGCTGGGATCGAGATGAGCTCATTGCTCGAGGTGCGTAGCGCGCGCTACCAACCGACTTGGGCTTGAGTTGTCCTTGGTGTCCTCACAGCACTCGGCTTCGCGCTGCGTGTAAGCGGCCATGACCAAAGCCTTGGTGGTGATGAGTACTACACACAGACGCTCATAACCGCTTCAGACGGAGTGGTGTCCTTGCTCCGTCATGTCCGAGACTCGTACGAGACGACTCCGCCCTTGTATTACTTGCTTGGCTGGCTGGCCCGCAAGTGGGACCCATCGCTTACCGCAATCCGAATCCCTTCGCTGCTCGCGGGGACAGCGCTTGTCCCTTCCGTCTACTTCCTGGCACGACGCAATCGGGCTCGCGACAGCTGCGTTCTATGTTCCGTTTCTCCTTACCTTTGAGCCACGTGATGTGTGGTGGATGTTTGGCCATATTTACGGTCGCGGACCTGAGATTGTCTGGACTGGCCTGGAGCGGATGGTGCTGGGAAGTGCGTACGTTCCTCTGCGCGTCGTTCCCGGAGCAACCGGCTTGGTCGTGGTCTCAGTCTGCGTTGCAGTAGGCGCATTCACTCAACGCAAACAACTCCCCGCCGCCAGATCGCCGATCACGCTGGCGCTGACAGTCGTCATCACAACCATTGCAGCCGTTTACACATACGCAATGGCAACGAACACAAACATCTTTGTCCCCCGGTCCATGAACTGCATGTTTGCCGCGGCTCTCGTCCTCCTCGCTTCAGCCGTTGCCCGTGCAGTGCCGGGCAAGCTGGCCGCGGTCTTGTCTGCGGTCACAGTTGCAGTCTTTGGCTGGTCAACAGCCACGGCATTTCAGGCGGGCTGGCAAAGATCCGATGTAAAGGGAGCGATCACCACAGCCGCAGCCCTGAAGCCGCAACCCCGAGTTGTGATGTCTGGCGGCTACCGCCTTCGCAACTACCTTCCGTCCGAGATCGCCGATGCAACCATTCCAAAGGAACTGACCCGCAGCCAATGGGCCCAGATTGGACATTCGTTCGAGTCGGTCGCATGGGTCAACTCGCTTCTCCCTACCGGGATCACACGAGCCGCACTTGAGTCACGACGCCAGCTCGCCCATGAAGCTGGATTCAGCATCACCTGTTCCAAGCTTTTCCCTGGCTACCCGCCCGTTCTCCTGCAGGTCGCATCGCGACCTGGGGTCAAGTGGGTGACAGCTCCAGCTTGTTCCGCTGCGGACCTGAATCGCGCAATGTCAATTGCGCCAGTCAACCGTCGCAATGTCCGGGTCCTCCCGGCAGGCAGCTCCACAACCCCCACACCATCAGATCTACTTCTCCTGGTTGCCCTGGTCGCGCTGATGCTTGGCTTCCTAGCATGGCTTCTGCTCGGGGCCAATCACAAGCTCACGCGACACGGCAGGCAGGCCTTCCTGGGCTGACGCGCGGCTTTGCTTCTCGACGCTGGCCTGTGCCGTCGGGAGCGTGAAATAGACCAAGGTTCTGGTTGCAATCGGGCCAAAGACCAGTTACCTTTTGGCCTGCCGAAGTAACAGTTGCCGGCACACCTGCGGGAACCCCTGCCGGCATACCTGAGAGGCCAAGCCTTAACCATGATCCAGACTCCCGCCGTCAGGCAGCCGTACACATTCCCCAACCACAAGACCCGCTCTCGCAGATCCGCGTTATTGGGCGTCTTGGCTGTCGCTTGCGCGATAGGCACAACCGTTGCGTCAACAGGAACAGCAACAGCTCAAGCTACGACCGCGACACAATTCGCGGGGGGCGGGAATCACTCGTGTGCCCTCCTGACTGGTGGCACCGTCAAATGCTGGGGCGACAACACCTATGACCAGCTTGGAGACAACACGTGGGTTAACAGTTCTTCACCTGTGAGCGTTACTGGCGTCGTGACCGCGACACAAATATCGGCCGGCTTCAATCACTCATGTGCGCTCCTGACTGGTGGCACAGTCAAATGTTGGGGCTACAACGGCTGGGGCCAGGTCGGAGACGGCACCACCACCGCCAGCAGCTCACCTTTGAGCGTTACCGGCATCACCAACGCAACACAAATCGAGGCTGCCTCGAACCACTCGTGTGCACTCCTGACTGGTGGCACCGTCAAATGCTGGGGCAACAACCACTCGGGCCAGCTTGGAGACGGCACAACCACTAAGAGCAGCTCACCCGTGAGCGTTACCGGCATCACCAACGCAACACAAATCACGGCTGGCGACGACCACTCGTGTGCCCTCCTGACTGGTGGCAGTGTCAAATGCTGGGGCGAGAACGACTTTGACCAGCTTGGAGACAACACGTGGAGTAACAGTTCTTCACCTGTGAGCGTTACCGGCATCACGACAGCCACACAAATATCGGCCGGTGGGTCGCACTCATGCGCAGTCCTGACTGGTGGCACCGTCAAATGCTGGGGCGACAACCGCAACGGCCAGCTTGGA
Organism: Actinomycetes bacterium; assembly: GCA_037139015.1. Lineage (GTDB taxonomy): Bacteria > Actinomycetota > Thermoleophilia > Solirubrobacterales > Solirubrobacteraceae > WLNJ01. The sequence continues at coordinate 958 of JBAXHG010000087.1, read as the reverse complement.
GATGGCACGACCACCGGCAGCTCTCCTGTGAGCGTTGCTGGCATCACGACAGCAACACAAATATCGGCCGGTGGGGGACACTCTTGTGCGCGCCTGTTTGGTGGAACGGTTGAATGCTGGGGCTGGAACAGCTATGGCCAGGTCGGAGACGGCACGATCACTGACAGATGGTCACCTTTGCGCGTTACTGGCATCACGAACGCCAAACTGATCACAGCTGGAGCGGGAAACTCGTTTGCGGTCCTGTTGGACGGGACAGTCAAATCGTGGGGCCTTAACGACTCGGGCCAGCTTGGAGACGGCACGACGACTAACAGCGCGTTGCCTGTGCTTGTCAACTTCCCGGACACAACAGCACCGGACGCACCAGGGTCGTTCACTGGCGTGCCATCTGGTCAGACGGGCAGCACCTCCGCGACCATTGGCTTCACAACAAGTGAGCCGGGCGGCACGGTTGAGTGCAAACTCGACGATGGTTCATGGGGTGCGTGCACGACCTTCAGCGGCACCACTGGATCAATGTCGCTTATAAGTCTGGCCCTGGGTCAACACAGGCTCTCAGTAAGGCAGACCGACACAGTGAGCAACATCAGCAATCCGGGAATGACAGCAACGTGGTCAGTCGTTCATCCAATCTTGCGGCCGACAGTCCTCATCCCAAGCGCCGGAACAAAGACCGTCTACAAGAAGACGACTGGTGGCCTGAAAACCTGGACGATCAAGACCGGACTGCTGTTCTCCACAGGTGGAGACACCCGGTCTGCAGCACAGCTCATGACCGTTCAAGTCGCAGTTGACTCTGCTGGCAAGCCCGTCAGCACCAAGCCATCGGACTCCGCGGCTACGCCAAGCGTCGCAGCGTTCACTACGGGTGTCCTCGCCTGGAGCACCACCGGCGAAGTAACCCGACCAAGCACCGCAGCCCCAGTCTGGGTTCGAGCAGGCAACAGGCTCGGCA
>JBAXHG010000086.1:0-7031 GCA_037139015.1 Actinomycetes bacterium | reverse complement strand
TGCGCCCCAATGCGGACGATGATGCTCTTCTTGAGTCAATCCTTCGGTCGGCTGGCATTGATGTTGCCCGCGCCGAATCGGCGCCGCTTGGGGCAACCACGCTGGGGAGGGCCTTGCTTGGAGCATGCCGTTTGGCGTTCGCTCCAAAGACATCCACGGCGGATGACGCGATGGTCTGGATCCGCGCAGTGTCTGGTCCTGAATCGGCGATTGAAGTTGATTTGGTTGACGCTGCTCTGCGGCGCAAGGGGGTCACCTCGGGGGAGCAGGCTTTGACCTCTTGGAAGAAGGCCTCTGGGTCTGATGGAGCGACGATCTCCAAGCTCGCCAACCACACGAACAATCAGGATTTCGCAGATGCACTTGTCCGTGGTGCTGATGAGCTGATGCGGGCGGCCTCTGTTGAGCGTGGACAGCCGCTAAAGCGGGACATGCTGTTTGATGCGAGCGTCGTATCCACGGTTGCCAAGGCATCTGCCGATCTCGCCACCCTCTTTGAACGATCCCGTCCACAGTTGATGATTGACGAGCTCGCTGGCCTTGACGTTGATGTCGACACTGGGGCTTCCCGACCGGGGTCGGTGCTGCTTACCGACGCCTCCTCGATCCGAGGACGGAGGCTTGATGCAGTCGTGGTGCATCGCCTTGAACACGGGCTGATCCCAGCCTCGACTGGACAGGATCCCTTCCTTGGGGACGTGCCAGCTGACTGCCTTGGGGAATCTGCTCTGGCTGATGATCTAGGGCTTGGGCCGAAGCTGAGGAGCGCGTCAGCGCGACAGGAGGCTGGGGAGAAGGAGCGGTTCGCAGCTTGTTTCTCCCGTGCCAAGGAATCAGTCGTACTTGTCAGCCGCATCTTTGACGATGCGGGGTCCAAGGTTGCGGCGTCTGCCTATCTGGATGAGGTCGTCCGCCTGCTCGGAAGAAGCATGCAGGAACTTGCGAAGTTGGAGGCCGTAAGGCCGGCGGGAGCTTTGCGTCCGGCGTCCAAGGCTTCTGGAGAGAGGACGCTTCTCCGTGCAGAGCGCGTTCACCAAGAGACCTCAGTTGCCCCACAGCTCCCAGACCACCTCGGGGTTGCCGCCCGAGCAACGATTGAGGAGCGCTTGGACAAGGTTGTTTCTCCCAGCAGGTTGGAGGCGTACTGCGAATGTCCGCTCAGCTGGCTTGGTCAGAACCTCCTCAACCCGCGCGAGATGGAACCTGAGGGGGAACCCACATTCCGCGGGACGGTCGTCCACTTCGCGCTTCAGAAGGCGGTTGAGGCTGCGATTGAAAAGGGTGATGGTCGGATTGAGCCCAAGGTCATGGACGCGGCCAGGCAGGCGATTCTTGACGCAATTGAGGAGAAGCGAGCCGACGCTGCCAACACTCTGGCAGCCACTGTTGCGCTCAAGCGGGCAGAGATACTTTCGCTCCAGTGGCTGGAGAAGGAGTGTGATCGTGACTGGCCTGCGCGTGCGATCGACGCTGAGTTCTCATTTGGAACTGTTGACGACGATGGCAAAGAGGTGACACCGCCGCTTGACCTTGGTGACGGAATCAAGCTCCGTGGAACGGTTGACAGGGTTGACGTTCTTGGCGACATTGAGGATCCCGAGCGACTGATCTTGGTCCGCGACTACAAGAGCGGCACGAAGATCTGGGAACAGACGAAGTGGGATCCGGACCGCAGGCTTCAGGCGCCGCTTTACTTGCTCGCAGCAATCCAGCTGTTGGGCGGTGTTCCGGCAGCTTCGATGTACGAGTCGGTCAAGTCCCTGCGGATGCGAGGGGCCATTCTTGAGGGAACACCTGGGGCAGCCGTACTCGGGGTTCGAAACCAAAAGTCGGACTCAGTCACGCCTGACGAGTTGCAGCTTCTGATTGATGCAGCCAAGGAACGGGCCAGGACCGCAGTCAGGGGAATCATGGACGGCAATCTGGGACCAGACCCAGCCCACTGTTCCAGTGGTTACGGCTGTCGCTACGAATGGCTTTGCAGGACGGTTCGATGAGCTCTCCGCTTACCGAACCCAAGCCACAACAGGCAGCTGCGATTGACGCCCGGCATGATGAGGCGATCATCGTTGCGGGCGCTGGGAGTGGCAAAACGGGCGTCCTTGCCGCTTGTGTGGCAAGGAGTGTGGTTGATGATGAGCTCGATGCTGAGAGCGTCCTTGCGATCACATTCACCCGTAAGGCAGCAGCGGAAATGCGCGACCGAATCCGTGGCATGCGACTTGACCTGTTGCAGATCCGCGATGGACTTGATTCACGGCCGGCCGTTCCAGACAGTGAGCCTGAGATCGCGACGATTGACGCCTTCTGTCAGGGCATAGTGCGGCGCAATTCACTTGAGCTTGGGATCGACCCTCGGTTTGATGTGGTTGATGACACGGACCCAGAGCTGACCGCGGTTGCCTGGGCGAATACCTTGGCGGCGTTTTCCTCAGCGCATGGAGCTGTTGGGTTTGAGCTGCTCGCCAAGTACGACGACAATCCGCGAGCCTCACTTGAAGCGAACATTCGCTCCGTCCACGCGAGGCTCAGAACGGGTGGGCAACAGAACCCCCGAGTGGTTGTCCCAGGCGAGGCAGCCTTGGCTGCTGATGCTGAAGGTCACATCAAGACGGTCCAGGCGCTGGCAGCTGAGCTCCTTGAAGAGTCAAAGGAATGGGCTGATGGAGCTTCCAACGCTGAGACCAGGAACCGGGCGGAGGCTTTGCTGCACGTTTCGCTTGAAACGATCGGATCTGTTCCAGACAAGGTGACCTACCGGACTTCAGGGGACATCAAGGGTTCCCAGACAGCTGCTGACCTGAACGACCTGCTCACATTGGCAAAGGGTTCCTCTGCGACTGTCAATGCCCGGGCTGACCTCGTGCTGATGGCAAGCTTGGTTGAGCTCTATGACGAAGCGTGGGTCAAGGTCAAGTCGGATGCTGGGAGCCTTGACTTCTCCGACCTTGCGCTTCTGACCCGCGGACTTCTGCAAGCCAGGAAGGATGATGCGCTGTCAGCTGGCCGCACCGACGATTGGCGTCCTGCTGGGGCAAGGTTCGCCCGGGTGTTCCTCGATGAGGCACAGGACATCAACCGCGTTCAGGCTGACCTGATTGCGCTGATTGCGCCTGAAGGCAAGTACTACTCCGTTGGCGATGTCGCGCAGTCGATCTATCGCTTCCGTCACGCGGAAGTGTCGATTTTTGAGGAGAGGGCGGCAACCTTGGGGAAGAAGGGGCGCCGGTTTGAGCTGAGCACGAACTTCAGATCTGTGGGGGAGATCCTCAACTTTAACAACCATGCGTTTGCCGCCAAGGGTTTGAGCGGACTGGTCAAGCTGGAGCCGTTCGATTCCGGGCCAGCGGTTGAGAGCCCCGTGGAGATCCTGCTTGAAGACAAGGATCGCATTGAGGAACGCCTTCAGCATGAGGACGAGCCTCCTGAGTGGCTCGAGGAGGTCGTAGACAGCGGCTGGCGTTATGCCGAGGCCGCAGCAGTCGCGCAGCGCATTGAAGAGCTCATCAAGACGGGGGAATGTGACGCGTCCGATGTGACAATTCTTGGGCGGGCAGTGAGCAGCCTCAAGCCGTTTGCGGAGGCTCTTCGCTCGCGGAACATCAAGGCCACCATCGAAGGGGCTGGAGGCCTCTGGCTTCGACCGGAGGTGTCGGATCTGGTTGCCCTGCTCGCGGCGACAGGGAACGCCTGTCACGAAGAGCGGTTCTTCCAGCTGCTCTACTCGCCGATCTGCGGTCTGTCCGTTGACGCACTTGTTCTCGTTGCGGCTCAAGCGCGTAGCAATGAGCTTCCGCTGCTCACGGCATTGCGATCCGTGGATCTGGACGCTCAAGACGCTGAGGTGCGCGACAAGTTCGTTATCTGGTTTGACAGACAGAGGGCGCTGGCTGGGAGGCGTTCGATCTCCGACGCGATTGAGGCTGCGCTCGTTGAAACGGGCTATGACCTCTATCTGCTGGGCCTTCCAGCTGGTGATCGGCGCTTTGCCAATGTCAGGCGCATGCAGTCGCTTGCTTCTGCGTGGGAGTCAGAGCATGGGGCTGACCCGGCAGGCTTTGCGCGGGAAGCGGACACCCGGCTTGCGAGCAGCGACAACAAGCGGGATGGGGAAGCTGTCGTTGAGCCGGATCTGGGTGACGATGCCGAAGGCGGGTCAACTGGAGCAGTAAGGCTGATGACGGTCCACCAGGCCAAGGGACTTGAGTTCAAGGTTACGGTTGTCGTGGATCTCGGAAGGGGAGCCAACAATGACTCGGCGGTGCTTTCCGTCAGTGCTGACGGAGCGAACATTCTCTTCCGCTGGAGGGAGACGATTGGTGGGTCATCCGCAGTGACTTTCGCTCAGGCGGACTTCATAGCTGCGGAGAAGGAGGCTGACATTGCTGAGGAAGTCCGCGTCGCCTATGTGGCCTTTACGCGTCCAGAGGATCGGCTGATTCTCTCTGGCTCATTTGGTGGCTCTCTTAAACCCAAGCCGGAGCTGACCGGTGCTGGGGGCAGCAATACAAACCTGGGCCGTTTTATGGAAGCGGGCCTGCTGACAGGCCTTGACAAGTACCTCGCAGACCCGGAAGGGCATCGGACTTGGTCGGAGGAGTATCCGGGTGGCGCGGGGATCAAGGTCAGCGTTGACTGGGGACAGGCGCTTGACGACCATGCCCGGTCGCGGCCACCAGCGGCTGAGCCTGGCGTTCAGCCTGACATGCATCCCATGCCAGGTGCAATGGATCCCAAGCCCGTCCCGCTGCGACCAACATCATTCTCTTACAGCGGCCTGCAGGTGGCCAGCCGCTGTGCCTTCCGCTGGTACAGCGAAACGGTTGTGAAGTTGAGCCCGGTTGCCGAAGCCAGAGCGGCAGAACCGGGGCGTGGCGGAGCGGGATCCTTGAGGCCAAATCAACGCGGGTCCATCCTCCACGGCCTGCTTGAGCACGCTGGGTTCTCCGACGACTTCCCCGACATCGCGGCGGTCAAGGCGGAGGCAGCGCTCTTGGACATCACGGTTAATGACGCCGATGCAGAACACATTTCCAGCCTTGCCCGGAATGTCCTCGAGTCCAGCACTTGGGCTCGTCTTACGGCGATTGAGGAATCCTCGGGCCGCGTTTGCCGAGAGGAGGGCTTTGCGGTGATTCTCGACTGCGGGTCCGACTCCGTTCCGCTGCGCGGCATCTTTGACGTATTTGCCCAAGAGGCTGGAGGGAAGATTGTCGTTGTTGACTGGAAGAGCAGCGACGGTGCTGCCGCCGCCCCTGATCTTGAGGCGAAGGTCTTCGAGGATTACGAGATTCAGCGACAGGCTTACGCTCTGGCCGCCTTGTCCAGTCGGAGAAATGGCGAGTCGCCGGCAGAGGTTGAGGTCATTCACCTCTACGCGGAGCGGCCAGACGAACCGGTCTTCCAGATATTCACTCAGGCGGATGCCGAACGGCTTGCGTCAGACCTTGCGAGCCGGGCAACACCGCTGTTGAACGGTGAGGTTCCCGTTACGGAGAAGCCGTGGGTCGGTGTCTGTCAGGGATGTCCTGCCAGGGAGCGGATCTGTTCCAAGTCGCGCGAAGAGGTCGAGGCTCTCCACGCTCCAGCCTGACTTTCAGCTGGGTGGAAGCTTCACGCCCTCGAGTTCGAGGAGCACTCGCTTTCGTTCACTTCCTCCCCCGAAACCACCAAGGCCATTCGCGGCGACAATCCTGTGGCACGGGATGACTATTGGAATGGGGTTGGCCCCAAGGGCGTTCCCCGCAGCTCTGGCGCCCGCCGCGTTCCCCGCAAGCGCAGCGATCTGACCATAGGTGAGGGTTTGTCCGCGGGGAATCTGGCTTGTGGCGCTCAGGACCCTTGAGCTGAAGCTTTCTCCCACTCTGGGATCAGGGCTCAATGGCAGATCGAACGACTGGAGTTCCCCTTGAAGCCACGCTTGAAGCTGTGACCTTGCCAGCGTGAGGAGCTCACTGTCCTCGTGGGTTGGGATGCCCAGACCCAACCGCTCGGCCTCAGAAGCAGCAAAAGCCTCTGGATTGGGCCGATCCCAGGCGATTCGGGCTATCCCAGAGGCAGTTGCAAGCACTACGAGATCCTTGATCGGGGTCCCAATTACCGTCCAATTGAGTGTTTTGCTGCTCACGTCCGTAATTCAATCAGCCACGGGCTTCCCGCGGCTTTACTTACCCCATCTCCACGGAATTGCATTTCGGGGTAAACTTCGACTTCATTCATTGAACACCCGCGCCTCCGCGCCGACCACCAGCAGGATCAGATGGCTATCACGACGCGACCCGGCCGGGCCGGGCTCTACGACCCCCAATACGAACATGACGCTTGTGGCGTCGCCTTTGTGGCCCAGCTTGTCGGCGGGCCAAGCCACGGCGTTGTTGAACGGGCGCTTGTAGCCCTCGCAAACCTTGAACATCGCGGTGCTGCAGGCGCAGACCCTGAGACTGGCGATGGCGCAGGCATCCTGCTCCAGATTCCGGACCAGTTCCTCCGTTCCGCTTTCGATTGCGTACTGCCTGAGGCAGGTCGTTATGGAGTGGGACAGCTGTTCATGCCAAGGGATGACAGCAAGCGAGAGAAGATCGAGGCTGCGATCACCAAGATTGTGGAGGACGAGGGACAGGTTGTCCTCGATTGGCGAACCGTTCCAACTGACAGTCGCCACTGCGGTGAGACTGCTCTGGCTAGCGCCCCGACCTTCCGCCAGGTTCTTGTCGGAGCGGGCGAGAGTGTCATTGACCAGGACGAGTTGGAGCGCCGCCTCTATGTGATTCGCCGTGTTATTGAGCAGCAGGTGGGCGAGAGCCTTGCGATTGCGAGTTTCTCATCCCGAACAATCGTCTACAAGGGGATGCTCACATCTCCTCAGCTTCCGGGGTACTTCCCAGATCTGCGGGATCCACTGATGGAGACGCGCCTCGCTGTCGTGCACTCGCGTTTCTCAACGAACACATTCCCGTCGTGGGAGCTTGCGCACCCGTACCGGATGATTGCCCACAACGGTGAGATCAACACGCTGCGCGGAAATGTCAACT
>JBAXHG010000085.1:0-7129 GCA_037139015.1 Actinomycetes bacterium | reverse complement strand
CAGCTCGGGGTGAAGTGTCGCGATCGCCTCCGAAGCCTCACGCAATGCGGTCTCCGAAACATCAACGGGGAGATACCGCTCAAGGGTGTTCTCGGCGAGCATCGGGTCGATCAGGAGCAGCGCCTTCTCGGCTGAGCCAGAGCCAAGTTCGACAAGCTCGCGGGTCTGCGTGAGCCGGGCGATTTCTGCTCCATGGCTGGTGAGAATCTCCCTCTCGGATCGCGTTGGGTAGTACTCGGGCAGTTTGGTTATCTGTTCAAACAGAACAGAGCCCCGAGCGTCATAAAAGTGTTTCGGGGCAATGCACTTCGGGCTTGAGGTAAGCCCTTCGAGTACATCTCCGGGGAGTGAGCGCTCTGCCCTGTCGTCAAGGAACACCTGAATCGTGAACTGCGGTGGTGTCGGGGTGAGAGTCATCGCGCGAGCCGCACGCCACTGAATATCTGGCGCCTCTGGGACAGGTCCCAGTTGCGGAAGGTTGGTGTTGCCAACCGAGAGCGTGTGGCCCATGAGCCGCCGCGCAGGACGCGGTGTTGGGGGCCGAAGTGCGGCTCAGAGTACTCAGCGTAAGGGTGCCATCTGAACCCCGGGTAGGGGGTGAAGTCGCTCGCAGTCCACTCCCATGTGTTCCCGATCATCCCCAAGGGTGTTTTCTCTGTGCCGTCAGCGGGAGCGAGCCGGTGAGTGCCAAGTCCAACGGTGTCCAGGTTGGGATCTGCTGACTGGTCAGATGCCATCACCGCCGCGAACTCCCACTCCGCTTCGGTGGGGAGCCTTGAGCCATTCAGGTTGGCGAAGGCCTCAGCTTCGTGAGCGTTGATGTGGACCACTGGTCGGAGAGGGTCAAGCTCGCCAATCTGCCCGCCGCGCCACTCGCCGCCATCCACCCAGCCGCCGGGTGCCGCGGGTTTGGCCTGGGCGCGCCAGATCAGTCCATCTTGACTCCAGCAGTCTTCACGGCTGTAACCGTCTGCGTCCATGAACTCCTGCCAGTCGCCGTTCAACACTGGAGTACGACCAATCTGGAACGGAGCCACGTTGACCTGATGCCTCGGGCGCTCATTGTCGTAAGCGAATCCGTCTGCGGTGGTACCCAGCAGGAACTCTCCGCCGTCGAGGCTCACGAAGTCAAGTGCTCCACTCGCTGACTGACCCGCTGGTGGCTCGGGTGGGGCTTTGGGAAGGTCGGGGGTCCATGCAACGCGGGCAAGGTTGACCGTCTGCAGGATCGTCTCCGCATGTTGATGCTCATGGCGAACGACGAGTTCGACAATCTCCGGGCTTGGAGGAGTAGCGCTGGCGAAAGCCTCAAGCGTCCGCTCACGAACTGCCTCCATGTAGTCAAAGGCGCCATCGGAACGCAGCCATGGGAGGTGAGGACGCTCCGCCCGGGGCGAAGCAACCGCGTCGTACGTCTCCGCGAGGTCATCGCGCAGCAGCGTGCGTCCTGTGGCGTGGTGCACAAGCCAGAGATCCTCGAATGCAGCGATATGCCCAAGGTCCCAAGCAATTGGCGACATCACCGGGTCAAGAACGCGATCAAGGTCCGCGTCCCTGAGTCCATTGACTATCGCGAGGGTTCGCTCACGTGCCTCGGCGAGCAGGCTTAGTGGGTCATCTATGGGGTCACTGGGAAGTGGCCCTGAATTTCCGTTGGTCTGAGTCCCCATGTGGCAATAAGCGTATGGAAAAGGTCGCAGGGATTGGTGCCAGATTGACTACTGAGTCTGGCGTGCGCTGCGAATCGCGAGAGATCCGGTTTCAACACAGAGCCAAGCGAGCACTGTTGCGCCGTCAAGTACCCACATGATCGGGATTGCGGCCGGAATGACTGCCGCCGCCAGCGCTGGCCCGCTTGTTACCCAGAGTCCAATCCCAGCTGCGGGAAGCATGAGAATTACGACCACGCAGCTGCAGCCGCAGCAAGACGTTTGAGTTTTCGGGCCATTGCGGCCAACTGAATAGAACAAGCCGACGAGCCCCGCTATGAGCGCAAACCAGCCGGTTCCCTCAAGGCCGCTTACCTTCGAAGCTCCGCTCGAGGTTTCTTGAAGCAAGCCTCCGTTGACGATCAAGGCGAGTAGAAGTAGTAGCGCGCCGAGTGCGAACAGCACGATGCCCACCAGCGCAGCTTTCGGGCTGGGGTAGCGAGAGCCACAAGCGGGACAGATTGAACCCGGCGTCCCTTGGGTTGTTTTGCATCCTGGGCAATCCGTTGGGCCTGCAGCTGAAGCCCAGAGCAGCTTGATCTGTTCTCCCGGCGGCAGGTCTTCTCCGGCAGGGACAGGATTCACATCTGCAGGCATCGACTTGCTTGGGGCTGATGATGCGGCTGGCGGCGGCGCTGGAGTCGGAGTCCCGGTGCTTCCAAGTGAAAAGCTGTCCACCGGCTCACCGCATTCCCCGCAGTACTGGGCGTCGAACCCAAGTTCGCTTCCACATTGTTCGCAGTAGTTCGCCATCAGCTCCTCCTGTCAGGGAGTGCCATCAGCACCACGGTTAGGGTGAGCCTCATGACGCGAAACTACCACGCACGGCGGGCTCCGTTGACCGAATGTGTTGTGGCTGCCCAAAGCCAGTGTTTAGGGCCAACTGCTCCAAGTGCTCGGTTCGGAACCAACCCGGACGCTGGCAGCCGGAACAGGGGCACTGTGCACTGCAGAGGACGCGACCCAGCCGCTGCGGGCAAGCCAACCGCTGGACAGCGCGACCAGAACAGGGCGTCTGGTGTTGATCTGGTTGTTTGCCCGGACCGTGGCTGCGGCGCAACTGGAACCAGGAAGACATGACTCGCCCCCAAGCCCGAGTTCATGCGATGGGCCGCCGTCCCAAATCACATTCCCCACGATCCGAAGAGCATCGTCCGCGCGCAATGGCGAAGGAACACCAGATCCTGGTTCGGCATCGGCTGGGCCTGGGACCTGAAAGACCTGCCATTGGCTCGAATGACCATCCGGATTGGAGATCACATTGTCGTAGATAAGAACATTGCTGTTGGGGATCCGCGCCTCATTGGTCCCGTCACTTACAGCCGTGGTGCCCCACCCGCCGCGTGACAAATAATCAGCACAGGCGCCACGGCCCGGATCACCGGGTTCTCCATCGCAAGACCGCAATCCCCAAGTGACTTCAAGAACATGGGAACGACGTCCAACGTTTGAGGCAAGGTTGTTGCGGATCAGGACATTTGCGCCACCGTTCACCCCGAACGCTGCCCCCTGAACATTGCGGACACTGTTGTTCTCCACCAGAACATCACTCGCCTCCCAGTGCACAAAAGGCCATGACATGAACTGAAAGCCAGTGCCTTGGCCCGCGGTGAAGCCGCCGGTTCCGCAGTTGTTGAACAGGTTGCCGCGCACAACAACATCTTCAGACCCACCCTTCGCATAAGCACACCAGTCTTCTGCGTTGTGGAAGTGGTTTCTCAGCAAGCGCAGGTGCTGCACTGCGACGGCGTCAAAAGCATTGTCATTCGCCCCGGAAACATCGGAGTCAGCGACGGTCACATCAGTTGACTGGTTGATCTTGATTGTCTCCTGCCCAGTCCCAACTGCGATCACATGGCTTACGAGAACGTGGATGCACTTCTCGCAGTGGAAGACATCCCCACCGCCAACAAGTCGAACGCCAACAAGCGAGAAGCTGCGCAGCCCATAGGCGTTCACCTCGGGCAGAACTGCGCGCCGTGAGCCACCTGAACCGTGGATCAGAACGGCTGCAGCGTGCTCATCCCAATAGATCGGAGCGTTCGCCCGGTAATCACCATCAGCAAGGTGCAGGTGCCAGACGCCACGGTCCGCAGCTGGGATCCGCCTCCATGCCTGGGAGAGGGATCGAAGTGGGCGTGACTGGGTCCCCGGGTTCGCATCTCGGCCTTTTGGGGATAGCCAGACCTGGTGGGTTGCAGCCGCCGCCGCGGTCGGAGACCCGACGAAGATTCCTGCCGCTAAGCAGGCCAGAAGCCACCTTGACTTGGGGAACATGACTAGAGAATGATGCAACCTGTCCCAAGAGATGGCAAGGACGGGGAGCCTATTCAGGCAAGGCAGCTGTGACCTAGAGCGGCCTTGTCCACCTGACAAACAAGGAACCGTTGCGCTCTGCCATGTGGGAAAGGGTCAACTGGGCAGGCGACTGAAGCGATGGTCCGTTCGAGATACCCATCGCCCCGCCTCCGGCAAGGATCGGAGCGATCGTCACAAAGAGATCATCAATCAGGTCTTCTGCTGCCAATGCAGCAACCAGTTTCGGACCACCTTCACAGAGCACGCTCTTGACGCCGCGGCGACCAAGATGCTCAAGCGCCTCAGTCGGCGTGACCGATGCAAGCTCAACCTGTTCCACATTCAGCGCGGAGCACTGGGGAGTCCCGGTGGGAACGAAGGCGACTATCTCCTGATCTGCATCGTTGAGCATCGGAGCTTCAAGTGGCAGCACTCCCGAGCGGCTGATCAAGACCGCAAGCGGGTTGGGCGCAAGTCCGCGCGCGACGCGCTGCTCCTGCCTGACTGGGTCACGGATTATCCGGTGGTATCCCTCAACCGCAACGGTTGAAGTTCCAGCAAGTACGGCGTCAACCCGGTCTCGAAGTGCTTTGAAAACTGCGAGGTCCCCATCGTCACCAATGCCACCGGACTTGCCATCCTCAAGTGAGACTGCACCGTCGGCTGTGACCGCGTAGTTCACGGCCACCCGTGGGCGGGCAAGCGTTGAACCAACGCCTTCAGCCGGGTTCCAATTGGCCAACAGACCATCCGCGTCCACATCTGCGCGACCGGGCCAGAGGCGGGTGAAAGAGCCAGTCATGACGGATCTGGCAAGGGGCCGTGAATCTCCTCCAGCTTCGCCAAGTCAGCCAAGTCTTGCGGTCGCCCTGCGAGCCGCTTGAAGGCAACGAGGCTGCTCAGGCCGGCTACTTTCAGGGGCACCTCGTTCAGCTCTCCGTGCATTGCGGAAGCTGACACGGATTCAAAGTCAAGGGGCGGCAATCCGCCACGGAGAAGGTCAATGCGGCCCGCAGTGGGGCTTTCCAAGTGGAGGTTGTCTTTCGCCGCCATGAGTTGGGCGTTGATTGTTTGCCCGCCTCGCTCAGTGCAGTTAAGTGCCAGCACGGCCTTAAGGACCCTCGAGTCGTTTGCGCTGTCATCGGGAATCAGCAGGTCCGAGTCCTCGGTCGTCCTGAGCACATCGTGGGCAACAACAGCGAAGCCGCCAACGAGAACAAAGTCAGCTCCGGCATCGGCGAAGGTCTTGACTACGAGGAAGAGGTCAGGCTCGGTCATCGTTGGAACGGAACGAGATGGTCTCGGCAAACTCAAACGCAACGTGGTTGAGTCGAATTCCAGCTTGCAGCTTCTCTCCGATGGACAGCTGTGCCATCGCTGAGGCAGAGGCCAGAACCTCCTCGCGATTCATGCGTTCAAAGTCGGCCTTGCGACCTGGGCTGTCAAGTGCTCTCGCCATGCATGCATTCTACTCCCCGTATGCAAACGGGTTGGCCAATTGGGCAGAGTGGTTACTGCTTGTCGCTACCGCGGAAGCATGTCCGCGAGCAGCCCGGGGATCTGATCCGGGGCTGCGAGCGGTGTGAGACACAGCGTTGTGATCCCGCCATCGGCGAACTCGGCAAGACGGTCGCGCATCTGTTCAGGTGATCCCATAATGCAAATCTCCCGGATCAAGTCCACTGGCGCAACCTCAAGTGCCTTCGTACGGTCTCCCGCGTTCCACGCTTCAAGCATTGGGTCAAGCGCGTCGCCCCAACCGCACGAGCGGAAGAACGCCTCATATACGGGAACGGTCGCATAACCGGCGAGTACAAACTTGGCGATTCCCATGGCCTGATCCTCATCGCCTGGAATGCAGAAGAAGCGGCACACAACATCGCTTGAGCCCTCGGGCTTGCCGGCAGCACGCTCCCCTATGCGGATCTGCTCGGTCACATGATCAATGCTTGAAAGTGGCAGGAAGTTCACGAAGGTCCCATCAGCAATTTCTCCGCCGAGCTGGAGCATCTTGTCGCGCAAGGCTGCGATGTAAACGGGCGGTGCGGTCTCCGGCGCGATCTCCAGCTTGAAGCCACCAGGCCCGCGGTCTCCGGCAAGGATCGGCCGTACTGCCTCAACTGTCTCCTTCACCTTGGTCAAGGGCTTCTCGAACTTAAAGCCGTTCCACTTTTCAACGATCACATTTGAGGATGATCCGAGGCCAAGTACGAAGCGACCGTCGCTTGCATCCTGCAACGCGGCTGCCTGCTGGGCAAGTAGGGCCGGGCCGCGAGTGAAGACTCCAACCACTCCCGTGCCAAGTCGAACGCGCTTGGTCCAAGCTGCCGCGAGGGCGAGTGGGGTGAAACCGTCAGGCCCATTTGTCTCACCAGTCCAAATGTCGTCGTAACCAGCTTCCTCTGCTGCAAGCACCAAAGGCTTGAGGTGCTTGATTCCCGTCATCGGGAGTGGAAGGGTCAAACCCCAGCGGGTGTCAGGACGGTTTTCTTTGCTCATGAGCGGAGCGTATCCCACGCCTCCGCTGGGCTGCTGGGCACGGCACCTGATTGGATGGCGGAGATGATCAAAGAGGAAATTGAGCCTGAGGACCGTGACGTCTGGGCAATGCCCCCGTTTGAGATTGAGGCGAGCGAGAAGGACTGGGAATGCCCGCAGGGTCGCCACGTCTACATTCTCGAGATCAGCCAAACGCTCCACTCACACCTGAGCGGGGATGTGGCCGAAGGGAAGAAGGCCTATTACGTTGGCCAGACCTGCAAGTCACCAGAGTTTCGACTTGCCCAACATTGTCTTGGCGTCCGCCGGATGGAGATGCGCGAACGCAAGCGCAATGTGTCTGCGAAGTCTGGCAAGCCCTTCAAGAAGATCGTCCGGGAGCACCACGGCCGGCCTCTCAGGCCGTATGTGGACGTGTGGCTCAGGCGCGACCTGATGCGTGACTTACCGCTCCGGCTTGACCGGGAGCAAGCCTTGGAGCTCGAAGCTGAGGTCGCAGCCCGACTTGAAGCTGACGGTCACTGGGTCCATTGCAACTAGAACCCGGAGTGGGGGAGGACTGCTTGACCTCCGTTGCTGAGCAGGTCCCCCTAGTCTACTTCGCCTGAGCCCCCCGGTCGGAC
>JBAXHG010000084.1:0-7393 GCA_037139015.1 Actinomycetes bacterium | reverse complement strand
CAATGGCACCAATGCTGTCCAAGAAACTTGGGGTCAAAGCAGAGGCCTACCACGCTGGTCTTGAACGGAAGAAGCGCGGGGCGGTGCAGACGCGCTTCATGACTGACAAGACGGAAATCGTCGTCGCAACAAACGCGTTCGGGATGGGAGTTGATAAGGCGGATGTGCGAACGGTCGTTCATATTTCCGTCCCGGGCTCACTGGAGGCCGTCTATCAAGAGGCCGGCCGCGCAGGCCGAGATGGACTTCCTGCCAGGGCAGTCCTGCTTGCCGAGCCGCGTGACCGCAGCCTGCATGTGCATTTCATCAAGAGCGCTGCAGTTGAGGATGAGCAGCTCAAGGCGGTCTTCAAACTTCTCAAGAATGCTGCTGATGAGAACGGCCTCGCCCGCATTCCTGCGCGGTCAGCATCACGCGCGTGTGCCGGAGGGCAGGAGCGTGCCACGGCGGCCATCGGCCACCTTGCCTTTGCCGGCGCGATTGCTCCGATTCCAGCCCCTCCAAATGAGATCGCTGCTCGAATCACAGGCGGCTTCGACGGTGAGGCGCTCTCACGGGCCCGCGCTGCTGCCGCTGATGCCCAGAAGCTCAGATGGCAGCGTTACAACGACGTGTGGGGATTTGTGGACAGCGAGGGATGTCGACGCCGGGACATCCTGACTCACTTCGGTGACAAAAGAGAACCCTCACCAGAAGGTCCGTGCTGTGATCGTTGTGACGCCACACTTGTTCCCAAGGGTGCGTCGGCCAAGGCCAAGGCTGCGGCCAAGGCCAGCGGCTCCGGCGGTGTTGCGGTCGTGCTTTCAACTGCAGACGCCGGCGAGCTTGCGGAGGCAATAATTGCGACTGTGACTGAAGCCCAGCCAACAATCGGCCGCACGCGTCTTGGCGAGATCCTCCGTGGATCCCGGGGCAAAGCCCTCGTTGGAAGTGGGCAGGACCAGCTCCCTCAGTACGGGCGGTTTGCATCACTGAGCCACAATTCAATACTTGCGCTTGCGGATGAGATGCTCGGCGACGGGCGGTTGAAATCAACCGGCGGCAGGTTCCCCAAGCTGGCCCTTCCATGAGCGCCGATCTCAAACGGATCGCCGTACTTGCTTCTGGAGAGGGCACCAACTTCCAAGCACTGCTTGATGGAGTTCATGGGCAGGATGGACTAGAGGTTGTGGCGCTGGTTGCGTCAAAGCCCGGGATTGCCGCGCTTGATCGGGCTGCCGAGGCGGCTGTGGAAAGCGTCGTCTTCGCTCGTCCCGATTTTGAGGGTGATCGTGAAGCGAGAGATCGGGCGATGGCCGAGTGGCTCCTTGACCGTAATGTTGGGCTCGTCGTCACTGCCGGTTGGATGGAGCTCCTGACATCAACATTTCTCGACTCGTTCAAGGATCACGTTGTGAATGTGCACCCGTCACTGCTCCCGGACTTTCCTGGCATGGACGCAGTGGGCCAAGCCGTCGCCGCCAGAGCAGAGCGAATTGGCGTCACCGTTCACTTGGTTGATGAGGGAGTGGATACCGGGGCGGTTCTCCTCCAGGAAGGCGTCCCACTTCCTGCTGGGATTACAGCGGAGCAGGCCGCCCAGCTGACCCGCCCGATTGAACACCGCCTGCTCCCAGAAGCGGTCAGGCAGCTGGCCAGTGGCCGCCTCGCATAGGATCGGAGCAGACCATGAGCAACCACCACGAAACAGTCGCCGCTAACGAGACGGTGGTCCGCAGGGCTCTCGTTTCCGTGTCAGACAAAACTGGGGTTGTGGAGTTCGCAAAGGCCTTGGTTGAGCTTGGGATTGAGGTCATTTCAACAGGCGGAACAGCCCGTGAGCTGCGCGAAGCGGGACTTGAAGTACGAGGCGTGTCTGACCTGACTGGCTTCCCGGAGATCATGGATGGGCGAGTCAAGACCCTTCACCCAAAGCTCCACGCAGCACTTCTTGCGCGGCGTGACGATCCGGCCCACATGGCCGCCGCCGCCGAGCATGAGGTTGAGTGGATTGACCTTGTTTGCGTAAACCTTTACCCGTTTGAACAGGTCAGCAGCCGCGCGGGAGTATCCGACTCTGAGGTGATCGAGAACATCGATATCGGTGGGCCAACAATGATTCGCGCTTCTGCGAAGAACCACGCGTTTGTTGCGACTGTTGTCAACCCTGATTCCTACGCCCCAGTCGTGGAAGAGCTCAAGTCCTCTGGAAACAAGCTTTCGGGTAACACCCGGCGTGATCTTGCTGGTCAGGCATTTGCCCGAACCGCTGCATACGATACTGCGATCGCAACCTGGTTTGCCGGCCCTGGCGCTGCGGAAACGGGCGAAGAAGGCCACCCAAGTCGAATCGTCAAGTCGTATGAGAAGAAGACGAACCTCTCCTACGGGGAGAACCCTCACCAGATTGCCTCCTATTACTCCGAGGCAGGCGTGCGCGTGGATCTGCTCAGTCGCTTTGAACAGCTTTCAGGCAAGGATCTCTCGTACAACAACCTGCTTGACCTCGATGCTGTGCGACGAATCGTTGATGAGTTCGATGAGGCAGCCTGCGTCATCGTCAAGCACAACAATCCGTGCGGAGTTGCTGTCGGTCCCGACCCGCTCTCCGCTTACCAGTCTGCATTCAAGTGCGACCCGGTCTCTGCCTTCGGCGGGGTTATTGCTTTCAACCGCGAGGTTGATGCAGCGGTCGCGACCGCGCTGATGGACCAGTTCGTCGAGGTTCTCGCAGCCCCGGCGTTCAGCACTGAGGCGATTGAGATCATGGCGGCCAAGCCAAACATTCGGATCCTTGTTGATCACGATGCTGGTGGAGCGCATACGGCACCTGAGCACCGTGAAGTGTTGGGTGGGCTCCTCGTGCAGGATCGCGACACCGGTCAGAACGGACGCGACGGCATGGAGGTTGTTTCCCAAAGGCAGCCGACTGAGCAGGAGTGGGAGGACATGCTCTTTGCTTGGACCATCGCCCGCCATGTCAAGTCGAACGCAATCATCTTTGCCAAGGGCGGCGCAACGCTCGGTATTGGCGCCGGCCAAATGAGTCGGGTTGACAGCGCTCGCATTGCGGTAAGCAAGGCACCCGAGAGCCTTGAGGGAGCGGCAGTTGCCAGTGACGCGTTCTTCCCATTTGCTGATGGCCCACAAGAGGCAATTGATGCTGGCGCCTCGTGCGTAATCCAGCCTGGTGGGAGCATTCGCGACGATGAGGTCATTGCCGCTTGCGACGCAGCTGGCGTAGTACTCGTGATGACCGGCCGTCGTCACTTCCGCCACTAGCCGGCTTGAGCCAAAGAAGAGGGCGACCATTGGCCGCCCTCCAAACTTCACTCTGGCTGAGAAGCCTGCGACTAAGTGAATTTCAGCTTCTGAACCTTTTTGGCTACTCCGTCTGCGATCCACATGCCATCCGAGCAGAGACCCGACTGGAGTGCGGAGATTGCATTAGGGGCTACTCCGAGTGAGATGGTTTGCGTCACGCTTCCCGAAGGAAGAGTTACGACTGAGACGGACTTGCCCGTGTTGTTTGGCACCAGCAGGTAATCCCAAGCGCTGGAAACTCCAGAGTGGCAGCCGGAAAGGCTCCATGGGTGCTTCCCGACATTGACCGTCTTGGTCACCGTCCAGGTGGAGAGGCTGATCACCGAAACGGTGCTCGAGCCGTCGTTGCTGATGTAGGCGGCTGTCCCATCGGGATTGACTGCCACCGAGTAAGGGTTGGTCCCAACGGTGATGGTCTTGTAGACCGCGTTTGTAGCGGTGTTGATCACCGAGACTGATTTTGAGTCGTAGTTGGTAACCAGCGCGTAACTGCCATTCGGCGTGATTGCCGAGTCGTATGGCGACTTGCCAACGGTAATCGTCTTGGTCACCTTGAACGTCGCCGTGTCAATGACCGAGACGCTCTTGCTTCCGCTGTTGGCCGTGTAGAGGTAGCGGCCATTCGGAGTGATCGCAAGTCCGTAGGGCGTACTCCCGATCTTTACGGTTCCTGTGCCGGTCCAAGTCGTCGTGTTGATGCGGGACACGGTTGCCTTGTTGTCGTTGATCACATACGCGGTATCACCGGAAAGCGAGAAGACGATTCCATCTGGGTGGGAGCCGGAGTTGATCGTCCGAGTGACAGTGTTTGTCAGCGGGTTGATGATCGAAATTGTGCTCGCGCCGTCGTTGCCCACCCAGAGCGATCCATTCGGTCCGCCGGTCACCACATCGGGACCGGTCCCAACCGTGATGTTCACGCTCGAGTCCAGAGAAAAGCCACCTGGCACAGCTGAAGCGATAGGAGCTGTAATCAGCAGAGCCGCTGCTGCGAAAAGGATGGGAACAACCTTTGATGCTCTGGACACAGACTGCCTCCTGAAATTTCCGGGTGAATAAAGGAATCTATTCCCTGGGAGGCTCTCAAGTCAAGCTCGGAGGTGGCAAGCAGGAAACTTCAGCGCAGGAGGTCGGTCACGGGCACGGAGCGAAGGTGCTGTGCGACAAGGGCGCGCTTGAGTTCTCCCAAGGCGGCTTGGGACTGAGCAGGCCCTGTAATCACAACGGTCACCAGCTCCCCCGGATGCAGCTCACCAATGGTGGTGTTTGCGTCGATCAAGATCCGTCCCTTCACCGCTTTTCCACCAAGTGACTTGGCCGCCTCATACTCGCCCAGTGAGAAGCCTCGCGAGGGGGGTTCGTAGGCAAAAGGTTTAGACAGACCAAGGTCACGGATCAGGCGCTTGAGTCGGGACCGAGTCGCGAGCCAGCGGAAAGCACCGGACTTGCGCAGATGCGGAATTGCGTCCGATCCGGCCGCTCGAACAGCGTCAAGATCGGCCTGGGGCTGTGGCTGGCTTACGGACAGGGAGGCACGAATGTTGCGGGCCTTCAGCTCGGCGGCGGTCGCAGGAAGGTCACTTTGTGGTCCGTCGACAATGACTCCCACAATTGGCTGGTTGGTGGGAAGGGTGCTGACGACTTTGAGGCGCAGCGGGCCATCCAGGAAGTTCAGTCCCGAGCCGCTGCCAAGGACCAGCCAGCCGATTACGGCGAGTGCCGCGACCCCTGCGATGACCCTTTGGCCGACAAGACGCCATGTCGGAGTTGGCTGAACGAAGCGATCCATTTCGGTCGACAGCTCTGCTGTGGAAGGGAGCTGTCCGTAACGCGGATCGCGCGGGATTGGCTGTTCCAGTGCGCGCTCAATGGCTGGCCCGAGGTCCTCCTGCTTCTTCACTACTTGGGCAAGGCCAAGGTGGAGGTACTCCTTGTTGTTCTCACGAACATGCCCAACCCCAAATCCGTAGCTGATGACTTGAGTGCCACAGATCATCGCCTCCAGAGCGGTGAGTCCGCCCGTTGCATGGATCAGGACGTCGCCAGCTGAGAGGTAGGTCGCCATCTGATCGGTGAACCCGACGATGAACAGTCTGCTTTCCGTCCCGAACTCGTCTTCGATTGCTTGCCTCACGACCTCGTTGCGCCCGCAGAGCACGATCACCTTGGTGTTGGGGCGTGCCAATGCGGCCTTGATTCCGCCGGTTACATCTCCAACGCCCCATCCGCCGCCGGACACGATCACGATGTTGCCCTCAGCTGGAAGTCCCAGGTCACGCCGTGCGTCCTCCCGCGTGGGCGGGTTGAAGAAGACCGGGTTTGTTGGCGGCAACGCCCAGCGCACGGATCCTTCTCCGGCGATATTCTCGACAACCTCCGTCGACTCTCGGTGCGTCACCGTGTGCATGTCAATCCCCTTGTGGGCCCAGAAGTAAAGGCCTGCGAGATCCGTGATTCCAGCGATTGTCGGGATCCGAAGTTTGCCCTTCAGTCGCAGTTCACCCAAGACCACGGTGACGCCTGGATAGGTGGAGATGATCAGGTCAGGGTCGTGGGCGTTGACGATCCGCATAAGCGGTCGGGCTCCAAGAGCGGTCAGGAGCTTCATGGAAAACCACCTGGTGGGAGGGAACTTCATGAACAGTCGGTACTGGATTTCAAAGAGCAGTGGGAACCACTTGAATGTGACCTCAGAGCCGTCGCGCACAACGCTGGTCAGGACGCCGCCCATGGCCGTGAGGCCGTTGACAATCGTTACCCGCGCCTCAGGTTCGTGCTCACTGAACTCTCGCTGGATAGCCCGCGCCGGCCCATCGTGACCCTCTCCGATATCAGCGGAGAGGACCAGGACCTTGCGGGGCTCGCCCGTCATGTTCGTACTTCCCTCGGGCCGATCAGGCTTGGGCTTTGCGCCACTCGACGTAGCGACGCGCGCCTTCTGCGAAATCGGTGGCAGCCGTCCAGCCAAGCTCATCCTCTGCTCGCTGGCCGCTGATGACAGCTCCGGCGAAGTCTCCGGCGCGGCCTTCCGTGATGACAACTTCGCCTTCACCGAGCAGCTCCTGTGCCCGCTCTGCGACTTGAAGGATTGAAGTCTCCTCAGTGCCAACCAGGTTGTAGATGCGGTTTGCCGCAGCTGGCGCAAGCGACTTGACGACTGCGTCAGCGATGTCTTCGACGTAAACGAAGCGTCGTGTTTGGGTTCCGCCACCAGCAAGGGTGATCGGCTCGCCCTTCATGATCTTGCCGCAGAAGAGCGCCAGCACAGTTGCTTCGCGCGCGCGTGGGCCGTAAGGAATGCCAAAGCGGAGGATTGTGTAGTCAAGGTCAAAGAGGGCCTTGTAGGACGTGCAGTAGGCCTCTCCCGCGAGCTTGCCAGCGGTGTAGAGATGGCTTGGGAGTGCCGGGTTGACGTTCTCGTCAATCTCGAGCTCCTTGTTGTCCTGGTAGACCCAGATCGTGGAGGAGTAGACGACACGCTTGACTCCAGCGCGCTTGGCCGCTTCGAGGACGCAAATCGTTCCGCGCGCGTTGAGCTCCTCCGACCAGAGTGGGTCAGCCTGAACTTCGCCGACGTCTGCTGCGGCAGCAAGGTGGGCGACTGCGTCGCAACCAGCCATTGCCTTTTCAAGCGAGTCCACGTCTGTGATTGAGCCTTCGAAGAACTCAACCTCTTCGCCCTGCCATTGGCTTGGACGAATGTCGAAGTTCACCGGCGTGTGGCCGGCTGCTGCAAGGTGGTCGATTACGTGCGAAGCAATGAAGCCGCTTCCGCCAGTTACAAGGACTTTCATGAAACACCCTCCGGGTAGTTGGGACCTGCGTAGTAGAGCGGTGGGCAGGAGTGGTTCTGTGCCACCCAGTCCGCGTTCGGCAGGTCAATGTTGTGCCCCATGATGCGGTGGCACGGCTGGTCGTATACGCGACCGGTGCTCTTTTCGAGCTGTTCAAAGACGATGTACTTGTAGTACCCGCTGATCATGCCTTCGGGCAGCTCAAGCTTGGTACTTGCAAACTTGACATCGAGGATCTCTTTCGCAACCTTGTTCTTCCAGGCGATCATTTCGTCAAGCCGCTCAACTTGGATCAG
>JBAXHG010000083.1:0-7428 GCA_037139015.1 Actinomycetes bacterium | reverse complement strand
GACCGTCTGGTGAATGAGGCGCTTGACGGCACTCGTTGAGAGTCGCTGATAGTTCGGATTACGGATGAAGTTGGTTCCTGATCCGGACGGACACCTGATGTTGACACGGTGTCGCAAACTCCCTATACTGGCGGCACGAGACTGTCTATCTAGGGAGAGATTGATTTGTTCAAGCTGAACCGGCTTACCGTTGCTGTTATCTCGACAATGGCCGTCGGATTTTCTGCCAGCCCTGCGGCTGCTGCGAGCGCTCCGACATATCCGATGGTGGCTCACATGTACGGACAGCGCTACTGCGAGATGGCTGTGGCAACTCTGGTCCCATCTGGGATCCACGCAATCGTCTACAACACTTTCGGATTGAACAAGTGCCCAGCAACGGAGTGGGCTGCTGCCACGACGCCAGCCGCGCTGCTTGCAGCCAAGACATCAAGAGGCGTACTCTCAGTGACCGTCAATGGTCCGCGTTGGTGGGCGTTTGATGAGATTGGTGGGCTTCTCGGAAGCACTGTGGAAATGTTCGGAACAATCGGCACTCGAGAGGCAGCGGTCCTGGACTTCTCCCTCACGGGCCTTCCAGCGCCCTTTACAGAGTTCCCAGTGAAGCGGACCAGCACTTGGATCTACCACAAGGGCAGCTACGTGCGTGAACTGACCTCGCCTACTAACCATCACTATGTATTGCAGTCATGGACGACGATGATCAGTTCCAAGGTCGTGGCATCCAAGCTCAACACCCTTGCTTCCGGCTCCAAGCCGCTGCTCACGCTTCCGAAGGGCTGGAAGTTCAAGGCTCGTAAGCTCACCAAGCAGCTGGTGATTATTGCTCCTGGAACGATGACTCTCGTTCAGGACAATCTGAAGGGCGTTTACTCCAAGATTTCGTAGCTGCCTGAACTTCCCTCCGCTGGCTCGTGTGACGGGTCAGCGGAGACTAAGTCTCTGCGTGGCAAGTAGCTGTAGGTTCTCGTATCCAACCTCTCGTGACGGAAGGTCTCTTTCTGATGGACAAGCCAGTTCTTTACGCGATGCGCTCATCGCTCTACTCCTCCAAGGCGAGGTCCTATCTGCTCAAGCAAGGGATTGAGCATTTGGAAAGGCCGCCCGGAGATCCTCGCTACGCCAGCGAGATAATGCCTCACACTGGAAGGTGGATCCTCCCCGTCCTTAAGACAGCTGAGGGCGAGGTGATTCAGGACACGGTCGACATCACGGACCACTTTGATTCTCTGATGCCTCCAGAACGCGCGGCCCACCCTCCGGTTGGTGCCCACGCCGTCCTCGCACATGTATTTGAGATGTTCGGCAGCGAGGGGCTCATGCGGCCGGCGCTCCACTTCCGATGGAACTTCGACGAGCAGAACATGCCATTTGTTGGCGAGGATTTCGGGCGCGGACTTGTGCTCCCAGGTGGAGCCAACACATTTGAATCAACCAGCTTCGACGTTGACCTTGCCGATGGTGTCGTTGACGTAAAGGAGACTCGGGCTGGAATCTCCAAATTCGCAGCCGACCGTATGCGGGCACTGACAATTGACTTCGGGGTAAACCCGGAAACGATCCCCGAGATTGAAAGGTCTTATTCAGAGTTCCTGGCGCTGTTCTCAGCCCATCTGGAGGTCTCGCCGTACCTTCTTGGCGGCAGGCCCACTCTTGGTGACTTTGCCTTCATGGGGCCGCTCTACGCGCACCTGTCGAGGGATCCATATCCCTCGGCGATCATGAAGCGTGAAGCGTGGCCGGTTTGGCGTTGGGTTGAGCGGATGAACTCCCCGATCCCGGACACGGGCGAGTACGGAGAGACGTCGACTGCGCTCTTCCCTGACAACGGCATCAATCGGACATTGACTGACCTTCTGGCCTATATGGGCCGGGAGTTTGCGGACGAAGTTGTCGCCCACATGAACTTCATTGACGGTTACCTCAGCGAGCATCCGGATCTGACTGAGGGCGACATTGTTGGCGGCAAGGCCACTCGTCGCACGCTTGGAATGGTGACTTGGGATTGGCATGACCACGAGGTCACAACCCATGCAATCCCTTATCGAATTCTGCACTTGCAGAGGATCCAGGAGGACTTCAGTGCTCTGTCGGATCAGGACCAGTCCGAGCTTCGGTCGATCATGCGCGATGCTGGGCTTGAGGTGCTTCTGGACATCAAGGCCAGACGCCGCTTGGCCCGTGCGGACAACCGTGAAGTCTGGGGGGCGGAACAGGACGCCGTCCTTCCTGGCTGATTGAGGCTCCCCGGTCCAGCCAGCGCGCTGGCTGCTCGATGGTCCCGGGGCGCGCGAGAGGAGAGAAGGTGACGACCTGAGAAGGGGCTCTTCACATGGCCTTGTTTTCCCGCGTGGCACTGATTCCCGGTCACAATCAGGCATGTCCCATGCTCAGGCAGCCAGTCGGTCAACGTTGAGGCTCCGCCGGTCAGAACATCTGGGGTCGATAGCGTTCTGGCTTGATGTTGTTGGCCTTGGGGCATTTGCGGCGAGCCAACTCTTGCGGATGGCAATATCTCCGCACAGCGCAGATGGTGGGGGGCTCGTAGCGGATATCCCTCAGGCGGTTTTCTCCTCCGTGTTCTTGCTCGCCGTTGTCAGCGCCGGTGTGGCAGCGGGATGGGCGCTATTGCTGGATCCCCTTCGATCCCGCCTTGGGAGATGGGCGATGAGCCTGGCCGTGTTTAACATCGTGCTGCTCCCTGGCTTCTGGGCGCTGTCATGGATAATCACGCCGCTCGGGCTCGGTTTCCGGGTGGGATGGGGCCTGCCCTTGTTCCCGTTCTGGCTCGCCTCCGGAGTCGGCGCGATTTGCCTTGGGCTCTCGACCCCTGTCGAGCGCAAAGAAGGCATTCTGCTTGTTCCTCTCTTGCTAGGTGCTGCGCTGCTGACGTTCTTCCTGGGCGACATGGTTCCGGCTCCCTAGGGCTGAATGTCCTCGAAGGCAGTCTCGGTTCCCCGATCGCGACGGGCTGACCATTCCATCCATGCCACACCACACTCGATGCGATCAAGCCGCCAGATGGGTGAGATCTGCAGGTATCATTCGTCGTAAGCGACGACATGCAGGCGCGTCTTGCTTCTCAATTTTCCCCCATAGGAGTGGTATGCCAGTCACAGGCAAGTTCCGCAGCCAGGTTTTAGCGGAAAGCGCAGCGGATGGAGAGCAGTCATTAGCTAGAAAGCATCGCTTTCGCCCCGATATTGAGGGTTTGAGAGCCATTGCAGTGATGCTCGTGGTCGCCGACCACTTGAAGATTCCGGGGTTCAAGGGTGGGTTCCTTGGAGTTGACGTCTTCTTCGTGATCTCGGGGTTCTTGATCACCTTCCTTCTGGCAAGGGAGTTTGAGAACAGCAGGGAAGGTGGCAGTGCAGGGAGGATCTCGATCAGAGGTTTCTACCTTCGACGCGCTCGAAGAATCCTGCCCGCCAGCTTTCTCGTGATCGCCGCGGTCTTGATCGCCGCGAAGCTTCTGTTCAACATTTTCCGATTTGAGGAAGTGCAGGCAAGTGCCTTATGGGCCACTTTCTTTCTCGCAAACTTCGACCTGATGCATCAGGCGACTGACTATTTTGCACAAACCAATGCTGTTTCGCCTCTCCAGAACTACTGGTCTCTGGCGGTTGAGGAGCAGTTCTACATCGTCTGGCCTCTCTTGTTCATGGTCGCAGCCCGGCTCGGCTGGACGAAGCGAAAGCGCGATGGCCACAACTGGAGGGGGCAGGCCACGACAGCGATTCTGATCCTGACTGGCACGTCATTGCTGTGGTCAATCATCGCGACGGGTGACAACTCGGTAGGCGCGTACTTTTCGCCGTTCACGCGAGCTTATGAGCTCGGCATCGGTGCGACCGTTGCGATCCTCGTGCCTGCGATTCAAGCCCGGATGACCCCTCATATTTCAAGGCTCAGCGGTCTGTCTGGATTGGCCCTGATCGCTCTGGGCTTATTTGTCCTCGGGCCAGCGACACCGTATCCAGGAGCGTGGGCGCTGATACCGACAGTCGCAGCCGCGCTGCTGATTATCGCTGGTTTGTGCGTTGATTTACCAAACCCAGCTGGCGCTGCCCTGAGCGTCCGTCCAGCGCGATTCCTTGGTCGAATCAGTTACTCAATCTACCTCTGGCACTGGCCCATCATCGTGTTCGCAACCGCGGAATATGGGGCCTTGGCCAACCCTGTGAAGTCTCTGATTCTGCTGCCATCAGTGATCCTGATCGCTTGGGTCAGCTATCGATTCGTTGAACAACCGTTCAGAAAGGTCGGGAAGGGCACGGGCTCCACACGCAACTTCCTTGCCGGGCTGAAGACATCGGTTGCTCGCAGACAGCTAGGCGCCATGTCCGCGCTGACGGTAGTTGTCCTCGGTTCGATTGCAGCGTTCGCCCGACCGCTGCCCCCCACGAGTGACAGCGCAGCGTTGATCGCAAAAATGACCCAAGATTCGGGGTCAGGAACTGCGGCTTCAGAAGGACCTTCAAGCGGGAGAGTCGCACTAATAGACGCTGGCCTGCGCGTCAAGAATGCGACCCCGACGGAAATGTCGCTGATTGGTCAGGCGAGGAAGGGAGCCGCCCTCACTGGGCGTTTCTGCGACGACTCGGCTAAGACTCAGGCGCCCCCAGCTCCAGACTGCTACAGCTTTACAACCGGCGCTCCGGGCAGTCTTGACGAGCTCAAGGGTAAGAAGGTCGTGCTGGTAGGCAATTCTTACGTTGTGATGTGGACGGCTGCAATTGCTTCGTCTCTACCGCCAACCGCTCACCTGACTTCGCTCGCAGCCGGGGCTTGCGTCCCCTACGATTTTCGTGGCCGTGTCCTAAAGGTGAGCCCGTTTTTTGATGTTGACTGTGCAAAGTGGGCCAAATGGGAGATTGACCAGGTCAAGTTGCTGAAGCCAGCGCTCGTAATTATCTCCTCGGCGCCGCTCGGGTTTCTGGACCCGATGGTGGACACCTATGGTGGAGTAACCAAACTCGTTCGCGGCATTCAGAAGAGTGGAGCAAAGGTTCTCTGGATTGGACCGGTTCCGAAGGCGCCACCTTGGGATAAATGCGTGAAAGGCTCCTCAAACATCAGCAGATGCTCGGTCACGAACTTCGCGGGCCTTTCCCTCAACCCAGACGTGAGAGCAGCAACTGAGGCGCAAGGAGCAAAGTTTTGGAATATTCAGCCGCTGTTCTGCAATGCCCACGGATGTCCCGCTCTGATTGGCGGCCTCCCCGTTCGCTCAGATGGGTTCCACTTGAGCCTGACTGCCACCAATGGCGTCCAACCGCAGCTCAGGAGAGCAATTCGAGCTGCGCTCGCGCACTAGTTCAAGGCGGGGCAAAGAGCCTTGTTCGGGGTTGTGGCCCGTTCTCTGTCGTTCAGGTAACCGGGCACTACCCAAGCGAAAACCCCGCTTGCGCGGGGCTTTCAAATCAAGCGGATGAAGGGACTCGAACCCTCGACCTTCTGCATGGCAAGCATCGTCGGCCGAATCGGCGAGGGCTGGATCTGCTGGCCTAATAAGGGATTCGCTGAAATGACCTCCGCTCAGATTGGTCCAGATTGACGTCGGATGATGGGGGTTTAGGACGCGAATAGGACGCGGGATCACCTAAACTCGGTTGCCGTGCCGCCAAGAGTGACTCCAGAGGAAATGGATCGGCGTGCCGATTCGGTCGGTATTGACTGGATCGGAACCGTGAATGTGGGTTCGAAAGGCAACTGGCCAGCCCGCTGTCGCACGTGTGGCCACGAGTGGATGGCCTCTCTTAGGGCTGTGACCACTAAGCACGGCTGTCCGCAGTGCGCTCGGCGTAAAGGTGCCAAGAGTCGCATCGTGCCGCAGGAGCGGCGTGATCGCGAAGCCGCTCTGGTGAACTGCGAGTGGATCGAGCCGTGTGGGCAGAACGACGTACCGACCGCAATACGGTGCCGGTCCTGCGGGCACGAGTGGAAGGCTCGGCCAAACAATGTTGGAACCCATCGAAGCGGTTGTCCGCCATGCTCGCGCGCTAACCGAGTGGTCAACGGGAGGCCGCAGAATCGGACGCCCCAAGCGGTCCTCAATAGGCAAGCCGCTGAGAACGGACTTAGGCTGCTCGAACTCGGTCGAGGTCGAGCGACACCGGTGGACACCGAATGCCTGACCTGCGGACACATCTGGAAGTTGCGGCCGGGCGACATCGGGAGGTCCGGCTGTCCCGAATGTTGGCGGAGTAGAAGAGGGCTGGCTCTAGTTGCCTCGCAAGAGCAGCGGGATCGCGAGGCGGATGCGATTGACTGCGATTGGCTCACCCGATGTGAGAGTGCCCACGTTCCGTGCCCTATCAAGTGTCGAGTCTGTGGATACGAATGGGAGGCAAAGCCCTCGAACGTCGCTAAGAAGCATCGTTGTCCGAACTGTCAGGTTTCCGGACTTGACCCGCTCTCGCCGTCCCTCGTCTACCTCCTGTTTGATCGGAGAGGGGCTGCGAAGGTCGGGATCACGAACACGACACGGATCAAGGGCGGGCGTGACGGACGAATCAAGCAGCACGCGCAGAATGGCTGGCAGGTTTCAGAAACGTGGGACCTTCCGACGGCTGTTCAGGCTCGGAAGATCGAGCGTGCGATCATCGAATGGTGGCGTGATGAACTCGATCTTCCGCCCGCGTATAAGGGGCGCGACGGTGACACGGAAACGGTGGACGCCCGAAAGATCGGCCTTGACGTGATCCGCGAACGGATAGAAGCCGAGATAGCGGCGCTCTCCTGACGTCAGGCCCTGTCCTACGTTCCGTCCGGAGCGCTTGCGAACATACGTACGTATGGCAGACCTCGAAGAAATGGTGACCATCCGCCTCGAACGCTGGCAAGCCGACGGCCTCCGGCTTCTAGCGGAGCGCGAGGATCTGACCGTCTCGCAGATCATCCGCAAGGCTGTCTCCCAGCGAGTGCTTGATGCAATCTCGGAGCAGGGCCGTTGAGCGATCCTCGCCTAATAGTCATTGGCGGGTTCATCGCCGACCTCGAAGATGAGCGCCCGCCGTGCCAACTCCGGCCCGATGAACTCACCGACGCCGGGCGAAACCTGTTCCGCGCGTCCATGTACCGAACCCGGATCAGCGCAACCCGTGAACGTCGCCCAGCCTGCCTGAGCACCGGAGCGCGCCGCCCTCGCGGACGCTCCGCCCGTCGCACAGTCCGCCGAGTAACGACTCGCAGCGGATCTCGCGGCGACCCCGACTTATCGGACGCAGACTCTAAAACGCGGGAGCGGGTCGCTTGACTCCGCTTCCGCTCTCACCGACTGAGCAGGCCGACGCCCTCCGGGTGTTTCTCTACCTGCCAGCACTCCACGCTGAACCCGGCTCGCTGATCGAGGTCCGCTACCGCCACGGCGACGGGATGCGCCAACGATTCATCCCGGCCACCGACGTCGAGGCTACGCGTGAACTC
>JBAXHG010000082.1:0-7449 GCA_037139015.1 Actinomycetes bacterium | reverse complement strand
TTGTGGCCATGCCTGCGGCACGGCCTGTCAGAGGTTCGAATCCTCTCGGGCGCATCGCTTCGACCGTATTGGTCGTGTTTTGTCCCTTCGGTTCTGTTCGGCCTTTCAGGGTCCCGGCACTCCTCTGTGATGAGTCTGACTCTTACAAGAGAGCAACTCCTGCTTCGGTGTTGGGTTGTGATTAGCGGATGACAATTGTCGGGATTGATATTCGAGCAGTGCTGCCCGTAGTGGCAGCGGTCGCCGTGGTCGCATTGATGGGTTGCGGGTCATCGACGGAACAGGTCAGTGGTCAGACCAGCACGGCCATTCGTTCATCGGTGTTGCAACTGCAGACGATTGCCTCCGGCGGGTGCAAGATCAGTGGGGGAGACGCCGGCCTCGTCGTTGACAAGGCCACCAAAACACTGGTCGGCGCTGCGGCGCGTCATCCGGGCTCGACGGTTGATGGCGTTCCCATTGGCAAGTTGATTCACCAAGCGGCACCGGCTGCACGAAAGTGCGGTTTCACAGATCAGGCACGACAGATTTCCTTGGCAGCGCTTGCAGCATCCACGTCTTCCAACTGATCTCACCGATCGCGCAACTTGCGGCGCACTCCGGGGTTCTAGTTGAAGATGGAATTCACTGCACCACATCTTCTGCTCGCCGCGCCACTGGCCGCAGCAGCCCTGCTCCTTTTCGGGAGCTGAGGGCGACACTTACCGTTTGCGGCGAGGGAGGCGCCGCATTCGGCGAGTGCCGTTTGGGCTCACGCTCGGTTATTGAATGGTCGCTCAGGTGAGCGATTGACCTGTGCCGATCGGGCACGACACGCCCGTGCCGCCAAGTCCGCAGTAGCCATTGGGGACCTTGTGCAGGTACTGCTGGTGGTATTCCTCGGCGGGGAAGAAGTTGTTGAACGGTTCGATCTCCGTCGTGATCGGCCCAAGCTGTGACGCGTCGAGCGCGCTCGAGTACCGCGCCATGGATTCATTCGCCTCTGCTTGTTGCTCTGGCGTTGTTGGGTAGATGCCAGACCGGTACTGCGTTCCAAGGTCATTGCCCTGCCGCATCCCTTGAGTCGGGTCGTGTCCTTCCCAGAAGACCTTCAGGAGCTGAGCGAATGTGATTTGTTCTGGGTCGTAGACAACCTCAACGATCTCGTTGTGGCCCGTGTGTCCGGAGCAGACCTCTTCGTAGG
Source organism: Actinomycetes bacterium (assembly GCA_037139015.1). Lineage (GTDB taxonomy): Bacteria > Actinomycetota > Thermoleophilia > Solirubrobacterales > Solirubrobacteraceae > WLNJ01. The sequence goes on along the minus strand of JBAXHG010000082.1, from coordinate 6,266 downwards.
TTGGGTTGGGAGTGGTGCCATGGCCATATCCGACGACTGTCGAGTGGACTCCATCGAGCTGCCAGAAGATGCGTTCTGCGCCCCAGAAACAGCCCATTCCGAAGCCAACGCGCTTCATGCCTTCAGGCCAAGGGCCTTCCAGATTGGCGTCCAGAACCGCATGGCGCTTTGGCACGGCGTAAGTGGGGGAGTCACGCCCCGGAAGTGTCTTGTCAGCTGTGGGAACTTGAAGTCTGCGGGCCATTCGGTCAAGAATCATGGTGCCATTCTATGCGCTCTGGACAGGTTTGTCCGAGCAGGACTGCGGCCCGTCCGTTGATGGCTGAATAATCGCCCGATGACCGAATCCCCCGCCGTGAGCGCCGCACCGTCAACCGCCAGCAAGCAGTCGAAGTGGGTGGTTTCGATAGTGGTCGCAGCGTGCGTCTGTTCGATCCTCGCGGTCACTTTCACATGGGTTCGAAACCAAGTCCTCGATACCAACAAGTACGTGGCTACGGTCGCCCCTCTTGCCCAAAACAAGGCTGTTCAGTCTGCGATTACTGATGCCGTGACGGCCAGGCTCGTCGCAGCAACGAACCCCAAGAAGGTCATCGGAGATGCACTTCCCCCGAAGGCCGCGCCGCTGGCAGGTCCCCTCTCCGAAGCAATCACCGGGTTTGTTCACAACCAGATCGCCAAGCTCCTGTCCACCAAGCAGTTTGCATCGCTCTGGGAGATCATCAGCCGGAACTCACATGAGCAGATGGTGGCGGCGCTCACGGGCAAGAGGACGGTGTTGAACCAGCTGGCAGCCAAGGGGGAGATCAAACTTGACCTGAAGCCAATCATTGGTCCAGCGGGCGTGTTCCTGAAGAGCGCCGGATTCAAGGTGGAACAGCCAGCCCAATCGCCGACCCTGGTTGTTTTCGACCTGTCATCCCTGCAGTCAGCTCAGTCAGGAATCAAGGCTCTGAAGGGCCTTACGCTCATCTTCGTAATCCTTGCGCCGCTGCTGTTCGCACTTGCCATCCTCCTGTCCAAGGTAAGGCGGAGGACGGTTATAACCGTGGGGCTTTCGCTCGCCGGCTCGATGGTCCTCGTCGGGTTGCTGCTTGCCCTTGGTGAGTGGTTCTACCTTGATGGTCTTCCCGCAAATGTCCCTCAGGACGCGGCACAGGCTTTCTTCGACACGATCGTCCGATACTTTGCCCGCGGGCTCCGGATCATTGCGGTTATCGGCCTGCTGGTGGCATTCAGCGCTTGGTGGTCAGGCAACGGAAAGGCCGCCTTCGCAGACCTCAAGGGCGACGGTCTGCTCGCGGTTTCCCGTGTGGCGATTGTAGGCATTGGAGCATCTCTCCTTCTTGTCCTGTCTCATCCAACTCCGCTCACATTCCTGCTGATAATCGTCGCGACTGCCGCCTTGACATGGCTTGCCGGTGTCTTGGCAAGACGGTCCGCCGCCTGACACCAAGCTGACAGACCTCCTGTCGCGCGTTGCGCGTCGCATTGAGGCCTTAGGCTTCTGAAATCGATGTCTGCGCCAGCCGATACCCGAGCTGAAGGAACCCCGGAGCGAGCACCGCTCGTTCTCGCCGCGCTGATTCTCGTCGCGACGGTCGCCAACCTCAATCTGTCCGTGGCGAATGTCGCCCTCCCGTCGATAGCGAGAGCATTTGATGCTTCGCAGACGGAGCTTGACCTTGTGGCGGTCGCCTACTCCCTCGGTTTGGCCGCGTCAGTTCTTTACCTGGGGGCGGTTGGAGACCGCTACGGGCGCAAGCGGATGCTTCTGCTTGGCGTCACTTTCTCAATCCCCGCGTGCTTAATTGCCGCATACGCGCCGAACATCAATGTTCTGATTGCCGGAAGGCTCTTGGGAGGACTCAGTGCCGGCATGGCATACCCGACCACTCTCGCGCTGATCACCGCACTTTGGTCAGGGCCGCCAAGGACAAAGTCAATTGCCTTGTGGTCAGGAATCGGTGGGTCAATGAACGCCCTCGGCCCGATGGTGGGCGGAGCACTCCTCATCTGGTTCTCTTGGAGGTCTGTATTCCTGCTGACGCTTCCACTTGCGGTTGGCGCGCTCGTGCTGGCGGTCAAGGCGATTCCGAAACATGTCAATGAGAACAGCGATCCCGTTGACCATCTTGGCGGCGTTTTGTCAGCAGTGCTCGTCGCTTCTCTCGTTCTTGCAATCAACTTCGCGACGGTTCCAAATGAAGGGGTCGTGGCGGCCGTGCTCGCCGGAATCGCGCTTGTCGCCGGTGGGCTTTTCTTCCTGCGACAGCGCCGCGTCAAGGATCCCCTCTTTGACCTCAAGTACGCGGCCCGGCCGACATTCTGGGTTGCGGCAACTGCCGGGATGGTCGTCTTTGGATCACTCATGGGCGCAATGTTCGTGGGGCAGCAGTTCATGCAGAACGTGCTCGGCTACTCAACGTTTGAAGCAGGAATGGCGATCCTGCCAGGGGCTGTGATGATGATTCTCATAGCCCCAAGGTCAGCCACGCTTGTTGAGGCCAAGGGCTCTCGGTTCACTCTCCTCGTCGGCTACCTGTTGTGTTTCGTTGGATTCCTCGCGATGCTTGTGCTCTGGGGTGACCACATCCCTTATTGGAAGATTGGCTTGCCCTTCGCCCTGATCGGATCCGGAATTGGCTTTGCTGGAACTCCGGCATCACACTCGCTTACAGGGTCGGTTCCCGTGCATCGCGTTGGTATGGCTTCGGGCACGGCGGACCTTCAGCGGGACTTGGGTGGAGCGATCATGCAGTCAATCCTTGGCGCGATCCTCACAGCCGGATACGCGACCTCGTTTGCCAAGCAGATAGCTGCGTCGCCGCAGGCCTCCTCAGTTTCCAACTCCGTCACAGATCAGATGGAGAAGTCATACGCTGGGGCCGCGCAGATAGCCAAGGCCTATCCGCAGTATTCAGACCAGATCGTGGCAGCGGCGAAGCAGTCGTTTGTCGACGGCCAACATTGGGCCTACTCCGTCGGCGTCATCGCCATTGGCATCGGGGGGCTGACGGTCTGGAAGTTCTTCCCAAATCAGGAGGACGAGGCGCGACTGATGGCGGAGTACGTCAGCACTGACGCAGTTGCCCGACCATCTGTCTGAGCCTTTTTGCTGCTGGACGCTTTCGACTTGCTCCCCGCATCGCTTATGCCCTTGACGATTAGGCTTGTGCCCCAGAGCATGGCGAGTAGGGCAATGATGCGGATCCCGTTGCGGTTCAGCCAGCTGGCAAAGCTGCTGACCCAAGCATCGGTTCGCTCTGGGTCAAAGATGAAGCCAATCATTGGAAGCTCGACAAGGGCGAGCATGATCACGTTGAACATCAGGATCAGCCCAACTTGTGACCAGAAGCCATAGTTGCCGGAGGCAATGTCACCGAGGGCGATCAGGTAGAAAGGGCCGGGTAGGTTGAGGATTCCTCCCGCGGTTGCGGCGAGCATCACGGATCCGTTTCCGAGCATCCGGTCCTGCCAAGGCTGACTCTTGTGATCCTTGTGTGGCTTTCTCTCTGAGCGTCTAGCCCGCCATCCGTCGATCCAGCCGCGACCACGCTTCGTCCCGATCAGCGTGCCAAGGCCAATCGCGGCAACCCCTGCGGCGATGCTGTACGGCGGAGCAAGGGTGCTTCCGCTCGCGCCAAGGGACGACGCCTTCTCACCAAACGCGTCCACGATCAGAATGCCAGCGATAACGCTGACAGTCAGCCCTCCCAACCAGAAGGCGAGGAGGAGCTTCGCTGGCTTGTCACGTGAGAGGAGAATCGCAACGCCAGCCAAGAGCGTTGGGAATACGGACGAGCCGAGCGCGAGTATGACTATCGGTCCCATTGCTTTTGAGCATCATGCTGTGCGTCGGGGACGGGCTGTGTGCCCAGGGTCCAGCTCGGGTCAGGCGGCGACGGCCTCTGCGGCCCGCTTGCGAATCTGAAGCCCGAGGATTGGATAGACCAGCGTTGACAGGACCGCGGCCATCACGAGTGCCGCGGCTGTGTCCGCCCTCATATGGCCCGCTTCTTGAGCGACCATTGTGATTGCAAGCACCAGCGGAAGTTGGGTTGATGAGAACAGCGCAAGTGCAATTCGTTCCGTTCGGTCCAGGGTCTTTCTGTAGAGAACCAGAGCTGGCGTCCCTCGGACGATGAGAAACAGAGCGAAGAAGAGCGGCACTTTCAGTACCCCTGACGCGCTTGTGAACAAAGCGCTGACATCAAGCTGCATGCCACTCACAACAAAGAAGAATGGAACGAACACGCCGAACGCCACTGCGGTCAGTTTAGTCTCGAACTCCTTGATTTCCCGCTTTCCGATCAGCTGCCGCGCGATCATCCCGGCGGCGAACCCGCCGAGGAGCAGGTCAAGCCCCAGATCGGACGCCAATAGAACCAAGCCCATTACAAGCAGGAAGAACCACCGCACGACTATCTGGGAGCTCTTTTCTGCGGAGCCCTCAAGGAGTGGCAAGGCGTGGCGTCTTGAACGCGAGATAAGCAGGGCAAGTACGACAGAGATGCCGATGAATCCAGCGAGTATGAGCAGTTCGGGTCCCGTCTCTTCCCCCGAGAGGAAAAGGGTCAGGAGGAGAATTGGACCGAACTCGCCTACAGCTCCAACCGCCAGGAGGTTCGTCCCCACCTTGGTCTTGAGCTCACCGGAGTCAGAGAGAATTGGGATCAATGTGCCAATTGCCGTGGTGACCAACGCGGAGCCCGTGTAGAGCAGCGACACCACTATTCCAGCGGCTGCGAGTACCCCGCCAATCGAATAGGCGAGAACAAGCGATAGTGCCCAACCGAGCAAGGCGAGTTTCAGGGGGTCTCCCTTCAACCGGTCAAAGTCAATCTCGTACCCTGCGAAGAAGAACAGCAGTCCCACCCCGAGCGACTGCATAAACAGCAGAAGGTGAGATACCTGTAGGCCTGCCAGCTGGGGGCCGATCAGGATGCCTGCCAGCAGCTCAAGTACAACGGCAGGCAGGAGGAGTCCACGGTTTCCAAAGATGACGGAGATCGTTCCTCCAAGCGTTCCAGCTGCTGCAACGGCGACCACTGGGGCAAGCTCGCTCGAGTTAATGGCGCTGGCACCGATGAGCAGGGATGAGGTCATTTGATTTGCGATCTCCAAGTTCATAGGTGGAATCCAGCCTACGGACTGGTGCCCATGGACTGCGTCCGAGGGTGCTCGGGAAAAGTCGACATTGTGCACCCGGGACACTCTTTGCCAAATGTTGAGTTGCAGTGCGGGCACTCTGCCTGTCTAATGGGGTATTAGGAAAAATTCCATCAGGAGGGCCTTAATGCCCAATGTTTCGCCGGTCCCGCTTCGCAAGCTCTCTCCGGCCTCGTCAGCCCTCAAGGTTCCAGGTGGACGTCGAGGACCAATTCGCTCCGGCCTCCTGCTTACCGCCTGCGTGGCAAGTCTTTCTTTGAGTGCATGCTCCGCGTCTGTAGGAGGGAAGTCAATGTCTCAAGCTGACGTGGAGAAGCAGAGCGCCATTGAACTTTCGAAGATTGTGGGGGTGCCCGCCTCGCAGGTTCCAGCGATCAAGTGTCCCTCTGACCTGACGGCAAAGGTGGGAACCAAGATGACCTGCTCCATCGGCGAGGCTCCCGGGAAGGTCTATGACATGTATGTGTCAGTCACCAAGGTCACGGAGTCAGACAGCCGCGTGTTCTTCGACGTGAAGGTCTCCAAGACTCCACGGGCCTAATTAGCGACCCCAGTAGCCCCTGAAGTTTTTCTCCTGTGCCGGAAGCAGGTCTAGGTAGAGTCCACTTCCAGGCCCGCAGAAAGCGGGACTAAATTCAATGAAAGGAATTGCATGCCACTGGCAAGCTATGGCCTTGGAGAAGCGCTGGTCACAACCCTCGCGATCTTCTTCCTGGTTCTTTGGTTCTGGATCCTGATCACCATCATTTCGGACCTTTTCCGTGATCACGAGATGTCAGGAGCCGTAAAGGCACTCTGGGTTTTCGCCCTTATCTTCCTGACTCCCATCGCTGCGTTTGTCTACCTGATCTTCCGCGGATCCGGCATGCGTGAGCGTGCCATCAAGCAGCAGCAGGAGATGCAGGGTCAGATGAATGACTACATCCGTGAGCAGGCAGCAGCAGCCTCGCCAGCAACCGAGCTCGAGCGCCTTTCCGGCCTTCATGACAAGGGCAAGCTGACCGACGCTGAGTACGCGAAGCTGAAGGGTCAGATCACCGGCGTCTAGCCTCAGCCGTCGTGTAGTTCAGTCGTTTAGAGAGTCATCTGCCTTC
>JBAXHG010000081.1:0-7454 GCA_037139015.1 Actinomycetes bacterium | reverse complement strand
AGAAGGATCGCTGTTGCCTCAGGGGCACGCAGGAGCGGCAGGAGCAGTTCAGCGTCTGGCTGATAAGCGCACACGCGCCTAGTATGCCCTTAGTGAACGACCCTGGAACCCTTCGACTGATCTTTGTGGGCATCTGCGCCGGGTTGTTGAGCGGTCTGCTCGGTGTCGGCGGAGGGGTTGTGATTGTGCCGATGCTCGTCCTTTGGTTCGGGTGGAACCAGAAAACCGGGCAGGCAACATCGCTGGCCGCCGTATTCTTCATTGCCATTTACGGAGCAACCATCTTTGCAATCGAAGGTAAAGTGGACCCTGTCCAAGCGCTCTTGATTGGCCTTCCGGCAATGATCGGGGTTCTGCTTGGAACGCGGCTGGCGGCAAGACTCCACTCGGACACTTTGGGACTGATGTTTGCTGGGCTTCAGGTGACCATCGCGATTCTGATGTTCATCCGATGATTGTCGAGACGATCATCGTTGGTATTTCAGCTGGAGTTCTTTCAGGTCTGTTTGGAGTCGGCGGCGGAGCGATTTTCGTTCCTGCCCTCGTCTTGGTGTTTGGAGTTGCCCAGACGACCGCGGAGGGAACCTCGCTGCTCGCAATGATCCCCGTTGCTGCACTTGGAGCCTGGACGCAAAATCGAACTGGGTTGGTGAGAGCCAGGCCAGCACTCACAATCGGACTGGTCGCCATTGTTGGAGTCACCGCAGGAAGCTTTCTGGCTCTGCACCTGCCGGAGACCACGCTGCGGAGGATCTTCTCGGTCTTTCTTCTGTTCGTGGCCTGGCAGCTGGCCAAGCGGTCGCTTGGGGAGCGCAGGAAGAGGATGGAATCGGGTTCGGCAGACAGCGGCCAGGGGCTCTGACCACTGCTACCGTGATGTCCTGGGGCTTGACTGATGAGCGAGGACCGCGGAACCATTGCGGTTTTCGCGTGTTGGAACTATTGGGATGAGATATCGATCGCTGACCACAGCGGCTTTTGCCGCCTTTTTTGCCATGGCACTCCCCGCCACTGCTTTCGCTGTCCCTCATCCCCTTTGGCTTGGGATGGAGGAGATGGCAGGAATGGGCAGCGGAGCAGGATCCCCGTTGGCGCTTTCGAAGAAGATCGCCTCGACTGGAGTTCGGTTCCAGCGGGTGTCTGTTTCGTGGCGTGAGTTACAGCCGACCCGGCCGGCCGATGCCACGGGTTGGGGGGATTCAAACTTTGATCAGTCCGCGATAAGTCACCTCGATGACATGCTGCGAGCCGCTGCTGACCTTCGACCTGGGACTGGTGCTGGCCTGCCAGTTCTCCTCCAGGTGGAGAGTGCACCGGACTGGGCGCAGACATCTGATCGCCCCGGCAATGGCGGCGTCGGAAGTATCGGTGCGGAGCTCTCAACACATCCAGGCGCTTGGCGACCTGACGCCACTGAGTTTGGCAATCTGGCCCAGGCTTTGGCGACCAGATACGACGGAAATGATCGCCACAACACGTACGACAGGCTGCTTCCAAAGGTTGAGTACTTCCAAGGTTGGAATGAGCCCAACATCTCGACCCACTTGGCGCCTCAGGAGCTCGATAGCGGTGCTTTTGTGGGTGCGGACCTCTATCGGGCCCTCCTCAACTCTTTCTATACCGGCCTTCGCGCTGGAGGTCGGACCGATGTGAAGGTTGTCGCCGCTGGGCTTTCTCCATTCGGGAGGACTCGCGGCATCGTGCAAGGGACCTATCCGCAAGCGTTTGCCAGAGCAGTGCTGTGCGTTCAGCGCCGTGGGTCAACTTGGAGCGCGAAGGGCTCATGTGGGCCGGTCTCATTTGACATTTGGGCTCAGCACCCTTATGACATTGTTGGTTCGCCGAGCCGTGGCCCGGACTCTTCTGGGCAGAAGGGATTGATGGCCGACATCCCGGCAATTCGCTCTGCGGTTGCTGCCGCTGTTCGTTTGGGAACTGCGCTGCCGAAGGTCGCAAAGCGGATGTGGGTGACGGAGTTTGACTGGTGGACAAACCCTCCAAGCTCCGCTTATGGCAAGTCTCCCGCGCTCGCCGCGCGTTATACGACTGACAGCCTCTGGCATTCCTGGGCCGCCGGTGTGGACGCGCTCTTCTGGCATGGAGTGAGGGACAACCTGAATTGGTCTGGTGGCCTTTGGTTCGCCAGCAAATACGTCGCGGTCAGAGACCTGACGCCTGAGATCATCGCCGCAGACCGCGCCAAGCCGGCCCTCAAGAGCTTCAAGTGGCCGTTCCGCGAAGTGCCGAGAAGAACGCCTTATGCCTGGGGAATTGTGCCGTGTCGGCTCGCCGGCCAGAAGGTGGTAATCGAGCAGGTAGTGAGACGCAGATGGCGTCCTGTTACCCACGGTACGAGTGCGCCATCGGGCGTTTTCCAGATCCAGCTCTCCAAGAGAGGACGGGGGGTAGGACGCTGGCGTGCCAAGGCCCCCGCTTCATGTGGGGCTTACAGCCAGGAATGGAACAGCAGATGGTGAGACCTGAGCGGCTTGGCTTGTCTGGGGCGAACACGGCCCGACTGTCGCGTAAAAGGCCGTCAAGTGCTAAAACCGCAGTATGGAAACACCCGTTTCCTTGATGCTTCTATGGAGTCACAGATGAGGAAGGGAAATCGCCAGCGCTGGTTCGTGGGTCTTTTGACTCTCGGGACGTGTGGAGTTTTGGCCAGTTCTTCCCTCGGAACGCCCTTTACTCCCGACCCCAACAAGCCCATTCCGGGAGTCCATTGCCCTGCCGGCACCAATCAGATAACGGACACTGTTTCCCGCTTGGATGGTCGTTGCCTGATCAGTCTCCAAACTTGGATTGACATTGGTGGAGAGCCTGGAGTGCCGCCAAAAGTCGTCATTGTTGATCCGACTCCCATTCAGATTCCCGTGCCGATTGACCCGGTTAAGATCAAGGATCTGAATCCTGATTTAGGCGACCCTGACGGTCCCACTCCTGACCTTGGCCCGATCCTCGACAAGTGCAAGAACGACCCAGCCTGCGCTCCAGGGCCAGGAGACATTCCACCTTCTGACGACCCCGGGGGAAGCGATGTTGTTGTCACCGACCCGACCGGTGACGATGGCACCAAGACGATTGGGTACCACTGTGATCCGCACACTTACACGAGTGATGACCTCGTCTCGATTCAGACAGTCATTCCGCTTGACTCACACGGCAATCCCACGGATCCAATCGAGGCATGGGTACTCAATTCTCAATTCCCGCTCAGCGCTCTCCCGGCCGGCGACGCGACAGCAGACCCTCCACTCCCCTCGTTCCTGAGCACCAAGACAGGAACCGACAGCACAACAAAGCTTCCCTACTGGCTTGACGACCCTCGAGCTGACAACAGCGCCTATGTCAACCCGAGCCTTCAGGGGTGTGCCTTGCTTCAGGACACGGCGCCTCCCGTAGCACCGCAGAATCCCGTTTCCGCACTGCCGGAAACTCCCGCATCAGGGGCACTCACGGTCAGCTGGGACGCCCTTGAACAGAACGACGCAAACAATGGCGGAGATCAGATCACGAGCTACGAGGTCACCTCGATTCCGGGTGACAAGACATGCACGATTGCTCCGCCTAGCACTACTTGCACTGTCAAAGGCCTCACCGACGGCACTCTCTACACATTCAAAGTCCGTGCCATCAATGGAGTTGGCAACGGACCATGGTCTGCAATCACTGATCCTTCATTGGCACCCCAGCTCCCACTTCCTGCCCGGAAGCACAATGCAAGGGCCGCCCCAGCCTGGAAGGTGGCTGTTGCCTCTGTGGCCTCAGCCCAAGAGCGCGTCTTTGAAAGCCTTAAGGCTCCCGCCCAGTCAGGCCATTTGGCCGCGGCCAAGAAGAAGCCCAAGGTCACCGTTCCGGGACTCCCGGCGGGCGTGAAGGTAATACAGCGGATTCCTGCCCCGGGCACATACCCCAGCAATGGTTCAGTGACCGTGACCTGGACTGCCCCCAAGTCAAACGGTGGAGCCCCGATTACGGGCTACAAGGTTGTTGCTGCTCAGAGGACCCATGCCAACATGGTCTGCTCGACATCCGTCCCGGTTAGGACGTGTTCGTTCGACGGGATCAATAAGACAACAGGCAATCCGGCCACATTCCTTGTCTATGCCAAGAACTCAAAGGGGTTCAGCGCACCGTTGAAGACCCCTGTTTTCAAGTTCGTCGTTCTCTGCAGCGAGAACACTGGACAGGCCAAGTGCGCTTTCGGAATCAAGATCAAGGTGATGAACCGACTCACTGGCAGCAGCGGTGGCGTTAAAACTCGCATCAAGTGTGGACTCACGCCGTTTGTCCTAGCTGCCCGCGCCTACATCGCCAACCCCAAGTACCCCGCAAACCCGGACGCACCACCAAAGCTTGTCTTGGGCGACGCTGTTGGACCCGTGTGTCGCGCAGTACTGACGAACACTGCGACACCAAAACTCACTAAGGCACAGACTAAGCTGAAGAAGAAGGGGTACACGGTTTTCGCGATCAAGCTAATGGGACTTCCCGCCAAGGGTTCGCGTGAGCATCCTGTCCCGCTGCCATACGGTGCGGCTCGCCTTGAGACCCCATTCGCAATCGCCAAGAACGGAACGGACGACAAGAAGAAGCAGACCCTGATCGCCGACTCCAAGGGTGTAATCGTCTGGATCGGAGTGGTCAAAAAGGCCGGCTACTACGGATTTGCTGCCCGCTGGCCTTTCTACAAGTCGATCAAGACTTACTTCCGGATTCCCAAGTCAAAGGCAAAGAAGTAGGACTCGGCCACCGCGGCCGGTTGACGCTCTTGTCTGATCGCCACCATCGGCTACCTTTGTTGTGATGGATTCAGTCCAGTGGGATCACCGACCGTCGGGACTCAGAGCTCCAGCAATGGTGTGCGCATTTGACGGTTGGAATGACGCTGGTGACTCCGCCAGCCTCGCAGTCAATTCGATGGTGGACAGCTTCGGTGGAAACGAGTTCGCGCGCATCGAGATGGAGCCCTTTCTTGACCTTCGTGAGACACGACCGACAATCCGACTTGTGGACGGTGAAGTCCGGGAGCTTGTCTGGCCGGCGACAACGCTGAGCGAGGTGTTCGCTCCCCGCGCTCCGCGTGACCTGATCGTCGTTTCCGGACCAGAGCCGGCGCTCTCCTGGCGCAGGTACTGTGACACGCTTCTGGAACTGGCCGAGACGCTCGGATGCTCCATGGTTGTGACACTCGGGGCATTCCTGGCAGATGTTCCACACACGCACCCAGTTCCGATAGCCGGCTCTGCGTCCGACCCGGCCCTTTCTGAACGGCTGGGTTTGGTGCCTTCCAACTATGAAGGCCCGGCTGGCATCACATCCGCGCTTCACTACTCGTGCTCTCGGGCCGGCATACCCTCAGTCAGCCTCTGGGCTGCAGTGCCGCATTACATAGCTGCGATGCCCAATCCGAAGGCGGCGCTGGCCCTTGTAAGGCGGATGGAATCACTCACTGGAGTGATTGTTGATGCGGAGGCGTTGGAGTCCGATGCTGTCGAGCAGGAGCGGCAAGTTGAGCAGGCGGTCCAGCACGACTCCGACCTTCGCGGGTTTGTGGAACAGCTTGAAGAGGCTGCGGCAGAGGAGAATGATGAGGAGGAAGAGATTCCCTCCGGTGATTCGATCGAACGCGATGTTCAGCGGTTCCTGCGCCAGCGCGATGCTGGCGATGAGGCCTGAGGCTCGAGTTTCGTCAGCGCTCGGCTGCTGGGCAGGCCAGCCGCCAGTCGCACCATGAACACGCGCTGTAAGACGGCGACGGTTCAAAGTCTTGGCTCAGGATTCCCTCTGCAACCTTGTGGACCGTTTCTTCCATCTGCTCGCGGTTGACATCACCTGGGACCTCGGTCCGCTCGTCGTCAAGGACGTACCAGTAGGAGCGCCGGGTCGCTTCCAGCTCCCAAGCGTCATTTGCTCCGATGGCGTAAATCGTCAGTTGGATGTCCTCGCGGAGCTCTTCGACTGTCTTTGGGAACGAGGTCTTGTAGTCGATCAGTTCGAACTCGCCGGAGCCCAGTTCGTCAACCCGGTCAACTCGACCTCGAACCATATGTGGCCCGACGCGGAAAGAGAACGACCTTTCAATCCATTTGGCTTGTGCGTCCCGCTCCAAGTCACGCGCGTGGTAACGGATGAGCGCGTCCTTGGCTTTGACCTTGAGCTGCTTTTCGCGCTCTCCTTCGCCAAGGCCGGATCGTCTCCAGCTGCGGTCAAGCAAGCTCAGGAGCTCAAGTTCTGAACCACCCTCACCGCGATGCCAACGCTCCAGAACCTGATGCACGACGATCCCGAACCTCTGGGCAATCGTTGGGTCCTGAGGGACTCGCATGACACGTGAGAACTTGTAACGCAGAGGGCAAGTCCTGTAGGTCTCAAGGTCTCCTGCTGACAAGGCAAGCCCTTCGCCCCGACGGGGCAGGAACGCCTCCAGGGACGGCTCTGTCTTTGCTGCGACCGCTCGATCGCGATCCTTGTCTCCCCTGTCAGCATCGGAGATGTACGAGTCAAGCGGAGACCGCTCAAGCGCCTCTCTCTGTGACTCGGTCGCTACAGCACGGATCCGTTCATTGACAGCGGCGAGTGACTCTTCAGCTGCGTGACCATCGTGCCTGCCCGCGAGGGCTGAGAGCTTCAGCAGTTCAAGGAACCGCACAACCGCCTGGTCTACCTCGGCGCCAGTATCCAACCGCATCTCCAACATGGAGCTACCGGTCGTCTCAACTACTTCAAGCAGTTCATCCCGGAGGATTTTGTACGTCGCGTTGATCGTCTCTCCCGGCGCAAAGAGTTCCGTTTCCCGTTCTTCCCACATGGCTCCAAGCTCTTCGCGGAGCGCCTCGGCTTCTCTTGATGGGTGGAGCGCGTCGCCGCGCGGACCAGTCCGGGAGTGGGAGAGAACGAGGCGCCTAGTCGCACGGCTTGTAGCGATTCCGAAGAGGTTGCCGACAACCACTGCAGTAGCGTCGAGACTCTGGGCTGGAAGGGCCTCCGGGAGGAGGGCTTGTGGAAGCGGCTCGGCTGGCTGTCGGGTCGCGTTCGGCCTGCGACCAGTGTCCAAGCCCACGACAAAGACATGTTCCCATTCCCGGTCTCGCAGTGAATCGGCCGCGATTATTTCAACCGCCGGGTAATCACCACCTGGAAGTGGCACTCCAAGGTCGGCGAATCCTGCGCGCGCAATGGCTGTGATGTGCCGCGCAAAGTCCCGGGCTGTTGCCTGAGGGTCGCGTCTTACATGGGCTGCAGCGATCTCGCCGAAGACGGCTAGCGCCCGCAGGCGCTCTGCGGCCTGAGGAGATGCCGCGTAAGCAAGGGAGGTGCGAAGTCCGAGTCGTTCGATCAAGCGGTGGACGAAGAGGTCTGGTCCCAGTGCGTCGATTGCGCGCGCTGCTCTGCGATGAAGGCGGACGAAGGCATGGAGTTTATCCCTGGCTTCGGGAGGAACCTGAGGG
>JBAXHG010000080.1:0-7485 GCA_037139015.1 Actinomycetes bacterium | reverse complement strand
ATCAGGAGGAAGCTGGTTCCGCAGCGTGGGTGAAGTCGGGAATAGCGCTCTGCGTACTTGGGTTCAAGCGGGTCACCACCCTCGTAACAGGCGATTGTCTTGTGCTCTGCCCCGTGGTACTCAAACACGCGCCGCAGGTCTGGCATCTTCGCAAGCACCAGGAGATAACCGAGGAAGATGCTGGTTCTGAGGATCCCCTCAACAAGCCAGAACAGAAGCGATGAGTGGAGGTGGTCCCGAACGAGACTGGTCAGACCCACTGGGATCACAAAGAAGAGCCCCACAGCCATCAAGAGGGATAGAGCCATAGCTCCGATCCATGCGGCGCGGCTGAGCTCCTCCTCCTCTCCCAGTTGAATGTCAGCGCTTATCTGCAGTGCCTTGAACCCAATCCCTAGTGATTCGCCAAGCGCTACAACGCCACGAATGATCGGAAGACGAAGAACGCGGTGTCGCCGCAAGACCGACTTCAAGGGGAAAGAGCGGATCTCAATCTCCCCTTCTGGCTCACGAACTGCAACCGCCCAGATGCCAACACCACGCATCATCACGCCTTCAAGGATTGCCTGACCGCCAACAGGCGCATCAGTCCCAGCCATAATCCTTCCGTCAGGAAGTCGGGTGGCCCCGTCGGCCTCCCCGCCCATCAGACCGACTGGCTCAGGCCGAGTCGTCGCGACTCTTGGCCGCGCGACGTTGGAAGCGTTCAACCCGTCCACCCGTGTCCACAAGCTTCTGCTTGCCCGTGTAGAACGGGTGGCACTCCGAGCAGATTTCAACCCTGATTTCCGGGGTCGTTGACTTGGTTGTGAACTCGTTGCCGCAGGTGCATGTGACCTTGGCTTCGATGTATTCGGGGTGAATTGCTGAACGCATGGTTGTTAAGTCTAGCGATTGATCGCGAGCGAGGCCCCGAAGGCATTCAAGAGCCTGCATTCGGGCACTAACTGGTCACTTCGTCGGAGACTCCAAGTCGCAACTGATCGAAAGCAGATTGTCCGCAACGGAAGCCTCGGCAATGAGATTGCCCGGGTCAACCTCAAGGGTTGCCAATCCAGCGGCCGGGCATGCCGGGGCATTGATCGTGAGGGTCTGGCTCTTCCCCACCTTCAGCGAGCCAGTCTTCAGTTCACGCCCGTGCGAGTCTCGAGGGAGATATCGCGAGGCACCGATCGTCAACTGCAATGACGCAGGTCCGGCAGTCCCCTTGCCGTGGTTGGTCACGGTCACCAGGTATCGGAGCGACCCACTAGCCATCATGCGGGATGACGCCTCGGAGATCCTCAAGTCAGGCCGGATATCCGGCTGAGAGCAGCTCGTGGAGCGAAGTGTCTGGTGCTTGATCACCCTGCTGCCGGTCCCGTTCCACTGAAAATCAACGTCCATCCGATACTTGGCAGGCGCTGGCAGGGAATCAACCTGCTTGTTGAATGTCCAATTGCGAACTGACTTGACCCCAACAGCAGGCTCCCACTCTCCCAGCCGTCCCGCAACGACCAATTCGCGCTCGCTGCCACCTGAAGGGGTGTAGAAGAGATGAAAACGGATCCGCATCGTGACCGTTCCTGTCACAGCCCCCATGTGCGCCTGAACATAAAGGCGCCGGCCGCTCAAGGTTGGACTCGTAGAGCACTTCGTGACCTTGACTGATGCTGGTGCCGCGGCCCCAGAAGCTGGTCCGCGTGCACGCTCCGGGAACACAACCGTCGGCCGCACATTGGGAACCTCGTCAAGCGGCGCAGCAATAGCAGATCCCGCAGTCAAAGCGAGCAGAGCCCCGGCCAGAATCAATAAACGCTTCGGCATCTTCACGATTGTTACCAACCCACCGGATTGCCACAAGTTTCGAATGGCGAGTCAACGAACTTCAATGAGTCCGTCAACCCGCCTCGAAAGCCTTCTAAATCAAGTGATCTGGTAAAGCGGACCATCGCCACCTTCAGGTGGCGTAAGGCGTCCACCCTTGGCTGTGATGGCACCACACTGGACGCAGTTCGTGTAGTTCACGACTACATCCACGTCTCCGGTCTCTGGTGCGTCATCTGGAATCTCATAGACGCCAGCAGGGCACATCCACTTCCATGTCTCAGCAACTTCGCGCGGCACGCGCTTCTGCACACGGATGTGGTTTGGAGCATCGTCACGGGTCTGGTTACCCGTGATGTAGACGCTGGAGAGCTTGTCGAACGTCAACTTCCCATCGGGAGTCGGGTAGTTCTTGTCCATCTTGCCGATGAACATTGGCTGCGCGTCATTGCGATGCAGTGACCAGCGACCGCCTGGGAACTTGCCCTTTGTCGCGATCATCAGATTGACCAGTGGCCCACCCTTGATCAGACCCTTGGCGAATGGCTGGCGTACATTGCGGACCTCATAAAGGTCCTTGCCGATGAATGAGTCTTCAACGGCTGCCTCGTACTTCTCCAGCGACTCGCCAGTCTTCAGGTTTGCGTAGATCGCCTCAGCGGCAAGAATGCCCGACTGAATGGCGTAGTTGACGCCCTTAAGCGCAGCAGTGTTGACAAGTCCGCCCGAGTCGCCAGCAATTACTGCGCCTGGCATTGAAAGCTTCGGAACGGACCAGTAGCCACCAGCAGGCAGAGCCTTGGCGCCCCAGCCAACACGCTCTCCACCGTCAAGGATCTTCCTGACGAGTGGGTGCGTCTTGAACTGCTGCAGCACGTCGTGCGGTGATGTTGTTGCGTCGGCGTAGTCAAGGTCCACCACGAAGCCGATGGAAACCAGGTCGTCGCCGGTCTTCTCGTCCTTCATTGGGTAAATCCATGAACCACCAATCTGATGGTGCTTGGCACTGATCTTCAGCGGCCAACCTGCGACCGTGTGGATCACCTTGTCGAGCGGCTTGGCAACCTTCCAGACTTCCTTGACACCGAGCTCCCAAACCTGGGGCTCACGGTCATCTCCAAGTCCAAACTCACGGATGGCAGCGCCGGTAAGGCTTCCCCAGCAACCGTCAGCGAGCACTGTTGCCTTGGCAACCACGTCCACGCCCGGCTCAAAGTTCCCAAGCTCCTCGCCATCCTTGCCACGGCCCTTGTCGCCTGAGCGAAGGCCCTTGACCTGGCCATCCTCGACCAGCAGCTTTGCTGCAGCTGTCTCGGTAAGGATGTAAGCGCCAGCCTCTTCAGCCTTCTGCTGCATGAAGCGGCACATGGCTGAAACTGAAAGAACCTCGTTGCCGTGGTTCTTCAATGGTGGTGGCGGCGGGATACGAACCTTGGTCTTGCCATTGGGAAGCAGGTAAATGGCTTCCTTCTTGACTTCACCGAAGGCAAACCCTTCCTTGCGCCAGTCCTCACGGGACAGGTCAGGGAAGAGTTCCTCCAGCGGCTCCGGGCGCACAACGGCACCCGAGAGGTTGTGGCCGCCACAGGTCTTCGACTTCTCAACGACGGCAACCGGGACCTCACCCAGTTTCTCCATCGTTTCCGGATCGTCAGCCAACAACTGGAGGAGTCGGTTGGCGCAGGCGAGGCCGGCGGTTCCTCCGCCGGCGATAACTACGCCGACTTCAATCCGCTCGTCCTCCCCATCAATTTCCCGCTTAATGAACTCGCCTGGCGAGTCCACCGGAGGCGGGAATCCAATTGGAGCTACTTTGCCGTTGGCTGACATGTGATCAGCTGCCCTTCTTGGCCTTGAGGGCCTCGGTCAGCTTGGGCATGATCTTGTTCAGGTCGCCAACGATGCCGAGATCCGAGAACTCGAAAATCGGTGCGTTTGCGTCCTTGTTGATGGCAATGATGTTTTCTGAACCCTGCATGCCGACCTTGTGCTGGATGGCACCTGAGATGCCAGCAGCGAGGTAGAGCTTCGGTGCAACCGTCTTACCGGTCTGACCGATCTGGCCTGCATATGGGAACCAGCCTGCGTCAACAACCGCACGGGTTGCAGCAACAGCGCCACCGAGAGTCTCAGCAAGGTCCTCGCAGAGCTTGAAGCCCTCTGCTGCACCGAGTCCACGTCCACCAGCAACGAGAACCTTTGCGTCCTCAATGTTGATGTCAGCGCCACGCTGCTCACCACGAATGACCATGGTGGCCTTGGTTGACCATGGTGAGAACTCAACAGCGAGGTCCTCGACCTCTGCGGTTCCACCGATCTCCTTGACCTCAAATGCGTTGATTCGGCCGATGATGATTCCCAGGTCGCTCCGGTACTTGGAGATTGAGATCTGAGAGTCACCGAAGATCGGACGCTCTGCAACTGCCTTTCCACCTTCAACGTTGATGGCCGTGACTTCCATGGTCACACCAGCGTTCAGGCGAGCGGCAAGTCCTGCGCCAATCTCGAATCCGAGCAGGCCGCCTCCGAAGAGTGCGTAGTTGTAGCCGTTGGCTCCAACGAGCTGTGCCATTGCGTCAATTACGGGCTGGGAAAGTCCTTCAGGTCCTGCGACCTTGTAGACCTTCTTGGCGCCGTAGTTGCCGAGTGCGGCAAGCACGTCATTGGTGAGGTCGTCGCCACCTACGACAACAACGTCAACCTGTCCGCCGAGCTCGCCGGCAACACGTGATCCCTCGGAGATTGCTCCGAGTGAGTTCTTGTTGATGACTCCATCCTTGTGGAGTGCGTATACGAGAACGCTGCTCATGCGATCAGCTTCCTTTCCTCAAGCCAAGCGACGATCTGAGCGACCGTCTCATTGGTGTCTTCGTCTTCAATGATGCGACCTGATTCCTTGGCAGGTGGAGCCTTGTAGTCACCGCATGAAACGGCAGACCCTTCGGTTCCGACCTTGCTTGCCTCAATGCCAACGTCGCCTGCGGACTTGACGTCCAGTGGCTTCTTCTTCGCGCCCATGATCGCCTTCAGCGATGGGTAGCGAGGCTCGTTGATGGCATCACCAACGGAAATTACGGCTGGGAACGGCACCTGAACGGTGTCGTAGCCGTACTCGGCCTGACGCTCGCACTTGGCTCCACTTGCATCAACTTCCATCTTCACTACCTGAGTGATTGATGGCATCTGCAGGTGGTCGGCCACAACTGCGCCGATCGTGTAGCACTGGCCGTCATCTGACTGCTGACCGAGCAGAACAAGGTCAGGGTTTTCAGTTTCAAGCACCTTTGCGAGGGCGTAGCCTGTTGCAGCCACGTCGCTGCCGGCAAGTACGTCGTCGGCAAGGTGGATTGAACGGTCGGCACCAAGAGATACGGCCTTGTGAAGGGCGCGTTCTGCACCCGACGGGCCCATCGTCACTGCGACGATTTCCTCTACTTCGGTTCCGTTGTTCTCATCTTCGCGAATCTGCATTGCTGCTTCAATCGCGTGTGTGTCATATGGGTTGAGGTTCTTCTCACCACTGCGGTCAAGTCGACCCGTTGCTGGGTCAATGCGCTTGTCCACTGCGGCGTCCGGTACCTCTTTAACCAGGACGCAAATCTTCACGGTGCGTTCGTCCTCCTGTTGCTTGATGGATTGGGGCGGGATGCTTAGCGTCGAAAACTGACTGACGAGTCAATGAGTTTACGCACGAGGCCCCCGTTTGGTTCTACTTGAGTCTTCTCCTAGGCCGGTACTGCGCCGCGGATGAAGTCGATGATCGCCTGCGTGGAGGCGCCCGGAGTGAAGACTTCGGCTACGCCGAGAGCTTTCAGCTCGGGAATGTCGTCGGCAGGAATGGTTCCTCCGACAGTCACGAGGATCTCGCCGGAGTCCTGCTCGCGCAGGAGTTCGACGATCTTCGGGACCAAAGTCATGTGTGCTCCGGAAAGGATTGAGAGGCCAACTGCATCGGCGTCTTCCTGGATCGCTGTTTCAACGATCTGCTCGGGAGTCTGGTGAAGGCCGGTGTAAATGACCTCCATGCCCGCATCACGCAGGGCACGGGCAATGATCTTCGCGCCACGGTCGTGGCCGTCGAGGCCAGGCTTGGCAACGACTACTCGGATCTTGCGGTCTGTGGCTGTTTCGCTCATTTGATGGGTCCTCTCTGTGTACGGGCTGAGGGACGGGGCGGATCGTACCGCCCTGCCGCCCCTCATGGCTTGGTGGTCAGCCCTTTTCGACAAAGCCCTTCAGCTTGCCGGGCATTGTGTCGACCATCTGACCCCTCAGGACATCAACCAACGGGCCCCTGATTATGAGGCCGAGAGTGCGCCCCATGTCCACTGTCATCTCATATGTGGCCTCGGTTGTGCCGTCGCCAAGGTCCTTGAGAGTCCATGAGCCAGTGACGGATTTCATGTCGCCCTTCTTCTGCTTCCACGAAAGTCCGTTGGGCTCGTCGTAGCTGAACTCAAGCTCGCTCGTCACGGTCTTCACCTTGGCGTCGGACTTCGTGATCACCCGAGTCTGGTTCCCTGCCTTGTCGCGTTCGACAACTTCAACATCCTTGATTTCAGGCTGCCACTTGGGCGAATTCTCAACATCTGCGGCTATTGCGTAAACCTCTGCGATGGGTGCGTTGATTGTCTCTGTTGCGCTTCCGTGAATTGCCATTGCTCTCCCCTTTGGTGCTTTGTCAGTAGACCGGCGTTTCGGTGTACGACCCGAACACCTTTTGCATTGCGTGGATCATCTCGCCCTCGGTTGCTTCAACCCTTGCCGCGTCAAGCAGCAGTGGCATGAGGTTCGTGTCCGTGGCAGCCGCTTCGGTGAGCGCCACCAGGCAGGCGTCAACGGCCGCGTTGTCACGGTTGGCCTTGCGCGCTTTGAGACTGTCCACCTGCTTGGTCTCGAGCGCAGGCGCGATCTTGAGGATTTCTGTCTTCGTGTCGTCACCCTCAGTGAACGCATTGACGCCAACAACAACGCGCCGTCCGGACTCAATTTCCTTTTGCAGTTCAAATGAGGCGTCGGCGATTTCCCTCTGTGGGAAGCCTTGTTTGACTGCCTCAACCATTCCGCCGAGTTCGTCAATGCGCCGGAAGTAGTCGTAGGCAAGAGCTTCAATCTCGTCGGTCATCGCCTCAACTGCGTATGCGCCGCCAAGCGGGTCAATTGTGTTTGCCACTCCGGTTTCCAGAGCGATGATCTGCTGGGTCCGCAGGGCAACGCGAACCGCTTCCTCCGTTGGGAGAGCGAGGGCTTCGTCATACGAATTCGTGTGCAGGGACTGTGTGCCGCCCAATACGCCGGCAAGTGCCTCGATTGCCGTGCGGACAATGTTGTTGAGCGGCTGCTGGGCTGTGAGCGATACGCCTGCTGTCTGAGTGTGGAAGCGCATCAGCCAGGACTTGGGATCCTTGGCGCCAAACGTTTCTTTCAGCTCACGGGCCCAAATGCGGCGGGCGGCACGGTATTTGGCGATCTCCTCAAAGAAGTCAATCTGCGCGTTGAAGAAGAATGAAAGGCGTGGCGCGAAGTCGTCCACGTCAAGGCCACGGGCAACTGCTTCCTCGACGTAGGTGAGGCCGTCCTTGAGGGTGAAGGCGAGCTCCTGGGCTGCGGTCGAACCGGCCTCTCGGATGTGGTAGCCGCTGATCGAAACCGGATGCCAGCGTGGCATTTCAGTTGAGC
>JBAXHG010000079.1:0-7516 GCA_037139015.1 Actinomycetes bacterium | reverse complement strand
CTCTCATGGGCCTTCGAACGCCTCACGCGTGACCCAGCCGGGCTCAAGCGCCTTGAGGATGAATCACGCACGGAAGAAACCATCTGGTCCGATGCTGTCGCAAAGGAAGCACTGCGCCTGCGTCCAGTCCTTGACTTTGTTGTCCGTCGCGTAGGAGAGCCGATTGAGATCGCCGGCTACAAATTTGAACCGGGCGAATTCATCGCCCCCGCAATCAAGCTCGTGCACCTGCGCGAGGAGATCTACCCGGACGCCGAAACATTCAAGCCAGAACGCTGGTTGGACACCAAGCCAGGTACCTACACATGGATTCCATTTGGCGGTGGCGTAAGGCGCTGCATCGGATTCTCATTCGCGATGGCCGAGATGGACGTCGTACTTCGGGCTGTGGCCCGCACAGTGCACCTCGAGCCAGTTGGGGAGCCTGAGAAGGCCGTGTCGCGCTTCATCACCTCATCACCCGCAAGGGGTGGCGAAGTGCTGATTCCCGCCTGAGTCGCTCCACTGCGCCATACGCCCGATACGCCAATACGGCCTGCCGGATCGGGTCTAGCTGGGTGAATCCGACTTTGTGGCGGCGGCCTTGGCCTTCGCTTCGACTTCGTCTCGCGGCATCCGCTCACGGCCGATGTTTCCGATCAGCAGCGCGATGATCGTGACGAGGTAGATCTGACCGAACATCGCCTCAGCCATGGCGAACGAATGGCCGATTCTCGTACATGGAGTGAAGTCCCCATAGCCGGTTGTTGTGATCGTGATGAAGGAGAAGTAGACACGGTCAGATGCGCTGGTGGTCGCGTGCTGGCAGAAGAACTGAATGTCGCTGAGGTCAATGATCCCGCCGTAGATCTGGCCAAACATCAGGCCGATCAGCAGGTAGACGAGGAGTCCCCCGATGACAGCTTGGCCGGTGATCACGCGTTGGCGCCCGATCCACATCACGACCCTCGTGGCGGCAAGGATGAGTGGGAAGACGACAATCAGCTCACCCACGCCGCGGATGTTGTGGGCCCCGGAGACTGAGTTTCCATAGGCAGCGAGGGCTACGCCGATAGCGATCACAACCATCGCGACATGTCGGCGCCCGCGCACAACCTCAGAGGCGTGCAGTGAGAGCAGGATGGATGTCGCCAACAGGAAGATGGATGCGTATCTGGACCAGCGGGCATCCGGCGCCGCGACAAGGAATGCGACGGTGAAGATCGTTACGAAAAGCGGAAGTTCGAAGTTGTGCTCGACTGGCTTGAGGCGTTGAAGAAACTTGGGCATGGTCAGAGACTAGGCCTCGCGACGGGTCGCGCGACCCTCAATGAAAGGGGACAGGAACTTGGTTGCCTTGGGCATCCGTCCATGTTCCAAGTGGGAGATCTGAAGCTCTGACGCGGCAATCGTGTCGTGTGTCGCACGGTCACACCTGCAACCGCATGCAAACGCAGCCCACGGGCCTGCGATCAACCTCTGTCGCCTTGCAACAGCGCCCTTGCCGAGCACGTGTTCCATGAAGAGCAGCTGGCCTCCGGGCTTGAGGACTCTGTGAGCCTCGCGCAGCGTGCGCTCAGGGTCGGGGACGGTGCAGAGGACAAGGGTGGAAACGACAGTGTCAAATGACGCATCGGGAAATGGGAGGTCCCCAGCGTCGGCTGCGCTGACCTCAATGAATGCTGTCTGAGGACCAGCAGCGACTTTGTGGCGCAGCCGTTTGAGCATGTGTGGGTCAGGCTCCGTCAGGACCAAGGCCTCAACGGTGCTGGCGTAATGGGGCAGGTTCAGCCCAGTGCCAGCACCCAGTTCCAGAACCCTTCCATTCGCCTGCGCGAGCAGTGCCGCTCGACGCTCCGAAAGGCCGCCTTCCTCGCTTACCGCGAGAACCCTGTCATATGCCATCGCGAACACTCGCGACCACAGCGTTGGTGAGTGGGTTTCAGTCATCCGCCCGGGAAGCGTACCCTGAGTGTCCGTGCAATCACAGGTCTTGGCAACATCTTTCTGGAATTCGCTTGGTCACTTCTTCGGTGATCTTGCTGCCGTCAAGCCAATTCCGCTCCTGATCGCCCTTGGGTTGTTCGCGTTGAACCTGACGATTCGATCCCGCGCGTACTTCAACACCCTGCGCGCCGCATACCCAGGTGAGGAGATTCAGTGGCGCAGGATCTGGGGTGCCTATGTTGCCGCGTTTGGTTTCAACAACATTGTTCCGGCCCGTGGCGGCGACATCATCAAGCTCTTCCTCGTCCACAGTTCAGTGCGTGGTTCAAGCTATCCCGCAGTTGCGTCCAGCTTTCTTGTCGAGGCGATCTTCGACTTCATGATTGCCATTCCAGTCCTGATCTACGCATCCGCGATCGGCGTATTTCCAAGCCTCCCAGACATGAAGACCCTGAATGCCGTTGATGTCCAATGGCTCGTTACCAACCCCAGCAGGACACTTTTCCTGATCACGGCGATAGCCGTGATGGTGCTGCTGATATTCGCCGTGCTCTCTGTCCGGGTCAAGGCCTTCTGGCAGCGGGTCCGACAGGGTTTGACGATCATCTTTGACAGACCGCGTTACTTCCGTGAGGTCTGGCTGGTTCAGCTTGCAGCTTGGTTTGCCAAGGCGGGGGCATTCTGGTTCATGCTGACCGCCTTCGGCATCGGGGCCAATATTCACAATGTGCTGCTGATACTGGCGAGCACGGCAGTGGCAACCGCGGTCCCAATTGCACCGGGTGGGGCTGGTGTTCAGCAGGCTCTGATCGTGAAGGTATTTGCGACAGCGGCCCCAGCGACGGTGGTGGCCGCCTACTCGGTGGGGCAGCAGCTCGCGATTGCGGTCTTCTGCTTCCTGCTCGGCCTTGCCGCCCTGATCTTCATCTTTGGGTTCAGGTCATTCGGAGAAGTCCGTCGGGCGGGCAAAGAGCACCGCGAAGCGCAGCGGTCATGAACTGCTTGAGGCTGAGGGCCTGAGAGCTACTGAAGGCCTTGGCGCGCTTCGCGCACCAAGGTGACTGCTTCTGGGAAGACCGTGGCCATGCAAGAGCGGATCTGCTCCGACTGCTCTGCGGTCGTGCCCTGAATATTGACGCGGTTGATGGCTGCGACCGTAAGGGTCACGGCAAGCTGAATAGCGTTGTCGGCCCAAGCGAGCTTTTGCCCGCCTTGGAGCTGTTCAAACATCTCTGCGAACTGACGACTCATGTCGTCTGAGTCGCCAAATGGGAATGAGAATCCTTCGGGGCCGTCCATGGACTCTCAGGATACCTGCTCTGCGGGTAAGGTTCGACTTGAATGAGCGCTCAAGAAACAGTCGAGGTAGAACAAGGCTTCGCGCCGCGTGTCGCAATCCTCACTGCGGTGGCCGGCCTCTTCCCGATTATTGGGACGCTGGTCATGGGCCCCTTGAGCAACCCACCAAAGAACTTTGCCGCCAATCTGCTGTATTTCCACTGGCATTCAAGCTCGCAGCTGGCAGGCTCCTTCATCAAGGGAGTGGGTCTCCTCTGCATCGTGGTGCCGACAATCTTCCTGATCCGTGCAACGCTTGCCCGCGGTGGAAGCGTGCCCCGCGTGACCCCTGCGCTCGCGATCATCGGAGCGGTAATTCTCTGCGTGACGACCATCTTCGTCGCTGCGCTTGAAGTTTCGGTCTCCTCAGACTTCTTCTCCAAGACCGGCCTGACCTACTCTCAGGCCCAGAGCCTCTTCAAGGGACAGGCGATGGTTGCCGCAAGCGGAGCGCAGTTCCTTGGGTCGGTTGCGGTCGCCTTCGGGCTCGCGATGGCTTCGCTCAACGCAATGCGCGTTGGTCTCCTCACGCGCTTCCTTGGTTACATCGGCATTCTCGCCGGCGTGATGATCGCGATCCCGGTTTTCTCCCCGCTTCCTGTAATTCAGGGATTCTGGTTCCTTGCTATTGCGGCGATCATCGGAAACAAGTGGCCACAGGGCCGTCCCCCAGCCTGGGATGACGGAGAAGCCCACCCTTGGCCATCGGCTTCCGAAGCACGCACGCGGGCAGCAGAACAGCGCGAAGCTTCAAAGAACGGCAAGCCAGCCTGACCTACAGCAGTCTTGAAGCAAGGGGGAATTGCAATGGCAGCAGATCGACTTGTTGGTGAGGCACTCGAGGTTGAGTTGGAACGGCTGCTTGAGGAAGGCGCCTCCTTCGCACCGTCGCAGGAGTTCGTTGGCTCAGCACTGATTTCAGACACCGCTGTCTGGGACCGGGCAGACGCTGACCCAGTTGGCTTCTGGGAGGAACAGGCGCGAGAGCTTGTCTGGACAAGACCCTGGGACACGGCTCTGGATGACTCAAACCCACCGTTCTACGACTGGTTCAAGGGTGGGGAAATCAACGCGTCTTACAACTGCGTTGACCGCCATGTTGAGGCTGGGCTTGGCGACAGGGTCGCATTCCACTGGCATGGCGAGGACAACTCCCAGCGCACCATCACCTACTCAGACCTTCACCGCGATGTTCAGCGTGCAGCGAATGCCCTGAAGGGCTTGGGCGTTGAGCCGGGAGACGTGGTCGGCATCTATCTGCCGATGATTCCCGAAGTGGTCGTCGCGATGCTCGCCTGCGCGCGAATCGGAGCACCACACAATGTGGTGTTCGGAGGTTTCTCAGCTCACGCTGTTGCAGAGCGGATGGAAGGCTCTGACGCAAAGGTTCTGATCACTGCCAGTGGCGCGCGGCGGAAGGGAACTACGGCGCCGGTCAAGGAGCAGGTTGACGCGGAGATCATCAGCCGGGAAGGTGGGCTGCCAAGCCTTCAGCACATTCTTGTCGTCAAGCATGCGGGCGCTGGCGCTCCCATGACAGATGGCCGCGATGTCTGGTGGCATGAAGAACTCGAAGCGGCCGAACCTGAATGTCCAGCCCAGCCGTTTGACGCCGACCACCCGCTGTTCATCCTCTACTCATCGGGATCAACGGCCAAGCCAAAAGGCATCCTCCACGGCACAGGTGGCTACCTCACTGGCGCCGCATGGACCCACAAGCACGTGTTTGATCTCAAGGCCGATAAGGACGTTTGGTTCTGCTCAGCCGACGTAGGTTGGATCACAGGCCACACCTACATCGTCTACGGCCCACTTGCCAACGCTACGACCAGCGTCATGTACGAAGGCGCTCCTGACTATCCCCATCAGGGAATCTGGTGGGAGCTTGTCGAGAAGTACAAGGCGACGATCTTCTACACGGCGCCAACTGCGATCCGCTCGTGCATGAAGTGGGGGGCTGAACTCCCTGCCAAGTACGACCTCTCGTCACTTCGCTTGCTGGGCTCAGTTGGTGAGCCGATCAATCCGAAAGCATGGCTTTGGTACCACCTCGTGATTGGTGGCAGCAGGTGTCCAATCGTTGACACTTGGTGGCAAACTGAAACGGGGCACATCATGATTTCGCCTCTTCCCGGAGTCACAAACGCAAAGCCAGGCTCAGCAACCCGGCCACTGCCAGGAATTCGAGCCGAGGTAGTTGATGAGGTTGAGGGGAAGGAAGTTGAGCGCGGCAGCCAAGGCTTGCTCGTCCTGCGCAGCCCGTGGCCCGGGATGCTCAAGACGCTCTATCGCGATGACGAGCGCTTCATCGAGACCTACTTCTCGCGCTTTGGCAAGGAGACCTATCTCGTTGGCGATGCTGCACGACAGGACGTAGACGGGGACATGTGGGTTATCGGCCGGATTGACGATGTTGTCAACGTCTCAGGCCACAGGCTGTCAACAGCCGAGGTTGAATCGGCGATCGTGGCCCATCCTGCCGTTGCTGAGGCGGCTGTGATCGGTCAATCCGATGAGCAAAGTGGCCAAGCGATCTGTGCATTTGTGACGCTTGAGTCCAGCCATGCGACGAGTGACGAGATCATGGCGGAGATCAACCAGGTTGTGGCCGAGCGGATCGGCAAGTTTGCCCGTCCCAAGCGGATCATCTGGTCCGACGACCTTCCCAAGACAAGGTCGGGGAAGATCATGCGCCGCCTCCTGCGCGACATCGCCGAGGGTCGCGCACTTGGTGATGTGACAACCCTGCGAGACCCGGCGGTTATGGCCGAGCTTGAAAAGCAGGTTGCAGCCCGAGCTTCTGAAGAGGGCTGAGAGGGCCTTCCAGCCCGCAGAAAAGCCCGCCTCCCCCGTAAATCAGGGAAGACGGGCTTTTGTTGAATGCTGGTTGCAGCTTGTGACTAGGCCTGCGGGCCGTCAGTTGGTGGTGCAGGCGGAGCTGGTGGTGCAGGAGCTGCGGGAGGAGCTGGAGGAGCTGGAGGAGCTGGAGGAGCCTGTGCCCCAGGAGCAGCTGGTGCTGCTGCCGCTACTGCCGGTCCACCATCTGGTCCGTCTCCGTACTGGTTTGGTCCCTCGCTCGGGGTGAGCAGGAAAACGAGCATCACGATGAAGCCGATCAGCGGAAGGATCTGGATCAGAACCCACCATCCGCTGTGGCCGGTGTCATGCAGTCGACGCCAGAGAACCCCAAGGCTTGGAAGAAACAGTGCGATTGCCGCGATCCCGTAGAACAGGGCAACGGTGCCCAGGATCGAGTCAATGATGGCCGTGACGATGTAGACCAGCACTGCGAACAAAGCCCAGTACCAATAAGCGGCACGGGATGAACGACCTGAGAACTGGACGTACTTTGAAAGCCCGTCCTGAATTGCTTCTTGGAAAGTCATGTTTAGAAACACCTCTCTGTTGAGTTACCTATAACGATTATTAGACAGCAAGTAGCGGATCGCTTGGGATTAACGGGAATCATCCTTCCCCGTTTGCTCAAGTCAGGTCAGCTTCGGGAGGAGATCGACTCGACCAGCGAGTCAATCAGCGGCACATCAAGCACGACAACAATCTGCTCTCCCGCGAATCCCGAGACATGTGTTTCGATCGCACTGCTGGGAATCCGGTCAAACCTGACTTCATGCCAGATCCGGTCGTCCCCAATCATCACTCCTTCGACATCGAAACTGGCAATCGGCGCGGTGCCTTCTGCCTCTGGAGCAGGACCACTCGATTCTTCGAGGTTTCGGAAGGTCATGACAAGTTCCCCAGCCTCGGCGGAGGGGGTCTCAGCTGGGAGGGCCCTTGCGTCTGACCCAACCACGATCGTGAATTCCATTCCAGCGTCCTTATGGGCGTGGGCCTCAATGAAGTCCGGTCGGCGTTGCATGTCGAAGAAGGCAGCTCGGCTCGGGTATCGGACTATCGCGATTCGATCCCACTGCGGGTCGCCGGCGCGCTGGGCTTTGACGCGCGCGCCAATCGCAAGGACTGCACCCAACTCCTCAAAGATCTCAATCGGGACGTATTCGTCGTCGGCCTGTTCGCCAGTCAGGTCGGTCGCGCGACCATCGGCGTAGTCGGCCATTGGCCGGTACTTCATGAGGTTGATGGCCCAGAACTGCCCGTCGTCCTCCAATGGCACTTGGAACCACGACTTGAGTAAGTCCCAGTTTGGGGTTCCGTAGCGAGGGTTTGCGATATCAGACATCAGGCGCCCCGTGTTTCCGCTTTGAGTTCACTCATCATGCGCTCAAGGCGGGGT
>JBAXHG010000078.1:0-7521 GCA_037139015.1 Actinomycetes bacterium | reverse complement strand
CGCTTGACGACTCTCCGAACGGCAGAGTGGACGGGCACTGCAAGGAGCGCGCCCCAGAGAATGGCCAGTGCGGATTGACGGAGAACCACAAGACTGAGACTGGCACCCCCGCCCAAAAGAACCTGCAGTACGCCAAACCCAAGCGTGACAAACGCTGCCGCGCCCGCCCCAAGCGGGATAACAAAGAGTGTCCCTGACGGATTGCGCAGCTCCATCAGGCGGCCCGCGCCATACCCCACTGCGAGGTCCAACAGCGCGTACTGCCCAAGCGGCTGAACAAAGAGGAAGTCAGCCCCCAATCCAACGCAAAACCCAAACATCGCTCCGCGTAACGAACCCAGGACCAACCCGACGCTCATCGCAACAAGGGGAACTATGTCTGCGCTTCCAGAAAACGGTGGAACCTGAGAAATCACAGCAATCTGAATGACAAGCGCTGCAGCCCCCACTCCGAAGAGTCGCCAGCGTGAGGCTCCCGTGGGGGTACTCTCGCTCACGGCCTCCAGGCACTCCTTGTCAGTACCACCACCGTGTCCAGATGGTTGAGATCAGCAAGTGGTTTCAAGGCGATTGTTCCGTCCGCCCGCAGCTGGTTGGCATCCACAGCAGAGACCATTGCAACCGGAAGATTAGGTGGGAACAACGACGCAAGCGGACCCGACGTGGTGCCCGCAGTAACAACTGGTTCGCCCACCCTGACCCGTGACCGGGGGCTAATCAACTCCATCGAAAGCATCCCCGGATCACCACCTGCAGCAACCACAGTCCCCTCGTCTCCCGGACCAATGATCCGGGCCGAAACTCCAGACTCCCGGTCTGTGATCAGGGTAACCACAGCAGTGCCCGGCGTTACAGCGCTGACCGTTCCGACAAGCCCGTCACCGTCAACCACGGGTTGGTTGACCTTCACCCCGTCGTCACTTCCGTGATCGATCTGAACCGTCGCAAACCACACGGTTGGAGACCGTCCGATGACCGTCGCAGAAACCGGGCCATAGTCAGCGAGGCCAAGCCGCCGCGACAGGCCAACCAAGCGTCGCAGGCGGTCATTCTCGGCCAACGCTGCCCTTCCGTCAACAATCTGCCGGCGAAGCTCGTTGCGCTCCTTCTTGAGTCGCTTTGCTTCACCCTTGGCGTCAATCGTCGAACCGAACCAGCCGAAAACGTCCCTGACGGGTTTGAAAACGGCGTTCGCTCCGTCCTCAATTGGGCCAAGGACCGTCATCACAACGGTCCGAACAGGATGTAGTGGCCCGCTGTCAGCGGAGCCGAAACTGGCCGTCAGCAGGACGAGCGCGACGCCCACGAGGAGCGCGAGCACTGCCCGCCGACGACGAAACGGATCGTTACGCACGCGGCTTCATTCCTTGAAAGTGATTGCACAGCCTGTTAGCGGCGACGGTTGCGCCGCTTCCTCCCAGGCCTTTTCGTGCGATGGATGGCTTCAAATTCCTCGAGCGACTTGCCCGAGCCGATTGCGACGCAGGTCAGCGGAGACTCAGCAAGATGCACTGGCATCTGGGTCTCGTTTCGAATGCGCTCAACAAGCCCATTCAGAAGCGACCCTCCACCAGCCATCATGATTCCCCGATCCATGATGTCGGAGGCAAGCTCCGGTGGTGTCTGATCAAGCGTTTCCCGAACAGCCCCGAGGATCTGCTGAATGGGGTCCTCAAGCGCGGTGCGGATCTCTTCACTTGTCAAGACAACAGTCTTCGGAAGACCGGAGACAAGGTCGCGTCCACGAATTTCAGCCTGCAACTCCTCTTCCATCGGGAAAGCGGATCCGATCTGAACCTTGACTTCTTCGGCTGTCTGAGTTCCGATCAGAACCTTGTAGTCCCTCTTGACGTAGTTGACGATTGCCTCGTCGAACTCATCGCCTGCAACTCGAATTGACTTGGCGACAACAATGCCCCCGAGGGAGATAACCGCCATCTCCGATGTACCACCGCCGATGTCAACAACCATGGATCCTGTTGGTTCGCCAACTGGTAGGCCAGATCCGATCGCAGCGGCCATTGGTTCCTCAATCAGGTACGCCTGGCGGGCGCCGGCTGAAATGCAGGCTTCTTCAACTGCACGCTGCTCAACATTTGTGACTCCAGAAGGCACGCAGACGACAACTCGGGGGTGGGCGAATCGGCCCTGATGGACCTTCTGAATGAAGTGTCGGAGCATCTCTTCAGTGACCTCAAAGTCAGCGATTACCCCGTCCTTGAGGGGCCTGATCGCGGAGATGGTTCCGGGGGTACGGCCAAGCATGCGCTTTGCCTCGGCACCCACGGCATGGACTTCTCCACTGCGTTGGTCGACTGCAACAACGCTTGGCTCAGAAAGCACAATTCCACGACCCCGCACATACACGAGCGTGTTGGCCGTGCCGAGATCAACGGCGATATCGCGCCCGTTCAAGCCAAAGAGATCTGAGAAAAAGCCCATGTTTTAAGGAAGAAGTAGCTGTTTGTTGACTCGGCTTATTACCTTGGCGGTGGCCGAAACTCCAGCTGGGCGAGTGTAGCGGAGGCTTGTTGATGCTCAGGCGGGCTGCACGGAGTCCGGCAGAAGCTGCCGCACGACATCCATGGGCAATCCGACGACAGTGTTGAAGTCTCCCTCAACTTCAGTCACAAGTGATGCCCCGGATTCCTGAATGGCGTAACCCCCAGCCCTCCCAATCCATTCACCGGTCGAAATGTAAGAGTCAATGTCTGAGTCGGAAAGCTCCCGGAAGTGGACCCGGCTGCTTGACACGCCGGTCCTCGTCACTTCGCCTGCCACGACGCAGACGGCTGTATGTACCTCGTGAGCACCGCCACTGAGCATCGCCAGGAACATCCGCGCCTGCTCCGCATCCTCTGGCTGCCCCAGCGGGATTCCATCCAAGTCGACCACAGTGTCAGCGCCCAATACAACGCTGCCCTCGTCGTGCCGGTTGGCGACCGCGCGAGCCTTCGCCTCGGCATTTACAACGGCAATGTGGGCGGGCTCCAGTCCCTCCGCGACCTCCGGAACATCTGCCGGGTCGACCTCAAACTCAAACCCAGCCTCCGTCAGCAGCTTGCGCCGCTGAGGAGAGGCTGAGGCGAGAAGGAACTTCAAACTAACTAAGCGAGGTTGGGGAAGAAGATCCCGATCTCACGTGCTGCAGACTCTGGAGCATCGGAACCGTGAACCATGTTCTCGCCAACCTCAAGCGCAAAGTCACCGCGAATCGTGCCGGGAGTCGCTTCAAGCGGGTTGGTTGAGCCGATGATCTGGCGTGCTGCGGCAATTGCCTCGTGTCCCTCAAGAACCAGCGAAACAAGCGGGGCTGATGTGATGAACTCGACGAGCTCGCCGAAGAATGGGCGCTCTGAGTGCTCCTCATAGTGCTTGCCTGCCGTTGCGGCATCAAGGGTGCGCTGCTCAAGAGCAACAATGGTCAATCCCTTGCGCTCAAAGCGAGCGAGGATCTCTCCAGTGAGGCCACGTGCGTAAGCATCGGGCTTTACAAGAATCAGGGTGCGTTGCATTAAGGGTGCTGCCTTTCTTTGTCTGTCTAATGAGCCCTGCTCTTTCCGAGGGGCTCAAAGTACGGGCGGTGTCAGTCCTTGTGTTCGGACTCGCCGACGGGAGTGTCGGTCCTTGGAGTTTGCTCAACTGGCGTCTCCGATGTCTTCACGGCTGGCCGGTCCCTTGTGGCTGAACGCTCTGAAGCGCTTGGCTTGACTGCGGATCGTTCCCCAGTGGGCTGAGACTTGGCTCGGTTTTCGCTCTTCCTGGCAGACGCGTTTGACGGCTTCCTCGCCGCGGCTGGAGCCTTGGCCGTGCCTTCAGGACGGGCCCGACGAGCTGACTTCGCTCCTCCGGCCTGCCTTGGATCGGCCTCGCAATAGGGACAGATGCGCCACTCTGGCTCAACCGGACGCGAGCAGCTTGCGCACGGCTCTCGGAGCTTCCGCAAGCATGAGGGGCAACGGACAAAGTCCTTGTCGGTTGGAGCGTCGCAGTGAGGGCAGACTCCCCCGCCTCCAGCAGAACCGTGAATAACTGCCTCCGATGCTGCGATCTCGAGGTTGCGCTCTCGGACATCCTCGAGGAACTCTGGTGGTCTAACAATCATGTACACCAGCGCACCAATGAACGGAAAGAGGGCACCAACGGTTGCGCACGTCACGAGGAATCGGTCGTCAATCCGGCGCCTGGCGTCAGCATAGGTCCAATAAATAAGTGCGATCCAGATAACCAGAAGAACGATGGCAAGAAGGTTGGTGATTATGTCCACGGGAAGCTTTCGATCCCATCTCTGGGAATGTCGTATTTAGCTTGCTGAGTCTATCCCTGCTTAACAGAGCAAGGCAATTTAGCAACGGATCTGTGCAGCAGGGTCAGAGCAGGAGTTTGGCAAGTCCGTAGCCAACCCCGAAAAATACGAGGATGGTCAGCGCAACTACACCGGCAACGATCGCGATCATCTTTGAGAACTTCGGCTCATCTTTCATAGTGAGCTCACCACTCTCTCCCCCGGATTGGAGACCAAGTCACCAACAAGATGAACTGATCCGGTCGCAATGACTGTCCCTTCTGGGTCGGTGATCGATTTTGCTAGCTCAAGGGCTTTACGTGGATCAGCCTCAACAACCAAGTCCTCACGCGCAACACCAAGCTCTCTTGCAACAGCGGCAAGCTGTTCAGCACTCAATGCCCTCGGGTTCAATGGTTGAGTCAGGACAAGGCGGCTCACGCAGGGAATCATCGCAGCAAGAAAGCCGGCTGCGTCTTTGTCATCGAGCATGCCGACCACGCCCGTTGTCGTGTTCCTGTCAGAAGTTAAATGCAGGTAGGTGGCAAGACCAGCCGCTCCCTGCTGATTGTGGGCCGCATCAACAAGGGTCAGTGGGTCCTGTCCCACGGTTGAAAGCCTGCCGGGGACGAGCGTGGTTGCAGCTGATATTCGTGCTTCCATCCCGAGCCGGCCAAGCGTCTCCTCAACGGCAGCTGCCGCAAGAGCAAAGTTGGACAACTGAAATTCACCAACGGCGGCGAGGTCAACCCCGCGGGACTCTGCCGGGTCGACGACCCTTAGCGAAGCACCACAGCGCTCAACCCTCTGTTCAGCCACGCCGCGGGCCTCCGAAGAGAGCCCGGTTGGGATCACCAAGGTGTCTCCAGCTGACACGACAGCGAGCTTCTCAGTAGCAATTGACTCCTCATCCGACCCAAGCCAACGCGTGTGGTCCAAGCCGATTGAGGTAAGCACGACAACTTTCGGAGAATCGAGAACGTTTGTTGCGTCAAGCCGCCCACCAAGTCCTGCCTCAACTGCTGAGACAGCAACGCTCGCTCGCGCGAACAGAAGGAATGAAGCCGCGGTCACGAGTTCAAACTGGGTGACCAAGTCCCCTAAGTCAAGTCCCTGTTCAACCTTTTGGGCTGCTCGGGCAGCCTCGCCTACTGCACTTGCAAACGCCTCTGGGGATGCAGGCTCGAGGGAGCCGTCAACCGGAACGAGCGCGCGTTCGTTGAACCCGACAAGGTGTGGTGAGAGATAGGCACCCGCCCGGACTCCCTCCGCTGTGAGGAGCGCCGCGCAAAATCGGGAGGTTGAACTCTTGCCGTTGGTGCCCACAATGTGAATCGAGCGAAAGGACTGGTGGGGGTTCCCCAGCTCAGCCAACACTGACTTGATCCGGTCAAGTTCAAAACGCATTCCAAACAGCTCGCGCTCCAGGAGGAACGCTGTCGCCTCAGCAGGCGACCAAGCGCCATCGGTCACAGCGCTTCCAGCTCCCGCTCGAGGCGGTCCACCTTCTCGCGCTCGGCCGCAACCACTTCAGCTGGAGCCTTGTCGGTGAATCCCGTGTTGCCAAGCTTGACCTTCGCCTTACCGAGCTCGTCCTCCAGAGCAGCGCGCTGCTTTGCCAATCTGGCCTTTGCCGCCTCAGGATCAATCGCCCCGCCCTCAAACACTTCCAGCACTCCACCTGGGACTGGGATTGAAGCCGCGAGGGGCGCTTGGGGCTCATCAAAGTCCAGTCGTGCGAGACGGGCGAATGGCTCCGAAACTGGATCAAGCGTTGCCGAGGTCAAGCGGGCGCTGATCCTCCCGCCGGCTGGGACAGAGGCTGCGTCTCTCCAACCACGCACATTCTGGACTGCCTCAATCAGGTTCCCGATCACGGACTCCGCCTCAGCGTCAATCCGATCGGGCGCAGCCTCGGGAGCAGACCTTGCAGCGAGCAGTCCTTCGGTTCCTGGGAGGTGAGGCCACAGTGCCTCGGTAACAAACGGAATGATCGGATGGGCAAGCGCGAGCGTCTCCGTAAGAACGAAGAGCAGATTCTCGGACAGCTCCTTCGAGTCTTCTCCCTCAGCGAAGCGTGGCTTGACGAGCTCCAGATACCAATCGCAGAGATCTCCGTAGACAAAGTCGTAGAGCGCCAACGCTGCGTGTGAAAGATCGAAGCCTTCGATCCGCTCGCGGATATCCGCCCGAGCCCTCTCAAGCCTGGAGAGAATCCAGCGGTCCTCAAGGGTCAAGGGCCGAGGAGCAGCCACCGTCCCCTCCGGGATGAGCGTCAGGCCGAACCGAGCTGCGTTCCAAAGTTTGTTCGCGAGCTGCTGCCCCTGGAGCACCTTCTCCTCCGAGTAGCGCACATCTTGGGTGCTGCTCATCGCAAGGAGACCAAACCGGACCGCGTCAGCTCCGCTTGAGTCGATCTGAGTCAGGGGGTCGATTCCAGTCCCCAGGGATTTGCTCATCCTGCGGCCGTCGGGCGCCTGAATGACCGAGTGGACATAGACATCCGAGAATGGGATCTCGCCGGTGAACTCAAGGCCCATCATCACCATGCGGGCTACCCAGAGGAACAGGATGTCCCTGGCGGTTGAAAGAACGTTTGTGGGGTAGAAAGCCTTCAGCTCCGGAGTCTGGTCGGGCCAACCGAGAGTGGCGAACGGCCAAAGCGCTGATGAGAACCAGGTGTCGAGAACATCTTCATCCTGGATCCACCCTTCTCCCTCAGGCGCATCAAGTCCGACATGAATCTCGTCACCCCGGTACCAGACAGGGAGCCGATGGCCCCACCAGAGTTGCCGAGAGATGCACCACGGCCGAATGTTTTCCATCCAGTCCAGATAGACGCGTCCCCAACGATCTGGATGGAATCGCACTTCGCCATTTCTGACCACATCCATCGCAGGCTTAGCAAGCTCTTCCATGTTCATGAACCACTGGAGAGAGATCAAAGGCTCAATCCGCTCCCCGGAACGGTGAGAGAAGGGAACGACATGCAGATAGTCCTCAACGCCACGCAGGAGGCCCTGTGCGTCCAAGTCAGCCATCACCCGCTCCTGAGCCTCGGAGGCGGTCAAACCGGCGTAGGGACCGGCAGCGTCCGTCATCCGGCCGTCCTCACCGATCACTCCAAGCTCTGGAAGCTTGTGCCTGCGACCAATCTCAAAATCGTTCGGGTCGTGCCCCGGGGTGATCTTCAAAGCTCCAGTACCAAAATCCCGCTTCACATACTCGTCGCCAAT
>JBAXHG010000077.1:0-7546 GCA_037139015.1 Actinomycetes bacterium | reverse complement strand
CATCCGGCGCCGTCTGGAGCGAGCCGGAGGCGGAGTGACGCAGAGCCGGGGAGGCGAGCACCGACGCTCCCCAACGGTCACTTGCGCGCATGCTGCATCAGTGAATTGGCACAGTTCACCGGAGTGTTGAATATTTCGTATCAGGTATAATCGGGCCATGACCCCGGCAGCAATGATTCGCACGGCTCGGCTTGAAGCGGGCCTCACACAGGCTCAGCTATCCAAACGCGCCGCCACGTCGCAGTCCGCGGTGGCCCTCTATGAGTCTGGGCGCCGCGACCCCAGCGCGACCACGCTCACACGACTTCTCGCCGCCTCTGGGGCATCACTTGAACTGCGAACTGGAAGGCAAGCAGTGGTGACGCCTTCGACAGCTGAGCTCGCGCGGCGCGGGACTGAACTTCTTGCGGTAATCCAGCTTGCCTCGGAGCTCCCGACCCGTCACACCAGTCAGCTCAACTTTCCCTCTCTCATCTGATGCCATGACTCACCCAGAAGCTGACTCGTTGTCATGAGGCCTTGGAGTCAGCCGGTGACGGAGGTCCGAGTCAACCGAATGAAAGTGGTGCTCAGCCGGGCTTGGAAGATTCAGCCCCCGGGGTAGATTCCACTAACGACCACTGGAGTCTTGCGCAGGGTGAAAGTCCCGTCACCCAGCTGCCCCGCATAGTTCGCTCCCCAACAACGGACACCCCAGGATAGGGAGATACAGGTGTGGGCGTAACCGGCGGAAATTGACTTCGCTCCGGTCACTCCCAGAACACTGACGGGCGTCTTCTTGGTGACCGTCGTGCCATCACCAAGTGGCCCAGAGACGTTTCCGCCCCAGCACTTCACAGCCCCGCCTGACACGAGCGCGCAGGTGTGGCCATAACCGGCCGAAACCTTTGTGGCGCCAGAGAGACCCGTAACAGCCACCGGAAGCCGGTTGACTATGGGAAATCCACCATTCCCAATCTGGCCAAGACCATTGGCGCCCCAGCACTTGACGGCGCCAGCGGCCAAAACAGCACATGTGTGGGCGTAACCGGCGGAAATTGCAGTTGCGCCTGTAAGCCCGCTGACCTTAACCGGGGTCATTCGCCTCAAGGTAGCCGTGCCATCGCCGAGTTGACCGTTGACGTCAGCTCCCCAACATTTGACGGCCCCAAGAGCAACGATTGCGCATGTATGTGCGTCCCCAGCAGCTATCGCCGTCGCACCGGTCACTCCGGATACCGTCACAACCTTCTTGCGCAAGAGGATCGTTCCGTCCCCCAGTTGCCCAACCGTGTTTGAACCCCAGCACTTGACTGCCCCGGCCTGGACGATCGCGCAGGAATGGGCCTTGCCGGCAGTCACGGCCGTTGCACCGGAAACACCAATCACATCGACGAGTCGATTCCGGGTGGTTGTAGTGCCATCGCCAAGCTGCCGATTCATGTTCAGTCCCCAGCAGCCAACCCATCCTCCTATTTGCCCGACCACACATGTGTGGTCAGCTCCAGCTGCAATCGATTGAGCGCTCGCGTACCCCGAGCCTGTTGGGGAATAACTCACTGGCAGGGCCGAGTTGTGCGCCTTGTAGGTGCCATCGCCGAGTTGACCCAAAGTGTTCCTTCCCCAACAGAGAACCAGCCCGCCCAGGCCCAGTGAACATGAGTGACCCTCGCCTGTGGCAACCAATCCGTCAACTGGGGTGGTTGTGGCGCCCAACGAAAGGGTCGGAGCTAAGAGCGCAACGCCGCAGACCAGAAACGCTGCGACAGAAATCTTCTCAAGCCGGCCGTAAGGCGACGGTTGTGACATGTCTTTTCTCCTCCCCGGAGCACTGCATAAATGCAAGTCAGAATTACACAGTAACAGTTGCCGACAGTACTTGAGTCCCCTGCTGAGGTCAACGGGTGGACGCCGACGCGCGCCCAGGTGATCCCCTTTACGTCCTCAGCCTAGGTCGCTCGACCGGCTGGCAGAAACCAGACCTGTCACCCGTCGTTAAGTCCTTCGAGAATCTCACTTGCAGCTGAGGCAGGATCAAGCTTTCGCTCGGCCACCTGTTCGATCAACTCGGCAAATCTCGGATCAGCATCAATCTTGGCTTCAAGCTCACGGCGGATGCGGCCCGTCGCGATTGACAGCACTTCCGAGCGAAGGTTTCGGCTCCTGCGCTCGACAAGCGTTCCCTCTGCTTCAAGGAAGGCGCGGTGCTCGTCGAGCTTCTCGATCAGCTCATCAATGCCCTTGTGGTGAACGGCCTCAGTCTTGACTATCGGGGGCATCCAGCCACCGCGAGGGTTCAGTGACAGAACTCCGCGGATCTCACGGACCATTGTCTCTGTGAGTGGATGGTCGGCCTTGTTGACAACGATCACGTCGGGGATCTCCATCACACCGGCCTTGAGCGCATGGATCGAATCACCGGATCCGGGCATCAAAACCAGAACAACCGTGTCCGCATGGTTGATGATGTCGACCTCCGCCTGTCCAACGCCAACGGTTTCCAGCAGGACAAGGTCCTTGCCGGCAGCATCAATCAGCAGTGCGGCCTGAAGTGCGGCCTCGGCCAATCCACCAAGTGCACCGCGGTTGGCCATTGAGCGAATGAAAACCTCTGGGTCAAGAAAGTGGTCTGTCAGACGAATCCGATCGCCAAGCAACGCGCCGTGCGTGAAAGGGGAGGAAGGATCAATTGACAGAACGCCAATGCTGGTCCCGCGGTCTCGCTCTGCCCGGGTCAGCGCACTAATCAGCGTGCTCTTGCCCGCACCCGGCGCACCGGTCAGTCCGACAACGCGTGCCTTGCCGGTCTTTGGGTAGATCTTGCGCACAAGTTCCCAGCCTCGAGCGTCATCGTCCTCAACCCAGGAGATCGCGCGCGCAAGCGCACGCCTGTCACCTGCGAGGAGTTGCTCTGCCAGTTCGTCAGCTGTATTGGGCCGTGCCATGCCCTGCGGATAATGCCAGCCTCGGCCGCCGATCCCGGTCCCGACGATGCCTCGACTCCAAAAGAGCGTGCCGCGACTTACCATCCAACGCGTGAAACCTCTTACAAGCGACAGAAGCGCAACCGCGGAACCTCAGGCGTCAGACCCGAAGATTCAGCGCCTTGCCCCTGCCCCACTTCATGGCGGACCGCTGGTGATGCTGCGCTTCATGGCCCACAACCACATGTTCAGCTTCGAATACGCGCGACTGATCCTGCGCTGGGTTTGGCTTAAAGCCCGCTGGCGTGGCCGCCTTGTCACCGACGGCATTTGTTTCGTCTGCCCGAATGTCACCTTTGAGATTGGCAAGAACGCGAAGGTCCACCTTGGCCGCTGGTCGTGGATCGGCGATGGTTGCAAGATCCGCTCACATGAGGGCGAGGTCGTAATCGGCGCAAAGACTGTTCTCGGCCAGGAGTGCACGATCAGCTCCTTTCAACATGTTTCGATCGGCCGCGAGTGCATCCTTGCCGACCGGGCGATGCTGATCGACTTTGACCATGGCGTTGTGAATGTAGAGAAGCCGATTCGCGTTCAGGGCATTTACAAGCGCGACGTCAAGGTTGGCCACAACTGCTGGATTGGCTACGGCGCCTGCATCCTGCGTGGGGTGACCGTTGGCAACAACTCGGTCGTTGGCACCAACTCGGTTGTCACCAAGGACGTCCCGGAGAACGCTGTCATCGGTGGCGTTCCGGCCAAGGTCCTTCGCATGCGTGACGAGCCAACGCAGATGACTTGGGGCGATTGACCCAACTCCCCAAGGGGCTCCCTAGGGAACGGTAAGTGGAGGGCGCGGCTTCAGGAAGCCGCAGGAGACTTGGCCTGCTGGCCAAGAACATCCGTGTACACATCCGCGGTACTGCGAGCAACATCAGCCCAGTCGAAGCTCAGTACATGCTCGGAGGCTTCAGCAACAAGCCGGTCTCGAAGAGCGTCATCGGTGAGCAGGCGCTCGATCATGATCGCAAGGTGTTCCGCGTCGCCGCCGTTGAAGCGCAAGCCGACCTTGTCTCCCTCGGGTACAACCTCGCGCAGGCCGCCGGTGTCGGCAACGATTGTTGGGCAGCCTGATGCCATCGCTTCAAGTGCCACAAGTCCGAATGGTTCGTAAAGGCTTGGCACAACTGTGAGGTCAGCGATTCGGTAGAGGGAGTGAAGTGCGTCATCCCCAATCCAGCCAAGGAACGTGCCGTGGTCGTCAAGCCCAAGCTCAGTGGCCTGGCTCTTGAGGTCAGCCTCTGCCGTTCCAGACCCGGCGACGAGGAAACGAACATTGCCAAGCGTTTCAATGATTCCCGGCAGTGCTTCGAGCGCAAGGTGAAAGCCCTTCTCGTAGACAAGCCGGCCGACAAGGAGGATCAGTCGCTCATCAGGCTTTGCGAACTCTGCCCGGAGGGTCTCAAGGTCGTTGACCGGAACCAGGTCAAGTGGGTCAATCCCGTTCGGGATGACTTCCACGTGACCATCGTCAAGGGAATAAATGTCGGAAATGTGGTCGCGCATGTAGGCGGAGCAAGCGATCACCTTGTCGGCACGGTTTGTCATCCAACGCTCGACACCATGAATGTGTGACTGGGGATGGTCCTGGACCCAACCTTGATGGCGGCCATATTCAGTTGCATGAACTGTCATCACAAGCGGACTGCGGAAGCGCTTGGCCAAGTGGTCTCCAGCAGAGGCAACAAGCCAGTCATGCCCGTGGACAAGGTCAAAGTCGTAGCGGTCCCCAAGCTCAACGCCTGCGGCGAGCAGGTCGGAGTTCATGTGCTCAATCCAAGCGATGAACTCATTCAGGCCAGTCGGGCGGCTTGGCTCAACAACGCGGTGCACGTGCACGCCGTCCATGACTTCCTCTGCGGGTGAAGTGTCATCACCTCGGGTGAGCACGTGGACTTCAGCCGTACCTGTGGCAACCAGTTGCTCGGAGAGTTTGCGCACGTGGCGCGCAAGCCCACCCTCCACAATCGGCGGGTATTCCCAAGAGAGAATGAGTACGCGGGGAATGCTCATGGTGCAAAAAGTGCGTTCGTCCGCAGGTCCGGCGCAAGCTGGGCAAGCGGGTTAGGCACTGTGGAGTCTACTCCGCCTGCCAAGGCTTCCAAATGGGCGGTTGCTCTCTGCAATGGATAGTCCCCGGTGCTTCCACCGTCATGGAGGAACGCCCAATCGGAGGCTTGGAGGGCAAGAAGCGCGCGAAGATCATCTGGGCTGGCAGCATCCGGTCCAGCAGCCCTGACAGCCAATTCATTGCGGCGGATTCGCCACGCGTACTCAGCTGCTTTTGGCCCTGACCATGTTTCGAGCGTGCGATTACGCCCCCAAGTCGTTTCGGGTGGATCCTCTCGAACCTGAACGGGACGCCTGCGGGCAACAGCGTCGTCAAGCTTTTCAATCATGACTCCGCGCAACTCGGCTTCGGCGACTACGGCTTGCAGCCACCAGACGCCCTCATGCCACCAGTGACCAAACAGCTCGGTGTCAATCGCAAGAACTGCAAGAGGGTCCCTGACTGACCCAGCGGCACCGATAAACCGCCGTTCAACGTTGTCAACGAAATCCTTGGCGTCACGCCTCACGGCTTCCCATGCCCTGGCCGGGTCGTACGCCGTGCCGTCATTGGCCCAGGCGCGATGGTGATGTGTGGTGAGCCCGTGGTGGTTGCGGTACTCGGGTCCAGCCGGGTAGCCGTCCTGTGCCCAGACAAGGTCAACGAGCTGCCTGTCCAATGGAGCAAAGATCGGACCTTCAGGCGAACGGTGTGGAACAAGGTTGCGCGGGGCGCCACGACCGAGCACATCAGTCCAGTCGACAACTGTCGTGTGGACACCAGCCTCGGCCAGCAAACGGTCGAGCCACGGTGCGTGAGCGCACTCCGGCAGCCAGAAGCCACCCTTCCAAGTGTCAAACCGCTTGCGGTGTGAGGCGATGCCAGTTTGCAGCTGAAGCCGGACCGCGCCATCCAATGCCGCGAGCGGCAGCACCTCATGCGTGGCAGCCGACGTCCAAGCGGCGTGCTGCCCCCAGGCTGTCACAAGGTCACCAGACACCTCATTCCAACGCTCTGCTGCGTCCTCGTAGACGGCGGCTGAATGCTCCAGTGCCTTGGCCACATCGTCTCGGCCCTCAGCCCGCGCCTCAGCGATGTCGAGCTCATGTGTGAGCGGACGCAGCTCCCGCAGGAAAGTCGCGCAGGTTTCGGGAACATCCGGGTCAGCAAGCTGATCAGCCAACACCGGCGTGACCGACAGCGTCAGTGGCGCGCCCGAGTCGAGCAGGTCAAGCAGCGGCAGGTATGAGGTTGCGACTGCTTCCCAAAGCCATTCCTCACCGAACGGCCAAGTGCCGTGCCCAACAACGAGGGGCATGTGAGTGTGCAGGACGATTGACAGCGAACCGCCGCGACCTGGTGGCCTCGGGCTCATGCGTGACAGACGGCGATGAGGTCCAGTGACCCGTTCAGGTCAGTGGTCTTCAGCGCAAAGTCGCTGCTCTTGATCGCCGGAACGAAACGGTCATAGAAAGGCTTTGTCAGCTTCAACTTCGGATGCACAGAGTCCCAGCCAAGCTTGAGCGCGATCTCATGCGCGCGCAAGACGCGGGCGTGGAACAGGCCGTACATCTCGACCTTTGGGAAGTGGTCAAGGCACAGCTCCAAGTACTCGTCCGGCCGGTACTCGTAAAGGTGGAAGGGGTTGTCGGAGCGGTCCTTGCCTGGAGGCGCCAAGGTCAGCACATTGGGCGTGGAAACAAATGCCACACCGCCTGGGCTCAGGTTGCTCTTGATCTTGTCGAGGATCGCGCCTGCGTCCTCAACATGTTCGATCGTCTGAAGGAAGACTGCTGCGTCAACTTCCTCATCGAACATTTCGACAAGGGTGCGCTCAAAGCGAATGTTGTCTGCCACATACCGAAGGCGTGCGTGTTCAAAAGTCTCAGGGTTTGCCTCAACGCCAACGACTGACTTGGCGGTTGTGGCCATCAGTCCCGTGCCATAGCCCTCACCGCAGGCGAGGTCCACAACGCGCTTGCCATCAACCTGTTTGGTGATCCACTCGTAGACAGCCAAGTGGCGGCGATACCAGTAGTTCTCCTCCGGCACATCAGGGAGCGTGCGCTCGCCTGTCAGCTCAAGAGGCGGCACTCCATCCGGCTGGTTTTCCTGAAAGAACTTGGTCACAGCCATGAAGGGTAGAGTTCCGGGCCGAATGACCGCCCCCTCAACTGATCAAGAGATCCGCGACGTCAACGAGCGCTACCACGATGTGGCCGCTGTGACGTACGACTCCAAGTGGGGAATTGACTTTGGGCCAATCGGTCTTGGTCAGGTGAAGGGAAAGCTCCGCAAGATCCTCGGAACCCCGGTTCCGCATCTTGGAGACCTCGTTGAGATCGGCGCCGGAACTGGATATTTCTCTCTGAACCTGCTGCTCGGAGGCGCCTGCGACTCCGTCCTCGCGACTGACATCTCCCCTGGCATGGTCCAGATCCTGGAGGAGAACGCAGAGCGACTCAACCTTGATGTCAAGACCGCCTGCTGTGAGGCAGCCAACCTGCCTTTGAAGGACAACTCAGTTGACACG
>JBAXHG010000076.1:0-7692 GCA_037139015.1 Actinomycetes bacterium | reverse complement strand
CGGCTGGGTTC
Source organism: Actinomycetes bacterium (assembly GCA_037139015.1). Lineage (GTDB taxonomy): Bacteria > Actinomycetota > Thermoleophilia > Solirubrobacterales > Solirubrobacteraceae > WLNJ01. The sequence goes on along the minus strand of JBAXHG010000076.1, from coordinate 7,681 downwards.
GAACCAGCGACCCCTCGCGTGTGAAGCGAGTGCTCTACCACTGAGCTACGCGCCCTGATGAGGAAGCAATCTATTGCCAAAGCGGGGATCTGGGCGACCGCAGTTAGTGGGGAGGCGATTGAACGGAATCTGCCCCAACCCACTTACGGACGGCATCGCCGTTTGAACGAACCGCTCCCGAGCGTTTGCCGATCAGCGCTTGAACTTGCTGATTGTCGGAGTAACGATTCCCTTGCTGGCGCTCTTAGCTTCCAGAGTAGGGAGCTCCAACTTCAGCTTGCTGATCTTGACTGTGAAAGTGCCTTTGCTGGTTTGGTAGTAGGGCGCGTCCTGTGGCAGTAGTTCCAGCCTGATCTTGGTGCCGGCAGCGAACTTGTAGGCGTTGCCCGCCAGCTGGAAGGTAATTGTGCCGCTCTGGTTGTCGAGCAGGCGATAGACGCCGCGGGTGATCATGCGCCGCTTGCCGCCGATTACCTCCCACAGTCGCGCTGCGATGACGCCGTACTTGCCATCCGTCTTGACGGTCGCCTGGACTGTGGGCAATCCGAGCATTGTGAATCCCTTGCTCGTGATCGAGTAAGTCGCTGTGTAGGGCTCGATCATGTCGGTCAACTGCCCGCAGGCTCCTGCTGTTCCGAAGACAGGGTCGAGTGCGGTGCCAGTGGCCTTGTCGCCGCCGACTTTGCCGGGCAAGCGATAGATCGTTTGGGCCTTAGTTGTCGAATAGTCGACCGCGCCCACGTGGAGCTTCTCCCAACTCGACGCAGTCCACGGGCCGCCACTGACGTGGGTGCCGTCACAGTTCATTCCCATTGCAGTGACGGATCCGGCGGCCGGACCACCGGGAACGCCCTTGAGCTGGTTGTCGAAGAACTCAGTCGATGCTCGGCCCATCTGGGTCAAGGCGTCAGTGGGGTTCTGTGACCGAGGATGCCCAGAATCGTTGAATATCAGTCGAACGTTGTTGTTTCCCTTCGCTTTCTGAGACTCGTATACCCGCAGCCCTTCGGCGGGCCCGAAGATGTCATCCGTCCAACCGTTGTGGATCAGTAGTGCCGCAGGTGTTCCGGAAACAGTGGTGGGGCTGTGATAGTCGTTCATTATGTTCATGTAGGTGAGGGCCTCAGCGTCCCACGGCTCACCCTTGATGGTTCGCTTGTTCCAATTGATCACGTCAGCAAATGGGTCCAGTCCCGCGTCGGCGTAGCGGCCGTAGAAGAGACCTGCCAGATAAAGCCCGCTGAGTGGCGATGCCTTGGGCACACCAAACGGTGTCGTATTTGTACTCGCGGTCGCTGAGTCGAAGTCGAGGTAGCGTCCGTTCGGTACTAGGGCGCCCGCGAAGTTCGACCACGGCGCTACTGCGTAGCCCGCTTTGATCGTGATCGGGGTGTGGTTGATCGGGCTGGTCCACGCCGAGTAAGAGCCGTCGAGGTTGCGAACTCGGTTCTTCAGGTAGGAGAGCTCAAGTGTCGCAATGCCGCCGTAGGAGCCGCCAGTAGTGCCGATCGCATTCGGGTTTACGATGCCGTCGTCGACGAGCTTGCCGAGCAAGTACTGAGCGTCGTGTGCTTCGAAACGCGTGTCCATCAGGTGGATGTAGCCGTGATCACAACCGGTCGTGACCGTCAACGGGTCTTTGCCGCAGGAACGGCCGAATCCGCGGTTGGAGATATTCAGTACGGCGTATCCACGGGCTGCGTAGGACACGTTGTTCATCGCGTAGGCGGTTGGGTCGGCGCTGGACTCTGCTGCGGTCTTGTCCTGGCCCCAGCCGTGGATCATGATGACCGTGGGCCAGGGGCCGGTGCCGGTTGCCGGAAGGGTGACATCGGCATCAATCGGCGTACCGTCGAAGGATGTTGGCCGCTGGTTGAGCTCGGTCGCAGGGCAGAACCTAACGGTGTGGAAGGCCGTGCAGGCGTTCCCGAACGGAGCCAAGGTTGCCTGCGCTGCAGATGGCGCGAAGGCCGAAGTTACGAGCAGAGCAACAAACACAGCGGGCAAAAGACGCTTCATGGTGATGACCTTTCCACTTCTCTGGTCCGTCGCGGTCCTCCCGACCGGACTTGTGACGCTACTGCGGGTTTCCCGAAGTGTCAAGAGGTGCGTGCGAGTCGACGCTGCTTGATAGATGGCCAGTGACGGCCCGGGCTGGCCGCCGTTGAGGATCGTCGCGCACGAGGGGACAACGCTCGCGTCTACCGGATTAGCGGCAGCCTGAACCTCGTGAGCTGCGTGAACTGAACCGGACAACCTTCCAGTCGCGAGTGGAAGTGATTGTCACCTGGCTGGTTGCTCCCCTCGGCGGAAGCGGTTGGAAGTTGTTTGCGTGGGTTGGTGCCCCGGACGTAACTGACCTTGGGTGGATGAGGACGATTGCAGGAGCTGTCCTGCGGAAACCAATGTTGCCCAGTGAAACGCCAGCTCGCCAAGAAACCACTGGGGTATAAACCCAGTTAGTGCCAAGTGCTCCGCACTGCCTGATCAGCTCTCGGACGCCACCTGCGCGCTGCAATACGACCACGGAGTCCCGGCCAATTTCTCCGATGCGGTCAACCCGGTTGACCTGGGCGCTCAGCTCTGGCGCTCGCGCAACCGTGGTCCCGAGCAGGAGCACAACAGCCACGGCAGCTATTGCGGTCTGCGCGCCCCTGTTGGTCGCAAGGCCAACGACCCAACCTGCGCCAGCTCCAGCAGTGGCGCAAAGGATGACAAGGGCGGGAACCGCATAACGGGAAATTCCGGAATAGCCACCCTCGGTCATGGCAGTCACAACCAGCAGCCAACCCAAGCCTGTGACTGTGATCGCAGTAAGGACGCGACGCTTTAGAACAACGGTTGCGACCACCCCAAGTGTGATCAGTAACCAGGCTTCCCAAGGCAATTCAGTTGACACCCTGCGGAGGAACTCATCCACCGGAACCTCACGGTCCACGAAGACTCGCGCCCTGTGTGTCGCCTGAAGTGGGTCGCCTCCGGCCATCCACGGGATGCCAAACCAGCCGATGAGCTCAACGACTGCAGCCAGAAGAAGCGGTGGGAGTGCTCTAACGCCCTCACGTCGCATCATGTAGACGCCATAGATGGCGAGCAATGCCCAGACCTCAGGTCGAACCAAGCCAGCGCCGACTACCAAGGCAAGGGCAATTTTGGCTCGACCAGCCAAGTGGGCTTCAACAGCGGCGAGTAGCAGGGCCATCATCACTGGCTCAGAAGCTCCCCCGGAGGCAAACTGCACCCATGAAGGGATCAGCCATGGCAAGAGGGCGGCGGTCCCTCCGGCGATCAGAGCGCTTGGAGTTGTCTTCCACGGAGCATTGTCAGCCGTGACAGCACGGCTTGCCACGCGCCACAGCAGGACACTGGTGGCGATGGATCCAGCTCTGGCGATCACAAGCCACGACTCCCCACCAAACTCCCACGACACGAGGGCAAACGGGGCTGTCAGAAGCACGGGGAGTGGCTTCCATGAAGGCCCTGAGCCCAAGCCCATGGTCCGGTGGGGAAGCTCAGCTGCCCAGACCGCCCAAGCTGCCGGGTCATACGTCAAACCGGGGTTGAACGCGAGGAGTGAAAGCAGTGCGGCAAGCAGGCAAACGCTGCCGATCAGGATTGCCTTAGACACAGAGAGGGACTCTAGGTGCGGGCACCGACAGGCCACTCTGACTAAGCCTGAAGCGCGTTGCCCTATTCTCTAGGGCATGTCTACGAACGAACCACGTCAAACAAACGCAGAGAAGAAAGAGGCAGCCCGCGCTGCCCGCGAACAGGCCTCCCAGTCCGACGTTCAGGCAGCCGCCAAGAAGCGCCGACTCTGGCAGCTGGGCGGAATCCTTGGCATTGCAGCAGCTGTGATCATCGCGATCGTGGTTGCCACCGGAAGCAGTTCGTCAACCAGCTCGGCTGACTTGACTGGCAAGCCAAACGGTGCCGCAGAGATCAACGCACTCTTCGCAGGCGTCCCCCAGAACGGGAACGAAGCCGGTAATCCCAATGCGAAGTTCACGCTCGTTGAATTTGCCGACCTCAAGTGTCCCGTCTGCCGACAGTTCGACGTTGGCGCGATGCCCACGATCATCAAGAATTACGTTAAGACCGGCAAGGTCAAGATTCAGATCCGCCTGCTGCACTTCGTTGGCAATCAGGACAACCCAGGTGACTCCGAGGACGCAGCCCGCTTTGCCGAAGGCGCTGGACTTCAGAACCGGATGTGGAGCTTTGTTGAACTCTTCTACTTCAACCAGAAGGATGAGACAACCCGATATGCAACCCCTGCGTATCTGACTTGGCTTGGCAACTCAATTCCCGGCCTCAACTCTGCGAAGGCGATTGCGGACGGCAAGTCCAAGGCCATCACCAAGCAGTTCGCGACCTACGAGCAGCAGTTTGCAGCCAGCGGCTTCACGGGCACACCATCGTTCCTGTTTGGACCAACTGGCAGCAAGCTTGCTCCGTTCCAGCCCGCTGGGGACGGAAGCCAGCCCGGCTCGTTCACCGCAGCATTCGACGCCGCTCTGGGCAAATGACCGAGCGGCGTTTGCGCCGTCTGATCCTCGGGTTCGCGATTGTCGGCATTGCCGTCGCCGCGTACCTGTCGATCGTTCACTTTGAGGGCCTGAAGCCACTCTGCACGCCAGGTGGTGGGTGCGAGAAGGTTCAAGAGTCCCGCTGGGCTTGGGTAAACGGGCACAAGAACGGGTTCCTTCCAGTTGCATACGTTGGCCTTGCTGGATATCTGCTGATTACAGCATCGCTCTTCATCAAGGGCGAGACTGGGCGGTTTGTGACCGCCGCGCTAGCAGTGCCCGGATGGGCGTTCAGCGCTTACCTGACCTACAACGAGCTGTTCAACGTGAAGGCAATCTGCTGGTGGTGCATGGGTAGCTTCACCATCATCACCCTCGTGACGATCTTCTCCGTATGGCGACTGCTGCACGGTGAGGATGTCCTCGCCGCTGAGCAAACGGAACCGCAAGGAACATGACGGCATGAGCCCCATGCTGTTCTGGATTCAGGTCGTCACATTTGTGTTCATTGTCGCCGGGGCGGTAATTGCCCTGACGAAAATCATGTGACGTTGGTTGCACACAACACATGGAATCGTTGATCACGACTATGGTCGGGTCGAATTCGCCATCAACCACTAAGGAGCGCGAATGTTCAAAAAACTTGTAGTCGGCACAGACGGATCAGAAACAGCTGACGACGCAGTACGCCGGGCGGCCCAACTTGCCCGCACAGCAGGATCAAAGTTAGAGATCGTTTCCGCCTACGAACCAGTGGCGCCAGCCAGATTGCGCGAAGAGGCGGTCGAGACACCCAAGGACCTTGAGTGGGCCATCAACCCCCGCGAAGATGTTGACGCGACGCTCGAACGGGCCAGGGAGATTGCCGGAGATGACATTGAAGTTGCCCTCCACGCCCGCCAAGGCGATCCAGCCGATGCGATTCTCGATGTTGCCGAAGAAGTAGGAGCGGACTTGATCGTGGTGGGGAACAAGGGCATGACAGGAGCACGACGCTTTCTGCTCGGTTCCGTTCCCAACCGGATTTCACACCACGCTCCTTGCGCAGTGCTGATCATCCGCACGACCTAGTCAGCGGAGTTACTTGACGATGGGCTGAGTGGCGCGAGCAGCGTCAACAAGTCCTGCGCCGTAAAAGTCATGCAGGGTTGTTGGGTCGGCCGTGGAGAGCAGGTGAGCGCGCAGCGCTGCTGGTGTCGGATGGGCGCCAAGGACTCCACTGGCCACGACCAGAGCCGCGGTCGCGGAAACATGTGGGGCGGCCATCGATGTTCCATCCTCTGCATCCAGGTAAAAGCGGTAAGGCACACTTGCAGCGCCAGCTGAACTTCGGTTCAATCCGAGCTGGACAATGTCGCGGCCGGCAGTTCCATTCGGCTTGCAGTTTGCATCCGCGGGAATATTGGCATCGCTGCCGCCACCTGGAGCAACCAGGTCCAAGCCCGCCCCATAGTTGGAGTAGTCAGTCAGGCAACGGTGCTCGGTCGTTGCACCAACAGCAAGAGCACTCGCTGCCTTCGCCGGGTATGTAACCGAGTTGCTTGCATCGTTGCCAGCGGCGGAAACGACGAGTGAACCATGAGCGGTTGCGTAATCAATCGCAGAAATCACTTCAGGGATCTGCTCCGCAGTAGTTCCCGGGTCGAACTCAATGGAAAGGTTGATCACCGCCGCTCCACGGTTGGCAGCAAAACGAATCGCCTCCGCAATGTCAGCAGAATCCCCGCTGCCCTGTGCATCAAGCACCCGCAAAGGAATGATCGTCGCCCCATATGCCAAGCCCGTCATGTACTTACCGTTGTTTGTTGATTCGGCAATCGTGCCAGCCACATGTGTTCCATGGCCATTGCGGTCCAACGGATAGCGGTTGCGTGCAACAAAGTCATAGCCGTAGATGAAGTTCGAACCAGTCAAGTCCGGCGAACGGCGGAACCTGCCCCAGTTCATGTAGGCGATTCCGGAATCAATGATCGCAACCTTGACTCCCTTGCCCCCAGGTCGGCCAGCGGCGCGGACGTTTGCCCACGCGTCCGGCGCATTGACGCCGCGAAGGCGCATGAAGTTCCACTGTGTCACCTGCCAGCCGGCAAGTCGGTTGACCCTGCCCCTGTCATTTGGCATCCAGCCAAGCCCACTCGCGTGGGCAATCAGGTTTGGAACCGCATATCGAACACCAGGCGTGTTGCGCAGACGCCGGATTGCAGCATCCCGTGATTCGCCTGGGGCAACGCTCACAACCTGGGACCGCGTGCTTACGCGCTGACCAGGGTCGGTTCCCGCATTGGCAGCAATCTCAGCCTGCGCTTCAACTCCAGTTCCATTCGAGTAGCCGACAACAATCTCCGTCGGAACACTTGGCCCCGCTGCTTGAGCAGCCGGAACCGCAGCAAGACCTGTGATCAGGATCGAGGCGAGAAGAGTGGGAAGGCTTCGAGTATTCATAATTGGGCAACGGGCGAGGTTCATCAAAGATGACCTAACAGTCTCTAGGACATCATGATGACCCCAGAGTTGCGGTGTTGCCACCGCTTTGCCCAACAAATTGGCTGATATGAACCCTTTCTTTCCCAAAGACGAGCTATTCATGAGACTTGCGCTCCGCGAGGCCGAACGCGCAGCCGAAGCCGGGGATGTTCCAGTAGGCGCGGTTATCGTTCATGAAGGAGAAGTGATTGGGCTTGGACGCAACGAGCGTGAGCTGACCGGAGACCCAACGGCCCACGCCGAGATCATCGCGCTCCGCGAGGCGTCCCAGAAACTCGGCAACTGGAGGCTGCTGGAAACAGTCATCTACATAACCCTTGAACCCTGCGCCATGTGCGCAGGCGCGATCGTCCTCAGCAGAGTCCCAAGAGTTGTATTCGCCACAACTGACCCAAAGGCTGGAGCCGCAGGCTCAGTCTTTGATGTTCTCGCCGAACCACAGCTCAATCACAGGCCAGAAGTTCAAAGCGGACTATTCGCAGAGGAAGCATCACTCCAGCTCCGCGAGTACTTCGCAGCCCGCCGCGGCCGCTGAACCCAAGTTCGTTCAAGCGGCACCCACCGCTCAACTCGCGGTAGGCTCCAGATCCCGCGCTTGAAGTACGTGGAACCCTGGAGGGGTGCCGGAGCGGTTGAACGGGGCGGTCTCGAAAACCGTTGTGGGCATT
>JBAXHG010000075.1:0-7699 GCA_037139015.1 Actinomycetes bacterium | reverse complement strand
TATGGAGACTTCTGGATTCACTGCCTGGTAGCCGAGGGCGCTGCGGAAATTGCCGCTGAGCCTGGTCCCAGTCTTTGGGACCTTGCAGCGCCGGCGCTGATTGTCGAAGAGGCTGGCGGCCGCTTCACCAGCATTGATGGACTTGACGGTCCGGGCCACGGCTCGGGGCTCTCCAGCAATGGCCTGCTGCATGACACCGCCCTGCGGGCCTTCAGCACCTCAACTGCCTGAGCGAGTCTCCCTGACAAAAAACCCGGCGGTGTCTTTGTGACACCACCGGGCTCTTTGGAACTTCTCAAACTCGTAGCGCGGGCACTGGCCCGCGCCACGCTTATGAAACTCAGGTCAGCTTGCTGGCTTCCCGTCCTTCTGTCCATCGCATCCGAGGTACGGAGACGTGATGTGGCATGTCTCAAGCGCTGACCCGAAGCCTGTTGGCCAGGTTCCGGTTGTGCCAGCCCATACGTACCAACGTCCCTGATGGCCCGTGTTGTCGACAAAGTCAACGCCAGTTGGGTCATGCAGTCCGAGTCCAGCCATTCCTGATGCAGCAGTCGCATCAGCAAAAGTCAGGGTCTCGAAATAGGCGACCGTGAGGCTGCCAGCGAACGTTGACTTGTACTTGGACGAGTCACATGACTGCCAACCCTTTGTTGGGTCTGCTGGACGTCCAAGCTCGACAAGCTGAGTCTGGGTGCCACCGAACGTGTTTGCGTTCTTGCCTGTGCCACCGACGCAGTTGCCGACACCATCATTGGCGTAGGTGATGTCGCGACCGTTGCGGTTTGATCCGACGGTTGCGCCGGCTGCGTCCTTGGGAATACCAAAGACGTTTCCGAACACCTTGTTCCACTTAGGCTTCGTCGCTTCCTTCAGCGCCTTGCAGTCCTTTGAGTCAAGCGCAGGGTTCTGTCCCACTGGGCAAAGCTTCTTCCAGTTGGATGAATCCTTCACGAGAATCGCCGAATCAATAATCGACACGCCTGAGAGCTTGTTGCCCCAGAAACGGTTGTTCGAGACTTCCGACTTCTGCGAGCTGAACAGCAGCATCCCGATACCTGGTGGGTACTGTGCTCCTCCGCCAAGACCACCCAAGTTGATTGGGAACGGCGCTCCATTGAAGTAGTTGAAGTTGTTGGAGTAGATGTCGTTGTTCGTGTAAACGTTCTCAGCAGGTGGTGGCCAGTGCTCACTCATCGTGATGTTCGGCACAATTCCCATGCCGTTGTTGAACCAACGGCTCTTGCTGATCGTCACGTAGCGTGAGCTTGTGCCGGAGTAACCCAGCTCATTTGCCCACGACTTGACGTTCGTGATGGCGGTACGAACAGGCTTTGTCTGTGGCGGTGTTTCGCCAATGTAGAAGCCGGAGTCGTCGTTGTAGTACGCCTCAGAGTTGGTGATTGAACCACCAAGGCTGGTGCGGGCGAAGATTCCGTAGGAACCGCCGAACGAAGCCACAACATTGTCAACCGTGTAGGCCTTGCCACCGAACAGCTCGTTCTTGGCGAGCGGAGCGGAAGGGGACATCACGTTGCCTGGATCATTGTCCATGCTTTGGATGTATGCGATTGGGACGCCAACATTCACGAACCAAAGGCCGTTAGACGCATAATGCGTCACGGTCAGGTTCTTGATTGACACACCGCTTGTTGCATTGACGGTGATGGCGTTCCTGTTCGGGGTAGTACCCGTGTAGGGGCCTGTCGTCAGGGCAGTCCCTGAAAGTGTGGACAGGTCGATCTTCACATCAGAGGCCTTCGTTGTCGTTCCCTGAATTGTCAGGCCGTCGAACTGGTGGCCTTCAATCAGGACGAATTCGGCGTAGGTGCCTGGTGAAACCTTGATCGTGTACTCGTTCTTGTGTGTCGTCTGCTTCGCAGCTTCGACGGCACTTTGAATCTTTGAAAAGCATGTCTTCGCCGTAACAGCTGCTGGCGCGCATGACTTGCTCACAGTCAGAGTCTTTATCTTCTTGGTCGGCTTGGCGAGCTTACCGGGGTTGGCCGGCGGCTCATATGCCGATGCTGCAGGCACAGCGGCAAGGGCACAAAGCGCTACAAGCGCTAGTGACCAGCCTGATTTCAGGGATCTTGACATTACTATTTGGGTCCTCTCTCCTCGTTTGTGTCTCATGCTTCAACCAAATACCACCCGGCCATGCCGGAGTCTTGGTGACCTGAGACGTGGCAATGGTACAGCCAACGGCCCGGATTGTCTTCTGTGAAGTGAAGGCTCAGAGATTCCGCCGGCCCGATCGTCGGACTGTCAACTTCCACTCCCGCATGGTCCGGCCACCTGTGGCCGTGCATATGGAACGTGTGGAAGTCGCTGTTCATTCCGAAAACATGGATGGCAACCGTGTCTCCGACCTTCGCCCGCATCGTCGGGGTGTTGCCCGCGTAGGACCTTCCGTTGATCGCATGCAGCATCTGGATTTGCCGGCTGACCGCAGGGGCAAGGCTGTGAAGGTGAAGGAAGTACTCCCGGTCCGGCTTGGGGGCATCTTTGGGACGGATGACGATTGACCCGAACAACCCACGGGCGCTGTTGAGTACGTGGTTGGGACCGTGGTCGTGATAAGCCCAAGCGCCGACGCTTGATTCCAGACATTCCCACCTGTATGTGAACTCCTCACCAGGCGCGATGAACCCGCCAGCGCGAGTGAAGTCGTTCAGGTAGATGCCGTCGTAATCAGGCGTGTAACGGACCCCGTGGGGGTGCATTGTGACTGCCTGAAAATACTGGTCTTCCGCATTGCGGAAATGGACTTCCAGCACATCGCCAACCTCAGCTTCAAGCGTCGGGCCGGGCATGCTCGGCAACGAATAGGACCCGTCGTCGTACTGCTTGGGATCAGAGAACCCGGATTCCATCTCCTGATACATGAACCCGAGGAACGGACGTGAGCTGTGCTTCATTCCCATCCAGTTGTCAAGTCCGGTCGGGATGGGGTTCCACCAGGCCGAGGTTGCTTGGATCCAGTACTCGCGCACCGTTCCACCCTCAGCAGGCTCAGCAACTCTGAATACCTGGTCCTCTGCAGGGACAGAATCGTCTCCGGAGGACCCATAGTTGTCAACCTTGTCGAATCCTGCCGGAAGGGCTGCCTTCTTGCCCTTTGCCCCAGCGATGCCGGCACGGGCAGACTTGGGCTTCCGTAGGCCTTTTGCAGCTGCATCAATCTGCTTGACATCCCGCTGGTTGAGATTGGGAATGTCTTTGGATGAGAGGGCGCAGAAGAGTCCGGCGGCTCCGGCACCAAAACCCAGAAAGTCGCGGCGGTCAATACCGCCGCTTCGCTTACCCTCATCTCCCATGGATCTGAGCGTAGCGAAATGTCACTGAACTGGCGCCGTTCAAGTGCCCCCCAGAACCATCCTCTTGAAGAACTGGCTTGGCCCCTCCGAGCCCGCAACTGAGGCACCCACTGAGCCGCCCGGTTACGATGCACAAATGACCTTCACCAAGCGACTGAACTTCAAAGCCCTATTCCTAGCGACTGCTCTTTTCGGCTTCGCGGCCTTCTCCTTCTCAGCTGGCCAAGCAGGGGCCACGACCGCCAGCTCGGCCGCCGCAACCAAGTCGGTGGAGGTAACCATGATCAGCGACTGCTCCGACTGTGGTGAATACATCTGGCTCGCAAAGCTCGACAAGATCGACAGCGACCCGGGTTACAACAACCTGAATGTGCACTCCGGCGACACCAAGATCTTCTTCATCTGGCCCGCCTTGGGAGGAGCAGAGCACAACGTCAAGCTCAAAGCCCGCCTCAGCACCCCCGGGCTCAGCTTTCCGGTAGGAACCGGAAGCGCAAGCCCCTTCAAGAACATCGAGCCAACTGATTTCACATGGCCTGAGGCAGGTTGGACTCCCGAGAAGAAGGGCACCTACTTCCTCTACTGCTCGCAGCACTCCGCAATGTTCATGCGGGTGATCGTTAAGCCGCTTGTAGCCAAGGTCAAGCCCGCGAGGACTTCCGTGCGCGCCGGAACGCGGTCAATCGTCAGCACGGTGACCGCCGACAGCGCCACTCGAGGAACGGCGAAGATCGTGCTTTGCAAGAACTCATCCTGCTCGAAGACCCGCGTAATCGCCTCGAAGGCAGTCAGCTTCCACGCGGGCTCAAATCGCCTGAGTGTCGCAACGCGCAGGCTTGCAGCAGGTCGGTACCAACTCCGCGTCTTGGTTGGCAAGGACACGACCTCGTCAGCGTTCACCGTTAAGCGCTGACTGGCAAGGGACGCCGCGCGGGTAGCCGGCGTCGGACAATCTGCAATGGGGAAGCAATGAACGCCAAAGGCCGCGCCTGCAGCCTGAAGGTGTTGAGCTGGACAACACTGCTGATGGGCCTCGCATGCTTGTTGCCTTTCGCTGCCCAAGCTGCTCCCGTTGAGATGCGTCCATCAACCCTGGCTCGGCTGACAATCACAGGCCCCGTGCCCGGCAATCGGGGGCCAACGGTCGCCGCCGTCTGCGACATGAACGGGGATTCTTCCAGTGAGATTGCGATTGGTGATCCGTACATGACCGTCAACGGTCGACCCGACGCTGGTGAGGTGCGAGTCGTTCCACTTGCCCGCAGCGGCACATTCAGCTCAACCGACCCTGCCCTTGGTGGTCTGCGAATAGTCGGGGGCGCCCGATACCGCCTTGGCATGGAACTTGTTGACCTCGGTGATGTCAACGGCGACGGTCGCTGCGACCTCTTGGTCAGCGCCCCCCGCAAGGGCGTGAATGGCTACAAAACGCCTGGCTCTGCCTATGTGATCTATGGGCGGGCTGCGGGAGGAACGCTGGACCTCTCTTCGCCCCCCGCGGGTTACGGATTTGAGATCAAAGGGGTCACCTCCGATGCATTCGGCACCAACCAGACGGTGGCCGGACCGGGAGATCTGACCGGAGACGGACTGGCCGACATTGTGGTCGTCGGCGGTGAGGACACCAAGGGTGGCCTCAAGTACCACTTGGGTCTCTACGCAGTCCGGGGCGTGCGGACCTCCGGAACTGTTGATCTGCAGAAGCTGGCGGCTTCACGCGGAACCAAGCTCGTCTCATTCCCAGGAGGTGGCATCCCGACAGTTGCCGCGGCAGGCAGGGTCAACGCTGACTCGCGACCAGACCTGATCATCGGCGCCGGCCATGTCAAGGTCACGGGGTCCAAGTGGCCGGTCAGCTCCGCGTTCGTCCTGTTCACCCCGAGCAGGCTCAAGACCACAACCCTCCCGGCAGTCGGCGCCAATGGCTTCAGAGTCGCCGGGTTTTCCGGAGCCGGGGTGAGCGCGCCCACAGTCAACGGTGTGGGCGATGTCAACGCAGATGGTCGTGACGATGTTGCCGTCATCACAGATTCGGGAGGAGGAGCAGTCGGCGGGCGCGGGTCGGTCGGAGTCGTGTTTGGCGCAGGGGCTTCAACCACTGTCAATGCCACAGCCCCAGCCTCGCGTGGCTATGTAATCCGGGCCGCCAGTCCCGCCAGCGGAGAGGTCTCAATGTTTGACCAGATTGGCAGCGCAGGAGATGTTGACGGTGACGGACGGTCAGACCTGACGATTAGGGAACTTCGCGGACCGCTTGGCGCAACCAAGAGCCCGACGGTGCTCATCGTTGGCGGCAAGGCTGCCACAGGGTTAAGCGTTACTGGCTCCCCATTCGACCCTGGATCGCTTGGCGGAATGGCGCTTAGGCTGATACCACCTGAGATCACAGCGGGATGTGGCTCTGACGGGTTCGCTCGTTCAATGAGCGTGACCAGCCACGACGGCGGCGCACTCAGGGCAGGGTCGTTTGAACTCGTCGTTGGGTCCGGCGGCTCGGTCGAATGCGGAGACCGTGTTGACGTCTTCGCGCCGAACTGACGGAGTGCCGGCCCTCTTACCACCAGGCAAGCCTCCCGACGCTTGCCTCTTGTGCCCTCGCGAGTGTTGCAGTACCGTTACAAATATGTAAAGACATCATGCCTTGGGTTCCCCCGACCGCAAAGGCCTGATGCACCAAAGGAGAGAGAATGCCAGCTGCAATTTCCCGTCGTGGATTCGTATCCGCCGCCGCAGGTGTGGCCGGTGTAGCCGTACTTGTCCCGGACGCACTCGCGTTCAAGCTGCAGGGCCGCCTTTCTCCAACCTATTCGGGGGGCACATTCCCCGATGGGATCGCCGCAGGCGACCCGACTCCAGACGGCATCACGCTCTGGTCCCGTGTTGAAGGAGTTGGAGGCAACGGTTCAGTCCTGCTTGAAGTTGCAACCGACAGCAAGTTCAAGAAGGTAGTCAAGAGCTCGCTTGTCCCAGCAGACCCAGCCAAGCTCTTCACAGTCAAGGCACGCGTCATCGGCCTCAAGGCACACACGCAGTACTACTACCGCTTCGCCACCAAGACCAAGAACAGCGCAGTGGGCAAGTTCCGCACTGCCCTGCCAGCAAGCTCAACGAGTGCGGTCAAGTTTGCATACTTCTCCTGCCAAGAGTTCGGCTACGGATACTTCAACGCCCATGCCCTGATGGCCAAGGACGACGTTGACTTCGTCATCAACCTTGGTGACTTCGTCTACCAGGACGTTGGCTTCAATCTGCCGGTCGCAGTCCGCAAGGAGAACCACCCGGGCAGCGAGGCGCTGGAAGGCCCGACCACCTACCTGGGCTACGCCAAGCGCTACCAGCGTTATCGCACGGACAAGGACCTGCAGGCAATGCAGGCAAGCCACGCGATGATCTCCACATGGGATGACCACGAAGTGATGAACGACTACGCCGGCGGAGCAGCTGCCAACGGCGGCAATGCAAACCGTCCAAATCCTCCTTTGATCGCAGGCTGGTCAAACGAGCGGAAGGTTGCTGCTTACAACGCATGGTTTGACAACATGCCGACCTTCCCCCAAGTGAGCGGCGGGACCAAGCTCTACCACAAGGCAAAATTTGGCCAGAACCTTGAGCTCTTTGTTCTGGACGAGCGTCAGTACCGCGACAAGCAGGCATGTGGATTCCAGACATCAGAGATCGACCCGGACATCTGCAACGACCTCACCACCCCGGCACGTAACTACCTTGGGGCCGAGCAGATGAGCTTCCTTCAAGGCGGCTTGAACACATCAACCTCGAAGTGGAAGGTCATCGCCAACGAAGTCGTCGCAATGGCCCTCAACGAAGTTGACGGCAAGAGCGCCGGTGTAGACGACTGGGTCGGTTACCCAACTGAGCGTGAGGCACTGCTTCAAGCAATCCGGAGTCACAACGTCAAGAACGTCGTATTCGCTACGGGCGATTACCACACGTTTATGGCAGGTGAAGTTCGTGACGCGGCAGGACATGCCGTTGCCACGGAGTTCGCAGGCGGCTCAGTGACAATGCCATCAAACCCTGAAATCGCGTCAATCATCCACACTCCTGGATACGGAACTCCAGATGCTCCAACATTGCCAGTTGACCACAACGAGGCCCACTACCTCGTTGCCAACCCGCACATGAAGGAGTACGACCAGCTCCACCACGGCTACGTGTTGGCTAGCGCTACCTCAACACAGTTCAGCGCAACGTTCAAGAAGCTCCAGACGATCCGGAGCAAGTCCACCGCACTGGCAGGAACACCGAAGACCTACAGGGTCGCAGCGAACTCCACAACAGTTCTTTAGCCATTACCCAGAGCCTTGGCTCTGGACAAAGAAGCTCACTGAGGGGCGGCGCGAAAGTGCCGCCCCTCTTTT
>JBAXHG010000074.1:0-7747 GCA_037139015.1 Actinomycetes bacterium | reverse complement strand
TGCCCCCACCACCATTCAGCTGGGAATCCGCCTCGCCCCCAGTTCTTTTCCGCGTAGACAGTCCCGCCGTCAAGACTTATCTCCTCGCCATCAATAACTGCAGTGCCCCTGGCAATGCCGCCAAGGAGGTGCGGATGCCAGTACTGGTTGAGCGCTGGAATTGAGTGGAACCAGGAGGATGCGCCGATACGACGGCGCGGCCATGGAACCTGGTTGTCAACTTCAAGCTTGAGCTGAGCATTCGGACCAAGGTCAACATGGACCCTGTTTCCATCAGCGACGAACCGGCCGTCGGTGGTTCTGGCGCCCAGACCGTGAATGTCAGCGGTTGCCCCATCAAGCGCAGCTGCGCGCAAGAATCCGCTGGGGTGGCTGGCCAGCCCGACCGTTGCCCAAGTTCCGCCCGCCTTGTCGTCGTTGACGCCGATCAGCGCAACCACGACCTGACCTGACTCGGGGAGCGTCACCCTCCAGAAGTAGCCCTCCATGCCGGTTGCATGCGAGCGAAGGGGATTGTCGAATGGAAGGTCAGCTCCCGTTGAACGGTAGAAGCGCTTTATGCCCTTGGATGTACTTGGTTGATTGGCCACTTCGAACACATTACGCAGCAGTTCGCCCACGAGACTAGAACTGGCTCGGCAAAGGGTTGATCACCGGCAACCGCTTCACCTTCAGGACAACATGCTGTAGCTTCTAGGAAGGGATGGAGACACGGCGTCACAGATTCGTTGTGGCAGCACTGCTGGGGATGCTCACCCTGCCCGCAACCGCCGCCGCAACAGTCACCCCGATTCCCCCGGACAACGGAGCCATCGCGACCACGCTTCCAAGCTTCTCAGGCAAGGTCTGGAAGGCAAAGAAGATCACTGCGACAGCACCGCCGCAGAATCCGAGCATGGCGCCCAACGGCAGGTCGAACCTTCACAACGACTCATGGATGACTGACGCCTACTGGCGTGCTGGCCCGCTTGGCAAGAACCTTGTGCAGACAACAAACAATTTCGACCTGGGACTCCCAGGGCTTTGCGCCTCCATCACATTCGACACGCAGGGCAGAGTTGTTGCCGTCTGCCCGACCATCATTGGGGGACCAACCCTGCGGATGCTTAATGCCACCACGCTTGACCAGATTGCGTCACTGTCTCTGCCTCCGCGCGAAGGCCCCGCTTCAGCGAACATCTTCCAAGACTTCACAGGCGGTGGCTATTTCTACCTTGACAAGAACGACCACCCGGTCGTTTCCACCAACGACCGCAAGATCCGCGTATATGCCCTCAACAGTGCTGGCACCAGCTTTGACACGCTCGCCACTTACGACCTGTCTGGTGTCCTTTCGGCCGGGTCCGACACCGTCGCTGGCGAGCGCCTGTCATCCGCGCTTCCCGATTGGGCGGGGAACATCTGGTTTGTGAGCAAGACAAACGGCAAGGTCGGCTGGGTCAACCCGACTACCGGAGCAGTGCACAGCGTCACCCTCAACGAGGAAATTGAGAACTCATTCATGGTCGGCTCCGACGGCGTCTACATCGTCAGCGACAAGGCCCTCTACCACTTCGACACTGCTGGCAACACCGTCCACCGAGTCTGGCGAAGCGCCAACTACGGCAACACAGGAAAGATCAAGCCAGGGCAGGTTGATGCCGGCTCCGGCACGACACCAACGATGCTTCCCGGTGGACTCGTCGCGATCACCGACAACGCTGATCCGATGAACGTTGTTGTCTACAAGGCTTCAACAGGAGCCCAGACCTGCAAGGTGCCAGTGTTCACCAAGGGCGCTGGTTCCACCGAGAACTCCCTGATCGGAGCCGGAACAGCCACCTCCTCCATGCTGATCGTCGAGAACAATTACGGATATGTGAACCCTTACTACGTTGGAGCGGGCAGCACCACGAAGCCTGGATTCACGAGGATTGACGTCACAAAGGCAGGCAAGACCTGCAAGGTCAAGTGGAAGAACACCGTTGACAGTGCGCCGACAGTCGTACCCAAGCTCTCCTTAACCAACGGCCTGGTCTACGCATTCACGAAGGCCAAGACTTCAAACCACGCAGACGCATGGTTCTGGACTGCAATTGATGCCTCCACAGGCAAAAAGGTCTGGGACAAATTTGCTGGAGTCGGCATCCTGAACTTCAACAACAATTACGCAGGGATTCACATTGGACCAAACGGATCACTCTTCCTTGGTCTGATCGGCGGCGTGGCAACACTCCGCGACGGTTCCTGACTTTGCGCGGCTCACTACGCGTATTTCTCCTTACCGGTGCGTTACTGGTCGCGTTGCCAGCGTCAGCGTCTGCGATGCAGATCTTGGTCAAGCCACCGACCGGGACAATCACGCTTGACGTGGAGCCATCCGACACCATCGAGAACCTCTACACGAAGATCCAAGACAAGACAGGCATCTCCCCGACTGAACAAGTTCTGCGCCTGAACGATGGAGGGAGGGCCCTTGAAAGCGATAAGACGCTCTCCTATTACAACATCCAGAAGGAGGCGACCCTTCGGCTTGCGTTTACCTGCATTGCAGTTCGATTCACGAGTGACCCTACGGTCACTCGCATGAGCCTCCGCTCTGCAACATGGGCGGTCCATTTGGCGACAGATGCTGGACCTGACCGCTACGGGTACGCAGAAACCAGATCTGGTGCGGCCGCGCTGACCGTCCAGCTGTCCACATCTGTCACAGCGCCATCAGACACACAGGCTGTCCCGACTACCCCGTCGTATGCCAATGGAATCGCCCGCTACTCGACATCAGTCAGCTGGCAGTCAAAGCTTCGGCCCCGCTGGGTTCGAATTGGCAGCAAGGTAGGCAAGTGGACCACCTGGCGTGCTGTGAGACCTGCCAGCTAAGACTTTCTGACTAGCCATGATCCTCCGTCGTCTGATCCCCCTCGTCGTATTCGCCTCGGTTGCGTTCTGCGCCATGCCTACAAGTGCGATGGCGATGCTGATCAACATCACGTCCCTGACCGGAAGGACGATCACGATTTATTGTGAGCCCAGGGACTCGATCGACAATGTCAAGGCCAACATTCAAAACGCAACGGGCATTCCGCCCGACCAGCAGCGCCTGATTTACGCCGGGAGGCAACTTGAGGACGGTCGGACCCTCTCGGACTACAAGATCCAGGAAGGGTTCACACTTCACCTCGTGCTCCGCCTCCGAGGTGGCTCACTCAACTTCACCGCGGAGCCGACTGTTGCCCGCCAAAAGGCAAAGAGTGCACGCTGGGCCCTGACTCTCTTGACAGACACCGGGACCGACACACGCTCAGGCGCAGCGGCATTGACAGTGCAGATCTCCACAGCAATCAACGCCCCGTCAGACTCACAGCCGATACCAACCGTCGCGTCATACGCCAATGGAATCGCCCACTACTCGACATCAGTCAGCTGGCAGTCAAAGCTTCGGCCCCGCTGGGTTCGAATTGGCAGCAAAGTCGGCAAGTGGACCACCTGGCGTGCCGTGATCTTTGCCAGCTAAGATTTTCTGAGCAGTCATGATCCTCCGTCGTCTGATCCCCCTTGTCGTATTAGCCTCGGTTGCGTTCTGTGCCCTGCCGTCGAGCGCGATGGGGATGATGATCTACCTGAAGACCTACAAAGGGAGGACGATCAGTGAGTCAACGCAGCGCCACACGATCGTTGAGGTAATAGAGCCGTCCGACAGCATCGACGCTATGAAAGATTTCATCGCGTTCAGGGAGGGAACCCCGTTAGAACGTCAGCACTTGGTTTTCATGGGCAAGGTCCTGCTGGATGGGCGCGCCTTGTCGGATTACAACATCCAGGACGAGTCAACGATCTATGTTTATGAGCTAACCGCGCCTGCGGCACCAGGGGGGTTCACCG
This sequence comes from Actinomycetes bacterium, assembly GCA_037139015.1. Classification (GTDB taxonomy): domain Bacteria; phylum Actinomycetota; class Thermoleophilia; order Solirubrobacterales; family Solirubrobacteraceae; genus WLNJ01. Next base: position 3,886 of record JBAXHG010000074.1, on the reverse strand, counting down.
GCGTGCCGTCTGGTCAGGCTACCAGTCGCGCGGAAACGATTGGCTTCACTCTTGCTGAGCCGGGTGGGACTGTTGAGTGCCAGCTTGACTCCGGCCCCTGGGGTGCGTGCACGAGCGTCAGTGGCACGACTGGATCAATGGAGCTCACAGGTCTTGACCTCGGCTCACACACGCTGTCCGTAAGGCAAACGGACTCCGCAAACAACATTGGCGCTGTTGCGACGACAGCAGCATGGGAGGTGGTGTCGAACGGTTTGGATTGGGGCTCTTCGCCTTTCGTTCGAGGGAATTTGATCAAGTCGACGGAGACGGACCTGCTGGTCAGTCCAGTGTTTGAATGGCAGCGGTGCTCAAGCCTTGATGATGCGTCGAGCTGCTCGCCTATAAGTGGTTCTGGTGCTGACGGGGCGTGGTGGGGAACAAGGAATGCTGATATCGGGCAGCAGGTTCGGTTGAGGACAACAGCGGGTGGTAGCGAGTTCTTCACTGGCTTGTCCGGTGTCGTTGCACCGTCAAACGTGGCCGCGCCATTCGTCAACCAGGGACTTGTCGCAGGCGCTCCAAAGAGGGGAGCAAGCATCCACACCAGTTTCGGGACTTGGAACGGTTACGTTGCCGGGTCTAGCACTGTGAGCTTCCAATGGCAGCGCAGCGCAGCATCTGATCCGCGCGCCTACAGGACAGACGTTGGCACCAACAGCCAGTGGTACAGGCCTGTGGCAGATGACGTTGGCAACTACCTGAGAGTTACAGCGACCCTCACCACCAACGGCCAGGTCGCGACCGCTTCATCCTCCGTAACCAACCAAGTCGCCAGCGATCTAGCTGGTCGCCGTGCTCACACGGCCGTGCGGCACAAGACTAAGCGGCACAGCAGGTAAGGCATGTCTTCCGGCTGGCTGCCAATCCCGCCAGCGCCGGTATCGCTCTAGTCCTTCTTGGGAAACCAGGGAATAAAGCCACTGGTCCGAGCGACGTATTCGGCATAGCCCGGGCGAGTCTTCTTCATTCCCTTCTCGAGCAACGCCTTGCCGCTGACGCGCACGAGCATGAATGTGATCAGCGCCGGGCCGACCAGCGCCCACCAGGCGCCAACCGAACAGCCGACAAGTCCGAGTCCCCACCAGACGAGACTGTCGCCGTAGTAGTTCGGGTGACGGGTGTACTTCCATAGGCCACGGTCCATGACCTGACCCTTCGTTGACGGGTCAGCTTTGAACTTCTCCAGCTGCCAGTCGCCAACTGTCTCAAAGAACAGCCCCTTTGCCCATGCGAGGACTCCCAGCACAACAAGCCAGGGGGTGAAATCAGCGTCGTAGGCAACGGCGGCGAGCATTGGCAGCGCAACGATCCACATGATCAGGCCTTGCAGCCAGAAGACAACGAAGAGGCTTCGGATAGGCCAAGCGTCGCCAGCCTTGGCGCGCATCGCCACATAACGGGGATCCTCGCCCTTCCCGATGTTCCTCCGCCCGAGGTGAATGGTCAGACGCAGTCCCCAGATGGTGACCATGGCAAGCGCTGCGGTTTGAGGAAGGTCGTGAACTCCCGTCAGAACGGCGGCAGTCCAACCGAGCACCACAAACCCTGCGCCCCACCAAATATCCACAATGGAACTGTCTTGGATGGCAAGACTCACAGCCCAAAGGCCGGTCATTACGACAAGGCTCGCGCCGAGACAGAAGAGGATGACCACAGCGGCGCCCATGCCCTTCAGCGCCCTTTCAGCAGGCCAGTCGACCTACGCACTTGGCAGAGTTGGTGCCGGCGCAAAGGTTGGAACTTGAGTTCCTTGACTCATCGCGGTGATTGCCTCATCAACCCAACGGTCCACCTCAAGCCATGTCCTGTCAAGCCAATCGCCAATCTCGGCCCCTGTGGGCACCTGCTCGCGCGCGACGCGAACGATCTGCACAACAATGTGGCGGCCGGTCAGGCCACCTTCGAGCACGTCCTTGATGCCACGAATTCCCTCGAGGCCAGCGTGGACGAAAAAGACCACATCAATGTTCGGGGCAGCGTCAAGCATGGCCAGGACTCCGCCATGACGCGGTGGAAGTGTGTGCTTGAGATTGGCGAACATTTCTGCGCGCTCCGGCCGATTGCGAGCAATTGCCTTCAGCGCCTTCATTCGCCGCTTGGACGAAACCCGCGTTCCCTCGGGGTAGATAAGCGCGCCTTCCGAAGGACCCATCCCCTGCATCATCTCGCGGATCGCAGCGATCTCAGTTGGGTCACCGGAGTCCCGGTCAAGGAAGTGGTTCCTCAGGCGCTGGCCTGCAATGTCAAAAACCGGGTCGCCCAACAGCTCCTTCTTGATGACATAGCGAAGGTGAACTTTCAACGGGCCGCTGATGCACACAGCCGACAGCACGTTGTCGACGATGCTCGAGTGGCGGATGATCTCCAAGTAGGGGCCAGTTCTGGCTGCGTCCTGTCCATCAACTTCGAGCTTCAGGCGGAAGAGGAACTTGGACACGCCCATCATGAACCCTGCCCAACTCTGTTGGCAGACGAATGCTGTTGCCTGAAGCTGTTTCTTGTTGTAGCCAAACCCGCTTGTGATCCAGGTCAGGAACAGTGCAGTGAGGCCAACAATGTCGGCCAGCAGGTAGGCCTCCCCAAAGAGGAGCGCCGGGACATGGGCCGCTGGCTTCTTGCGATGAACAATCTGAACGATGTCGAGAGCTGCGGCGATAAGCAAGAGGATTGGGAGCAGTGCCGTAACGACAACAGCGAGCAGGAAGATCATCGGAATCGTCTTGAGGCGCCGCTTGATGGTCGCGGAGCGAGGTTCGCTCTTGCTGATTGTGTCTGACCATTCCATTCCCCCATCCTGCCATGGCAAGGGGCGTGGCGACGGCTGGTTGACATGCTGTCACCCGGCCGTCTGACATCATCGCTCCAAACAACCTCAGACTAGGGAGACACGATGGCAAAGGGACCACAACCAGGAGACGCAGCGCCGGACTTTGAACTTGAAGGCACTCAGGGAAACTTCCGCCTCTCCGAACAGCGTGGCAAGCGAGTGGTGATCCTCTTCTACCCAGGAGACAACACCCCAGTCTGCACCAAGCAGTTCTGCAGCTATCGCGATAACTCCGCCGGAATGGACTCGCTTGATGCCGTAGTCGTAGGCGTCTCACCTCAGGGACTTGAGAGTCACAACGGGTTTGTTGAAAAGCACAGCCTCAACGTCCCCCTGCTTGCTGACACGGAAAAGGTTGCGGCTGGCCTGTACGGAATGACCGGCATGCTTCCCCCGGGAACCAAGCGCGGTGTTGTGATCGTTGACGGCGACGGCAACGTTGCCTACCGCCACGACCACCGCTTGGGCCTTGGCTTCCAGACAGTCGATGAGCTCAAGGCAGCCTTGGCGACAGTCCCCGCCTGACAGTCTGACTTTCCAAACCTTCTACTTCCGAGGGCAGCACCCGGGTAGGCGTCCCCTCCTCTGGTGTAAACGACCTTGTGCCTATATGGTCCCGAAAATGATTAAGGGATTTGGCAGTGTCTGCCTTGTAGCCTGCTCGATCGCCTTCTTGGGCTGTGGTGACCAAGACTGCAGCCTCCGCGTTCCAGGCTCAGACCTTGCGGGTTGTGACCTGCGAGGCAAGAACCTCTCCGGCTCAGACCTTACGGGCGCAAAGTTGACCGGTGCCAACCTCAAGGGCGCCGTGTTGACCGACACCAAGTTGGATTACGCCGACCTGAGCGGGGCCAAGATGGACAGAGTTGACCTCGCCGGAGCACACCTCCGAAATGTGAACTTCAGCAAAGCCACGATGGTCAACTCAGACCTGAAGGACACCGTGATGAACGGCGCAAACTTCGACAACGCGAACCTCAGTCGAGCAAGCTTGCGTGGGGCCACGCTGTTCAACAG
>JBAXHG010000073.1:0-7835 GCA_037139015.1 Actinomycetes bacterium | reverse complement strand
CCTGATGCAACCGCTCGCAGTAGCCGTCATCGCCGGAGGCCGCTCATCTGAGCGTGAGGTATCCCTTAACTCTGGGGCTTCCGTAGTTGAGGGGCTACGCCAGTCGGGCCATTCGGCGACGCTCGTTGAGATTGCAGATGACGGCACATGGAGCCGGGATGGGGACCCAGTGACGCTCACTCCGGGACTTGGGATTGAAGGATTTGATGTTGCGTTCCCAGTAGTCCACGGTCCCTTTGGGGAGGACGGAACCCTTCAAGGGCTGCTGGAGTCCGTGCGTATTCCCTACGTTGGTTCGGGAGTCGCCGCGTCAGCTATGGGCTTGGACAAGATTCTTGCGAAACAGCGCCTCGCGCAGGAAGGAATTCCTCAAGTTGACTTCGTCGGATTCACAGACACCGAGTGGACTGAGCACAGCGAACAGATCCTTGCGTCAGCTCAGAGGCTTGGGTCTCCGGTTTGGGTAAAGCCAGCGAGACTCGGCTCTTCCGTTGGAATCTCGCGGGTGGAAGATCCTGCTTCAGGTCAGCTCAAAGAGGCAATCTTGGCGGCGCTGGTCCACGACCCACGGGTGATTATTGAGGCGTCCTGCCCGGGACGTGAGATTGAGATTTCTGCCCTTGAAAAAGTCGGGCCAGAGGGCCGGACGGAGCTTGTGCTCTCTCCACCAGGGGAGATCACTTTGCCCGGGGCTGCTGAGGGCGAGTGGTACGACTATGACCGCAAGTACAAGTCCGGCGGCATGGAGCTTGTTGTGCCAGCCGAGATCGCAGCGCAGCAGGCTGAGGCAGTCTGCATGGTGGCAGGCCGTGCGTTCCGGGCATTGGGCTGCGAGGGGTACTCACGCGTGGACTGTTTCGTCAACGGAGATGATGTTCTGATCAACGAGGTCAACACCTCGCCAGGGTTCACGTCGACCAGCGTGTTCTCAAGGCTCTTCGCCGCTGCTGGCGTTGAATACCCCGAACTCCTGAACGACCTGCTTCGAAGTGCACTTGAGCGTGACATCCGCTCGGCCCGCTTCACCTTCTAGCGAAGCAGCCTAACTTCGTTCAGCTTCACCTGTTTCTGATCTGAAGCAAGGGCTGTTACCCAGATCAAATACCAACGCTGTGGAGCAGTTGGTTTCGCGATCCGAACCAAGTCTCGTGCAGTCACCTTCTGAGGCGCGCTGACGCGCGACCATCCTGCTGGTGGGTCGGAGGCGGGGGCTCCACCGGCGGGTCCAGCGTTCGGCCCGTTGTTCTGTGGCAGCTGTCCGTTGGCAGTCCAAATCGATGCCGTAAAGCCTGGTGTTGATGTGCGGATCTCAACGGCTGCAGCCCGCGCGCCAGGCGCAGCGTCTATGGCGACTCCTACGCCACCCTTCTGCAGTCCGGAGAAATAGCTCTCAGATGCCCACGCGGTGTTTGGGTCCCCATCAAGCATCAGGATTGATTCCGCGTTGTGTTCCGTTGAATCGCCAAATGGGTCGTACGGATGGGCGGCTTCGGAGGCCAGGCGGATTGGGCCTAGGCCGGCAGGGCTGCTGCCACGAACACCGGTCCCTCTATGAAGGCCACTCCAGGCAAAAACACCCAGGGCCGCCAGAAGGATGATCAGCCCCCCGGTCCAGAGCAGCCGGGGGCCGCGCCTGCTTGCACCCAAGTGCACCTTGTCCCGGGCTTGCGGTGGAAGGGACTCAAGAACGCTCGTTGCTTGCCCGACCGCTTGGCCGGAACGTGATGCCTCCAGAGCGAGGGCTGCCTCGAGGTCGGCTGTGAGTGCCTCGAAGTTCGGGTATCGCTCCGCAGGGTCCTTCGCCGTGCAGCGATCGAGGATTGATGCAACGGTGGCCGACACCTCTGGGCGAAGGGCCCGAACGTCCGGCATGGGGTTTCTGACGTGACACATTGCGACGGCCACTGGGTTGTCGGCAGAGAAGGGAACCCTTCCGGTCAGCATCTCAAAGAGCACCACGCCCAAGGAATAAATGTCCGATTCGCGACCAACGGATTCCCCGAGCGCCTGCTCCGGAGAGACATAGTCGGTTGTGCCAATGACTCGTCCGTCTGCGGTCAGGCCGTCCTCGTGGAGCGACCGGGCGATTCCAAAGTCAGTCACTTTGGCCCTGCCGTCAGCGTCAATCAGAACATTTTGGGGCTTTACATCCCGGTGCACGATTCCGGCAGCGTGTGCGGCCGTCAAGCCTCGGGCGATCTCAATCGCATAGGCGACCGCCTCGGATACCTCAAGCCGGCCATTTCGTCGGATCCGCGCTTTTAGGGTTTCTCCATCTATGTACTCAAGGACGATGTAAGGGCGACCGCCTTCCTCGCCCGCATCGATCACACCCACCAGGTTTGGATTGCTGAGTGACGCCACGGCCCGCGCTTCGCGACGAAAACGCTCAAGGTGGTCTGCGTCGGCAGCCGTTGTTGTGTGCATCAGCTTTACGGCGACTGCGCGTTGGAGCTTTTCGTCAAGGGCGCGGTGGACAGTGGACATACCGCCGGAGCCCACCTGGGTTTCGAGTCGGTACCGCTCGCCAATCAGTGTGCCGTCAAGATTCGACACGACTTGGTTCAGCTGTCCCGCAGTCCTGCTTCGTCACCGGTGATTCCAAGGCTCGGCACGGTTACGTGTCCCGCGTTTGCGGTCACCTCACCGATGACGCGCGTACCCGGGTGATGGGAGGCAAGAATGTCCACGGCCGCCTTTGCATTTTCCTGTTTGACGGTGACGGCAAATCCGCAGCCCATGTTGAAGACTTCGTACATCTCGTGTGCGGGGACATTGCCGCGGCTGGCAATCAGGTCGTATACGGGCTGGGGTGGAAGTGGGTTGTCAATCCGGTAGCCAACATTTGTTCCGAGCCGCAGGAGGTTGAGCAGTCCACCACCTGTGAGGTGAAAGAGTCCGCTTGGTTCAAGATCGGAGCGCAGGAGCTCAAGTGCTGCGCGGACGTAAATCTCCGTTGGCACGAGCAGCGCCTCAGTAAGACTTGCGCCGCCAAGGACCTCAGGTCGTTCGTTCGGGTCGCCGCCGTCGAGCAGCACCTTGCGGGCGAGCGTCAGTCCGTTGGAGTGAACGCCACTTGAGGGAACCCCGATCAGAGCCTGACCCGCCGTGATTGCGGATCCGTCAACTATTTGGTTGAGGTTGACGGTGCCAACTGCAGATGCGCAGAGGTCAAAGCCCTCTGGTGAAGGATGTCCACGGATCAACTCGGGGATCTGCGCGAGCTCGCCACCGGGGATTTCAACTCCGGCCAGGTCTGCGCCGCGTCGGAGCCCTTCAGCGATTGCCCCAAGGCGCGCCGGGTCAGATTCCTCAACGGCCAGGTAGTCAACGAGCGCGATCGGCTCAGCTCCCACGCAGACAAGGTCATTCACGTTCATTGCGACGCAGTCGATGCCAACAGTGTCGAGAATCCCTGCCTGTTCGGCGACCACAAGCTTGGATCCCACGCCGTCGGTACAGATCGCAAGACCAAGATCTTCAGTCAGTTTCAGAACCGCAGCGAAGTGTCCGGGCAGGTGAACAACGCGGGATGGCGAGCCAGTGTTGATCTTGGCAAGGACGGAGATGATTGCCGCGACGCCCGCATCGGCTTCACGAACATCAACACCTGCTTCTGAATATGCGTCGCTCATCTGACCCCATCATCCCTAACTGAGCGGATACGCCGGATCGCGGCTCCTGCGACCACGAGTCTCAGCAGCGCCCAAGGCCACAGACGACCGTTCTTTTCCATCCGTGTTGCGAGGGGTCGAGCGGCGATTGCGGAGATGAATGCTGTTGCTGCCCCCGCTGTGATTGGGGTGATTTCATCGCTGGCGGTGCCTTCCTGGAGCAAGGCGGCGACCTCGAGGGTTGATGCTGCAAGTGAAGTTGGAACAAGTCCGGCTCTTGCCAGACGGGCGGAAGATCCCGGACTGAAACCGAGTAGGCGAGCCGCGCTTGTCGACATTGCGGACCGACTGACACCCGGCCAGAGTGCGAGCGCTTGGGCTGTTCCCATGACAAGAGCGTCACCAATCCCGGCTTCTGCGGCTGTCCTCGAGCCGCGCCTGGTGTCGGCGAGGAGCATCACCCCGGAGCCTGCTGCAAGGCCAGCGCTTACGGACATTGGGGTCCCGAGGTTCTCTCGGACCGTCCGTCTGGCAATCAGCCCGGCCGCTGCAGTGGGGGCAAGCATGGCAGCGCGAAACACAATTCCCTGAACTCCTTTGGGGCCAGATGTACCTTCCCTTGGGGGGAAGAGCGCCAGTGCCACAGCGGTCCCCGCGTGGAGGGCCACCTCAACGGATTTGCGCTTCTCAGATGGAACCTCCGAGTAGGGCAGGCCGGTCAAAAACGCGAATAGCGTGATCTGTCCAGACGAACTTATGGGCACCAGTTCCGCGGGCCCGTGAAGTGCGCCAAGCAGTGCCGCGTCGGACAGTCTCGGCGACAGGGAGGAGTCAGGCGCTTGCGACATCGGAGTCCGGCTTGCTGCCGCCCCGACGGGAGCGGATTACAAGCCAGATGACTCCCGCAACGATTCCCGCGGCTACTAGGTAGTCCACATATTCAAGCTTGTGCTTCCAATGGTCCCAATTATCCCCGGCCTTGACTCCGGCCCAGGTGAGGAGCAGTACCCATGGGATGCAGCCCAGTGCGGTGTAGATCGTGAACCGCCAGAACGGCATCTTCGCCACGCCGGCAGGCACTGAGATGAAGGTTCGGACTATTGGCAGCATGCGGGAGAAGAAAACGGTCGCTTCGCCGTGGTCAGCAAACCAGCGGTCGGCGATCTCAAGGTGGTGTGTACGAACACCAATCTTCTTGCCGTGCTTCTCGATCAGGTCAACACGGCCAAGGTGGCCGATGCCGTATCCGACCCAAGAGCCGACAACATTTCCGAGCACGCCCGCGGTTACAGCTGCGATGAATGTGAAGCTTGGGTCCTTGCCGACGGTTGCCGCACCGGCGAACAGCATCGTTGCCTCCGAGGGAATGGGAATGCAGGCACTCTCGAGGAGCATCAGCAGGAAGATCCCGAATGCACCGAGGTCATTGATCACGCTGATGGCGAAGTCGACGAGTGGCTGAGTGAGTGAGGCAACGAGGGGGGTCACGGTCGTCAAGAGAGTAGTGGGGAATGGGAATGAGGGGCGCCTGTGCCCGCCGCCGCCCTGACTACGGTTGTCCCATCGCGATGATTTCCCTGTTTGACACAAAGACTCCGCTTGAGCCGCTCAAGGGCGCAATTGCCACTGCTATTGCCAATGTCCTTGAGGATGGACGGTTCATTCTGGGGCCTGAGGTGACTGCGTTTGAAGCTGAGTTCGCCGCGGCCTGCGGATCAGCTGAGGCGGTTGGCGTCGCAAACGGCACGGACGCTCTTGAACTTGCGCTGCGTGGGGTTGGGGTCGGTCCGGGAGACGAGGTTGTCGTCCCCTCATTCACCTTCTACGCGACAGCAGAGGCCGTTCCGCCCACCGGCGCAACGCCGGTCTTCTGTGATGTAGACCCGGACACGGGTTGCATCACCGCAGAAACGGTCAAGGCGGTTCTCACGCCTAGGACAAAGGCCGTAGTCGCAGTTGACCTCTTCGGAAATGTCGCGCCTGTGCCTCAGATCGAGGCACTTGGCGTTCCCGTGGTTGAAGATGCGGCACAGGCTGCCGGAGCAACTCTGTGTGACCAACCGGCCGGTTCTCTCGGGCTTGCATCGAGCTTCTCCTTCTTTCCATCGAAGAACCTCGGAGCCTTCGGCGATGGCGGAGCGGTGGTTACCTCGGACCCAGAGGTCGCCCAACATGTACGTACCCTTCGATTCCACGGCTCGAAGGACAAGAAGACATTTGACTTCATTGGACGCAACAGCCGGCTTGACGAAATCCAGGCAGCTGTCCTGAGGGTTGTGTTGCCGGCCCTGCCTGGCTGGACTGAAGGGCGCCGAAATGCAGCCCGTTTCTACGCTGAGGCTGGGATCGCCGAGCACGTCACGCCGATGGTCGCCGTCGACGGCGCGAACCCCGCATGGCACCTGTTCGTTGTTAAACATCCACGGGCCGAAGAGTTGATCGCACCGCTCAGGGAGGCGGGTGTCGAGGCGCGCGGCTATTACCGATCTCCAGTGCACAAGCAACCCGCAATGTCAGAATGGGGATCTGGAATCGAGCTTCCGGGAACCGATGAGCTGGCAAAGACCAACCTTGCAATCCCCATCAGCCCCGTCTTGGAGGCAGGCCAGGCGGCCCAAGTCGTCGAAGCATTGGGGAATGCGATCTCTGCCCTGCCTTGAGCTGATGTCATGAGGGCGTGGGTTGACCTGACCAACAGCCCGCATGTCTTGGTGATGAGACCCATCATCGAGCGGTTGCGCGCGCGCGGTTGGGAAGTGGATGTGACCGCAAGGGACTTCGCCCAGACAGTCGGGCTTCTTGAACGCTTCGGAATTGAGCATGAGGTCATCGGCCACCATCGAGGGGGCGGCCGGGGCGCCAAGGCGATGGGGTTGGCATCCAGATCTGCGGCGTTGACCAGATGGGCGAAGGGGCGCGGGTTTGACCTCGCGATTGGGCACGGGTCCAACGACATCACGGTCGCTTCGTGGCTGCTTCGGATTCCGTGCAGCACCACATTCGACTATGAGTTCGCCACCGTTCAGCACCAGGTCAACTGCCACCTGGCCAACGGGGTGGTGGTTCCCGACCTGATTCCTGCAGAGCGGTTGGAGCGCTTCGGGGCCAAAGGGAAGTTGCACCAGTACCCGGGGCTCAAGGAGGAGTACTACCTGTCTGACTTTGAGCCGGATCATTCAATTCCGGCATCGCTCGGAATTGACACTGCAAAGCCTTGGGCGGTAGTCCGGACGCCCCCTGTCGTCGCGCTCTACCACCGACTTGAGAATGACCTGTTCGGTCGCGCACTCGAACTTCTCTCAGACCATCAAACCGTCGTCCTTCCAAGGACCGAGGAGCAGCGCGAACAGCTTGCTGAAGTTCCGGGGCTGATCATCCCCGAAGGGGCTGTGGATGCCCAGTCACTGGTTGCCCTGGCCGACCTCGTCATTTCGGCAGGGGGAACGATGAACCGTGAAGCGGTGGCACTTGGCACCCCAGTACTGACGGTTTTTGCGGGGAAGCTTGGAGCTGTTGATGAGCATCTGGTCAAGACCGGCAAGCTCGGGCAACTGACCTCCCCAGAACAGGCAATTCCGGTGCGCAGGGAGGCGGACAGCTCATTCCAGCGGGTCCGCCGTGATCCGGATGACTTCCTGCAGCTGCTGATGCGCCCGATGGCCTCTACAGGCATTCGGGAGTAGGATCGTTCCAATGCGCAACGGGCGTAGGACACTCCCCGTTCACCGGCATGCGGTTCCGCAGATGCTCGTGGATGCAGCCCTTGTGGCAATGGCGTACCTGTTCGCCTTCGAACTGCGGTTCGATAGCGGTACTCCCTTGCGCTACCAACATTTGTTCCATGCAACCTTGCCATGGGTTGTCGGGGGAACCTTGGTGCTTCTCGTGCTGGCGGGCGTATATCGGCGGGAAACCCGGTTCACTGGCCGCCGTGACTATGAGGCGCTTGTTCGAGGCATTGTCATCGCCGCAGTAGTCACGATGGGAGCAGTTGTTCTGATCCATCCTGTTGAGATAACCGCTGCAAACGGCACGCGCGCAGCCGTCGGCATGCCAGCAGGTGTGATGGCACTCTTCCTTCTGCTGGCGCTCCTTCTGCCGACCGCAGCGAGCGCCACCATGCTCGAGCAGATGAGCGTCGAGCAGCTGGCGCGCCACGCGACGCTGATCGTCGAGGGCACGGTCGTCTCGACGACGGTCGACCAGACCGCCGACGGCGAG
>JBAXHG010000072.1:0-7910 GCA_037139015.1 Actinomycetes bacterium | reverse complement strand
ACAAAAGCGATGTACTGGTCAATCCCGCTGAAGCCCGGGAGGCTTGTCACCTGTCCGAACACTGCGGTCAAGCCCAGCATGAAGACGGTCGGCGCAAGTACGCCTGGAACCGCGGCGCCTGGAACCCGGATGATCTCGTTGAGCGCTCTTCGGACGAGCGCGCGAATTACCGCGCGATTCTTCATCCCGCCCTCAGCCTTCTGTGCAAGGCGTGAGTTGCAAGTCCGGCAAAGAGGACTGCCATGCCTAGGGCGGCTCCAAAGCCCTCCAGAACGGCCTCTGCGCCCCCGTAGCCAATGATTGGGGCTCTCATCCCGTTCGCAATGTAGGACAGCGGGTTGTACTGGGCGATGATGTTGGCGGGCCAGCTGAGGAGGTTTTCGGGGAAGAACGCTGATGAGAGGAACAGGACCACGAAGACAAGAGGAAAGATCGCCTGCACTGACGAGGCATTCCCGGCCCGCAGGGCGAGCGTCAGCCCAATGCCTGCGAATCCGATCCCGGCGATCGATCCTATCCCGTAGACGATCAGGAGCCCAGGGATCCCATCGCTGATGCCATTGCCAAAGATCAGGCCCAAGAGGACAAACCAGCTGAGTTGAAAGAGAGCGATGGCTGCTGCGGCCAGAAGGCGCCCCATGACGATTGACAGGCGGGGGATTGGGGCGGTTACGAGGCGGTCGAAGAACCCGAGCTCGATCTCAAGTGCAACTGCAATGCCTGTGGCCACGCCTCCAAGGAGGAGGGACTGGGACATGGCAGCAGCCAGCTGAAAGTCAAAGAACGACTGGACTGGGGGGAAGCCCGGGAGGTTTCTTGCCTGGGAGAGGCCTCCGCTGTTGACAGCAAGAAGCAGGGAAGGAAAGACAAGGAGTGGGGCAATGAACTGCGGGCGGCGTGCGGTCACCCGCAGAGCCCTGCGGGCCAGTGCGAGGGAGGCGTGGATCACGCCGGGGTGTTTGAGGCGCCTTCGAGGCGCCGCCCTGTCTTCTCCATAAAGACATCGTCTAGAGAAGGACGGACCAGCTCCACCTCAGCTACGGCGAGGCCCGCTTCATCGAGCACCCGGACTGCGTCAGCAACTCCTGTTGATGGGTCGCTGAGTCGGATGCAGACATCGTGCGCTCCACTGGTCTCTTCGGGAGTCCCCAGTTTTGAAAGCGCAACGCGGGCAGCCTCGGTGTTCCCGCTGTCTTCCAATGCGACCTCAATGTGGTTGGCGCCTGACTCCCTTTTGAGATCTGCAGGAGTTCCCTCGGCGACGATAAGACCATCGGAGATGATTCCCACCCGATCAGCAAGCTGGTCTGCTTCCTCCAGATATTGGGTGGTCAGAAAGACCGTTGTTCCTTCTGTCCTGAGGCGCGAAACCTCTTCCCACAGAGCGAAGCGCGATGTCGGGTCAAGTCCGGTGGTTGGCTCATCGAGAAAGAGGACCGATGGACCGTGAACGAGCGCCATCCCAAGATCCAGCCGACGCTTCATTCCGCCCGAGTAGCCACCGACACGCCGGTCAGCTGCCTCCGTGAGTCCGACACGCTCAATCAGATCATCGCTTCGCTCACGCGCAAGCTTGTCTGGCATCCCTTGCAGGGTGGCTTGAAGAATCATTAGTTCGCGTCCGGTCATGAGCTGGTCGAGTGCAGCCTCTTGAAGGGCGACCCCAATCTTGCGGCGCACGGCGCTTGGTTCTGTGGCGACGTTATGACCAGCAACCAGCGCGGTGCCTCCAGTTGGCATCAGGAGAGTGACGAGCATGCGCACTGTGGTCGTCTTCCCGGCTCCGTTTGGGCCGAGGAAGCCGTAGATTTCACCCTCCTCTATTTCGAGATTGATGCCCTTCACGGCCTTGATTTGACCCTTGAAAGTACGTTCAAGGCCATTTGCTTGGATTGCGAGCATCGCCCGTCAATATAGGCCAGAGAGCGCGTTGCATGCGTTCCTGTGTGTGCAAACCCACGGTCAATCAGCTGCAAAGCTGCCAGTTTCTGCTTCCATATATGGAGATGCAACGAATTCATTTGCAGCGCATTCTCGGGTTGACGGTTCTTCCCTTGGTGCTTGTCGTACTACTGGCGGTGCCAGCAATTGCTGCTGCGCCCGTGATTGAGATCGGAGGCCCAGGCGGCCTTCCTCGTCCTTCCTGCGACGGCAATCCAGCCAACGACCGCGGCAAGCCCAAGGGCAACGGACGTTGCAGCGTGCTGACCATGACGACCGTTTACCCGATCCGAGATGGGTCATCCCTCAACCCGACAACCGTTCCAAAGAATTCAAGGATTGTCGCTATCACGCTTCGGGTTGGCAAAGTCAAGGACACCCGGACTTGCCTCAAGTACGCGTACAAGTACGTCTACAAGACGGTTAGAGGCAAGCGCGTCCGAACCCGCGTCAAGTACTGCAAGACGCTTGACGTCTTCGCAGAGAAGACCTACTTTGACAAGACGTTCGGAACGGGAGCAAAGGTAAGAATCGTTGTGCTGAGGCCGGTTACCAAGAAGAAGGGCACCGTAATCCTTAAGAAGGTTGTGGCGATGGGGCCGATAATCGCCCTTGAGAAGTGGTTTGGGAAGACTGTAACTTTGCCGCTCGGGTCCTCAATCCCAGTCGCCAAGGGTGATGTGGTCGGGCTCAGCGTCCCCACATACGCTCCAATTCTCCCGTTGTCCCCAAGCGGTTCCACGGATGCCTGGAGGGCAAGCCGCCCACCGGCAGGATTCAAGCCGAAGGATCCCAAGACGGGCTTGGTCATCAAGACCGATCCGGACACCAAGAAAGCCGCCGATCCGTGCTCAACGAAGTTCGGCGTGATCTTCACGCAGTCAGCTCTGCAGAAGAGTGGCGTGACGGCAGATTTCCGCTGTTCCTACCCGGGCGTGCCAACGTTCGAGTTCACGCTGATCCCGATTCCCTGATCTCTAGTCACAGTGGCCTCTGCCCAAGTGGCAGGGTTGACTCTGGCCTCGGTTGCGCTAGGGACTAACGCGGGATGGTCCGAAGGACAGTTTCGGATCTTGCATCACTGACTCCAGACATGCAGCTGATGGCCGCGCAGTCATGAGGACTTGGCGGCTGCTGTTGAACTGAGGGTCAAGTCGACATGAGGACGCAATGGTTCGGGCGACGATCCACATCGTGTCCAGATTGCCTCTATCGCCTGCAGCAGTGAGGCTGTGAGGAGGATTCGATCCGGGGGATCAGCCTGGTGATGCTCCGCCAGATGGCGCTGTGCCACCCGACGAGGAACCGCCACCAGAAGACGAACCGCCACCGCCCGATGACGAGGAACCGCCACCAGAAGACGAACCGCCACCGCCCGAGCTGCTTGTGCCTGGGCTGGCACCTCCACCTGAGTCAGAGGAGGAACTGGTTGAAGAAGGTGTGGTGGTGGTCACAGCCGTGCTGGCAGGGACGGAAACTGCTGATCCAGTACTTCCACCTGGAACGGTGAGAGTCGGCTCAGTTGTCTTTGAAGCCGAGTTGCTTCCACCACAAGAACTCATACCCACTGCGGCAACCGCTCCCGCGGTCATGGTCGCGGTGAGGAGGGCCAATCTCTTGGCCCGATTCCCGAGAACTGACATCAGGAAGCTTCGCCGCCCATACGTCGGTTGCAGGTGGGGCAAATATTCAAGTCACGTTGAGCCATCTGTCCACAGTGGTTGCAGAGGCGCAGCGTTGCCACCGACCAAGGAAGTCGGGATGCGCTCGGAGCAAGTGGAAGGACAACGCCAACTGGGCTCAGCTTCTCGCCTGTGTCTGAGTCGTTGTACGACTTGCCCGCCTCGGCCTCAATAATCACTTCGCGGCCGGTTGATGGGGTTCTGAATCTGTATCGCTGTGTAGTCACGCTTGCAAGCGTAGCAACGGGGGAGGAGGCAACGCGCAGTCCGTGGGAATGAGTAGAGTGCCAGACCGATGAAGCGCCGTTCAACAGCACTCCGTTCCCTCTCCGCAGTAGCCCTTGCGGCTGCCTTGGCGGCGGCTGCGCAGGGCTGCGGTCCGACAGTTGCCGGGGGGGATGCAAATCTCGCGAATGGCAAGAAGCTTTTTGTCACCAAGTGCGGTGCCTGCCACGTCCTTGGTCGCGCCGGGAGCAAGGGTGTGACGGGACCAAACCTTGATGCCGCCTACCAGCAGGCCCTGCGTGACGGCTTCCCACGGTCCACCTATGAAGGTGTCATCCATCGCCAGATCCTCTACCCGAACCGGATGGGTGCGATGCCTGCGAATCTTGTGACCGGTCAGGACGCTCGAGATGTGGCCTCCTATGTCGCATGGGCCGCCAACAAGCCCGGCAAGGACACCGGTTACCTCGCGTCGGTTGTACCAGGGCTCAACCAGGTCATTGCATTGGCAAAGGGCGGACAGCTTCAGATCAACCCTGACCCAAGCGGTCAGCTCAAGTACGAGGCCTCGGGAGCAACTGCTTCGGCCGGCAAACTTACGATCGTCTCGATTAACAAGGCTTCGATTCCGCACAACATTGCTCTTCAAGGGAGCGGCGTGAATGCCATAGGCGCGATCGTGCAGGGCGGCGGCAAGTCACAGATCAGCGTCACCGTGAAGGCCGGGAAGTACACGTTCTACTGCTCAGTTCCTGGCCATCGTCAGGCCGGAATGCAGGGAACTCTCCTCGTCAAGTAGTTCTGGCGGCCCGTCTGAGGTCGTCGCGCTCGTCTGATCTGGCTCCTTCTGCAGCCGCAAGGCTGAAGAAGATTCCGAGGACGATCATCATCACGATGACGTCGGTGACCATCATGATGCTCGCTCCGATCTGCTGGTCCATAAGGGGCGTGATGCCATGCTTTGCCTCGCTTGGTCCATAGAGCTTGGCGTAGAAAGGTCTGCTTGAGACCAGAAAGAGTGCTCCCATCAGGATGCTCGCCATGCGCCCGGCCAGCAGGTAGCCAACCTTCCACAGCTTGGCTGGCATCGGTCGCTTTGTTGGCTCGATTGCCGGCCACCAGAGAAGCAGATTGCCAATCAGGAAAGATTGATGCTGAAGTGCATGAACCCATGGATTTGTCGTGGCGGCAGTGAAGGCAGGGCCAAGGTGCCATCCGTACAGAATGATTACCGACACGGGGAGCGCAACTATTGGTTTCGTCAGGAAGCTCATAAAGCCCCTCAGGGGCTTATTGCGTGCCACAAGCACCAGAACCTCCTTTGGTGGCATAAAGAGCCCCACAGGCGTCCTGATGCCCGCCAGAAGGAACGGGGCTGCCAGGTCTGCGATCAGGAGGTGTTCAGTCATGTGGGCCCAGAACAGCTCGTCTGAGTAGGCAGCTGGCGGACCAAGCAGGCCAGCGGTTAGAAGCGTCATCCCAGTCCACCAGAAAACCTGCTGCAAACGGGGAACTCGATAGCCACGGCGTGAGAGCCGAACTACGGCGCGAATGTAGAGCCCGGCTCCAAGTAGGAGGAGCGCCAGAACCCCTGGGTCAAAGGCGAATCTCATCGTCTAAAGCGTTACGTATCCGGTGGCCAAAGCGGCCCAGAGGCCAGCTACGAAACAGCCTGAATCAGCAGGCTGGCGCCAACAACCACAACTGCAACGGCCAAAACCCACCCGAGGAACCTGAATGCCTCTCCTTCGGACCTGATGGGGTTAAGCATCAGAAGATCCTAGAGGAGGTAGACGGAGGCGTAAACAATCACCCACATGACGTCTACGAAGTGCCAGTAGATGCCTGGCACTTCGATTCCACGGTGCTCCTCAGCAGAGAAGTGACCCCGGAACGCGCGGATGGTCGCAAACAGAAGAAGTGTGAGTCCAATAAATACGTGGGCGCCATGGAGCCCCGTGAGGCCGTAGAAGATGGATGCCTGAGCACTGTCGTACGGGGCGAATCCGAGATGTACGTACTCGTTGATCTGAACTACAAGGAATGTGCTGCCCAGCAGGAGGGTGGCAAGCATTCCGGCTTTGAGCGCCTTGCGGTTGTTGTGCTTCGCAGCTTCAAGAGCCCAGTGCATTGTTAGTGAACTGGAGAGTAGAACCGCCGTGTTAAACCCGGCGATGATCTTTGGAAGCTCCTCGCCTTCAGCTGGCCAAGGGTTGCCGTTTACTACCCGGATGAAGAAATAGGCGGTGAAGAAGCCACCGAAGACCATGATCTCGGAGATGATGAAGAGCAACATCCCGAGGGTCTGGGCATCAACGGACGAACTCTTGTTGGCCTCTGGTGGGCCGTGGTGCTCATGGTGTGCTGGCGGAGTGCTGATTGATGCGGCTTCCATGTCAGGACTCCTCTGTTTCTGTGTCGGCATCCGAGACTGCTGATGCCACAGCACCAACGGCTACAGGTTCAGGCTTGCGCCCGCCCAGAATTGCGTGCTGTGCTCCAGGTACGCCGTACTCGTAAGGACCACCGACAACTGTCGGGATCTCATCAAAGTTGAAGATTGGTGGTGGAGAGCTGACCTGCCACTCAAGGGTGAGCGCCCGATAAGGGTTGGATCCGGCCTCTGGCCCGTTGCGCCAGCTGTTCACCATGTTGTAAAGGAACAGGAGTGTGGAGAGACCGAGCAGGAATGAAGCAACCGAGATCGCCATGTTCCAGCCCGCAAACTGCTCTGCGTAGTCAGCAACTCGACGTGGCATGCCCTGAATGCCAATCACATGCATTGGAGCAAATGTCGCGTTGAAGAAGATGAAGGTTGCCCAGAAGTGGATCTTGCCGAGGCGCTGGCTGTACATCCGACCGGTCATCTTGGGGAACCAGTAGTAGACCCCGGCGAAGATCGTGAACAGAGAGCCGCCAAAGAGCACATAGTGGATGTGGGCCACGATGAAGTAAGTGTCGGAGACGTGGATGTCAAACGGCACCATGGCAAGCATGACTCCGGAGATCCCGCCAAGTGTGAACATGGTCAGGAATCCGAGGCAGAAGAGCATGGGGGTGTCCAGGTGAAGGACGCCCTTCCACATTGTTCCCAGCCAAGAGAAGATCTTGATTCCGGTTGGTACCGCAATGATCGCGGTGGTGATCATCATCGGAACGCGAATCCATGACTGCATTCCCGAGACGAACATGTGATGTGCCCAGACCGTGAAGCCGAGAAGGACGATCGCGAGAAGAGAGAAGGCCATCATTCGATATCCGAAGATTGGCTTCCGGCTCTTGACCGAAAGGATCTCCGAGACGATGCCAAAACCGGGCAGCATCATGATGTACACGGCAGGGTGCGAGTAGAACCAGAAGACGTGCTGGTACATGATCACATTGCCCTCACGCCCAGCTCCGATGGTTGCGTCGAAGAAGTGAAAGCCCAGACTTCTGTCAAGGAGCACGAAGAACTGCGATGCCGCGATGAAGGGAGTTGCGACTACGACCAACAGTGAAGTTGCGAAGTTGGCCCAGACGAGCAGAGGCATGCGCCAGAAGCTCATTCCTGGTGCACGCATTGTGATGATGGTCACGAGGAAGTTGAGTGCGGTTGCAATAGAGGAAGCGCCAGCGAACTGAACGCCGATGGTGAAACACATCTGACCAAGCGGCTGGGTCGTGGATAGCGGTGCGTACGCAGTCCATCCGGAAGCGAATGCTCCCCCAGGCATGAGGAAGCTGATTGACATCAGCGTTCCTGCGATTGGAAGCATCCAGAAAGAGAGCGCGTTGAGGCGCGGGAAGGCCATGTCCGGAGCGCCGATCATCAGCGGAAGGACGTAGTTGGCGAGGCCAGCGAATACAGGCACGATGAAGAGGAAGATCAGGAGCGACGCGTGGACGCTGAAAAGGCTGTTGTAGTCCTGACCGTCAACGAACTGGCTGCCCGGAGCTGCGAGCTCCGCACGCACCATCATCGCCATGAGTCCGCCGATGAACATGAAGAAGAATGTGGTGCAGACATACTGGATGCCAATCACCTTGTGGTCGGTGTTGACCTTGAAGTAGTCACGCCAT
>JBAXHG010000071.1:0-7922 GCA_037139015.1 Actinomycetes bacterium | reverse complement strand
TCTGAACACTGCAAGCGCTTGGGGAAAGGTTGACGTCCCCATTCAGAGCAGAGAGCGCCAGTGGAGCAGCAAATGGGGGCATCTGCGATCCAACCTCGGGGCCCTTGGCTCCAGTGCCCTTGTGTCCGGTCGTCACATAGAAGCCGATCACGAACAGGGCTCCAAGACCAACGACTCCAGCAAGGAGGGGGCCGCGCCTCACTCTGTTTCAGCCCCGGCTCTGCGTCGCTCAAGAACCCGCACCATCGCTGGGACGACAATCACCACTGCGAGCAAGGCCACGAGAAGGTCAACGACCGTGGCGATTCCGAAGTCTCTGAGTACCCGAATGTCACTCAAGACAAGAACGCCGAACCCCATCACCACAGTCAGTCCCGAAACGCCAATCGCCCTGCCCGTCGTGCTGAACGCCCGTGCCAGCGAATCCTCGACAGTTCCGCCCTGAAGGGACTCTGCCCGCTGTCGCTCGGAGAGCAAGACCGCGAACTCGGTTCCAATTGCGATCACCAAAGCTCCGAGCGCTGCAGAGAGAGGGTTCAGATCCACCCCAAGAATCCAGAGCGCAAGTGTGGCCCACCCCGTAGCCAAGGCCGTCGCTGAAAGCGGCACTGCCAACCGACGCCATGAGCGGAATGCCACCATCAGCACTGCGGCTGCCAGCAGCAGTGCAACGAGGGTGATCAGTCGCCGGGAATCGGCATCAGCCAAGCGGTCGTTGGCGGCAGCTGCGACCACCGGCAGGCCGCCCACTGAAGCTGTTACCCCAGAAGGCGCTGTGGCGGCCCTTGACCGCAGGTCGTCAAACACGGCCTGCTGTTTGGACAGCGGCATCAACTTCACCCCAAAGCTCGTGAGGACAGCGTCTCCTTCGGGCGTGATCACCGCCGACTTGAAGTATTCGGGGACTGCTGCCAGAGCAGCCTGCGTAGCGGCAGATGTTCCCTGTCCTGAAACAAGGTCTGTAAGCGAAACGCCAGGGCACACTGCGGACCCCTTGCATCCTGTCGTCTTCGAATAACCCCAACGGGCCAGAACATCTTTCTGCACTCCGGCAAGCCATGCCAACGTTCGGGGCTCTGTCACAGCCGTTCCCGTCAGCAGCAGGTCCACCTCACCAGCCACCCCGGTCTCAGTCTGCAAAGCCTGGAGGTCCTGAAGGGCTGGAGTCCCGGATGGAACAAGGCGCGTGATGTCCGATTCCACATTGAGCTGTCCCTCGACGGCCCAGCCTCCAATGGCAACCGTTGTAGCAAGAAGCAGCACGGTTCCTGGGTTGGCGGACAGGAGCCCTGACAGCTTCACTCGTGGGGCTGCAAACCTCTGGAATGGCAGCTTTCCGACGATCAATTCGCGAGCTTCAAGTCTTGCTGAGTCAAGCCAGTCGGCGGCACGAGCGGTGTGGCGGGAGCCCGGAATGGTTCCGGAGAGTCCAGCCGAACCGACGAGCACAGCGCAGACAAGAGCGACCGCGACTCCGGCGATCAGGACCAGGCCAAAGCCGCGGACCATTGGTACTGGGGAAAGCATGAGTGCGAGGAAGCCGGCAGCCGTGCCGAGTGCGGCTGTGACCACCGGTGGGCCACCAACCCCGATCGCGCTCACAACCGTCTCGGCTGCCGAGCCACCCTCCCGTCTCAATGCTTCAACCGAACGCGCTTGAAGCTGAACGGCATAGTCCACCGCCAGTCCGATCAGGACGGGAACACCGCCAACCGCCGCGACTGTCAGTGACATCCCAAAGAGAGCCATTCCACCGAACACAAGCGCTGCCGTCAACAGCGCCAGAAGCAGCGGCAGAAGCCTCGCCCTTACTGGGAACGCAAGGCCAAGAGCCAGGGCCATCAAGGCAGCGGCCGCAAGAAGCAGAGGAATGGCACCGGCAGCAACCTCAGTTGCCAACGACTCAGCGAGCACGCCGGCACCCGTGACCACATAGCGCCCAGCCTTGAGCTGGAACTCTGGCATCTTCGTTGCCGCCTCAACATCCCGGGTCAGCGCCCGCTTGGCTGAATCGCTGAGCCCCGCCTTCGGCCGCACTTGGATCAGCGCTGCTCCCGATGAGGGGAAGAGGTATGAGAACCGGGCCTTGGGCTGCCCCAATCCTCTGGATCCATCGAAGGCGACCTGGGTAACGAAGTCCGAGTTGGCGATGCTTGGCAGGCTCTTCAGCCCCGTCTGTAGTTGCAACCGGGCCAGAGCTGCGGCCGAGCGGCCCTGCTCAGCCTTACCTGCGGCCGTGGCTGCCGCAGCCGCGGCCTGCGCTGACTGACCAGCAGCCAGTGCTTGCTTCCGTGCAGCGTCGGCAGCCCTCTGAACGTTGGAGGCTGCAGAACGAAGCTCCGTCCCGAGTGCTGATGTGAGCTGGTTGGCGGCCTCGTTTATGAATGTCGCAGGGCCGTAGACCCGTTTAACGGACCCCGCTCTCGCAATTCGCCCGCAAGGACTGTTGACACCGCCATAAGGCTTTGCCCCTTTCGGAACGCGACCGCCAAGGCAACCTTCAAGCTGAAGCAGCCTTCCGATCTCTGTCGTGAGGAGCAATTGCTGAAGGTTTTCTTCTGCCATCACGACAATCGGGTCATCGCCGAACTTCGCACGAATGCGATCCGTTGCTTCAGCAGCTGATGTTGCTTTGGGAACAAGAGAGTCAGTTCCTGCGGATGGCCTCAATCCGACAAAAGCCACGGCAGCAAAAACCAACCCAACGACCACCGACGCGACCCCAACCGTGCGCCGATTGGCAACGGCAAGACCGGCAGCCTTGCTCAGCATCGTGGAAAGAACCGACTCAGACCTGTACTCGGGCTCAGACACTGCCGTGAACCAATCGGTTCAACATCAGGTTCCCAGTGCTCAGGGAGCCTGGGTGATCAGCGGGAACAGCGTTGAGAAGCCCGGAACGTTCGACTGCTGGGTGCAGGCGGGCGCAAACGGCGCGTTGGTTGTTCCGCTGAACGCCATTGCCTTTAGAGCCTGTGTGAGCGTCGCGTTCACGTCATATGGAGGTATCTGCGGTCCGGGGTCATCGGGCGCGTCCGCGGTCGTTGGAGCATTTGGCTGCGTCAGTCCAGAGCACTGGCCAATCTCATAGCCCTTCAGCTCCCATGAATGTGGCAGAGCACCGCTCGAGGCGGAGTAGTACGGAGTCGTGCGGTTGGTGGTCGGACGCGATGGGAATGCGGCCAACGACAGCGCGTTGAGTGGCGCGAGTGCTCGCAGATAGTGCTCGCCTGTAGGCGCCCATGGGGTCGGAAGGCTGTCAGTCGCCTGAGTTGTCGCTGCAGCGTTGCCGAGGAAAGCGGTCAGCGACTGCTTGTACTGGCCGACAAAATCAAGCATTGGATTCAACTGCTGGAGGAAGAGGTCAAGCTGCCCCAGTACCGTGCTCAGGCCAGGCTTGGCCCCGGATCCATTGAGGAAGGTCCCCAGTGCGGGAACTCCGGCAGCAGAGGCATCCACAAGCGGCCCAAGCTTCGTGTTGATGGTCTTGAGCGGCTGAGCCAGCTGTCCAACGGACACGAGGATTGGGCTGAGCTGCTCTGCCGCAGGCTGAAGTTGGAGGACAAGAGGGTCAGCATCCTGAGCGAATGACTTGAGACGGTTCATCGTCTTCGTGCTCTCCGACTCAAAGGTTGGAAGAACTTGGAACGTCTCTGCAAGCTGCTGGTTTCGCTGCGCTGTTGTCGTAAAGACAGCATTGGAGTTCGTGATCAGCTGCTGGAACTGGTTTTTGCGTTCGCTCAGTGCAGTGAAGACGGTTCCTGTGTCCCTGACCAGCGACTGGACGGCTGCGGTCTCACTGTTGAGGACACTCATCAGCTGGTCGGCCGAGTCGGTGAAGGATGGAAGGTTGCCGAACGCGTCGTTGAGGTCTCCCCCGCGCCCGGCCAAGGCACCAGCAGCACCCTGCTGCCAGTCCTGGAAGCCCTTTCGGGTTGGCGCATCAAATGTCTTGAAGATCTGGTCAATCGTGACCTGTGGGCGAACCTGCTTCTCTGGAAGCAGGCCCCCGTCGGGAAGGGGGACACCGTTGGCACGATTGCCCGGTGTCAGCTCGACATAGGTCTCACCGAGCAGGGTCTTGGTACGGAGAATCGCCCGCGTATCACTCGGAATCGGGGAGTACCGAGGGTCTATCTGAAGCTGGGCGTGAGTGGAGTTCCGCGGCCCAAGCTCGACTGAAGCCACCTTGCCAACAGGCACGCCGCTGATTCGGACATCCGCTTGATTTGCCAACTGCCCGGCATTGTTGAAGTTCACGGCAACGCGGTAGCCCTTTGCTGCAAAGGGAACTGGCCCACCGAATGCGACCCAAAGGAACAGGATCAGGCCAAAGCACGAGAGTGCGAAGCCAGCCATGACGAGAATTCGCCCGAGTGTTGGTGCTTGCTTTTGCATGCCCTACGACCCCCTGCAGACTGGAGCGGGGACTGACGTCGGACGCGGAGCACGAAGCAGCTCGACCGTGGCCCATGCGCTTGGGCTGCCCACGGACACGTTGCCCGCTGGCGCACAGACTTCCTTGAGGATTGAGTAGATCGTGCCGAAGGTGTTCTGAGCGCCGAGGAAGACGCTCTGGCGCACCGGTCCTGCAGCATCCTGATTGAGGAGCTGGGCGTTCGTGTTATGGCTAAGCCAGAACAGATCGAACAGGTACGGCGGAACGTCCCCGGTTGGGTCATACGCAAGCTCATTGAGTCCGTAGTTGAGGCTCTTTCCCGTCTTGAGCAGACCAGGGCCTGCGGATACAAGGTCCGCCGTTGTCGGCTTCAACAGGCGCAGTGCCGGCTGCACGTCAACCGCGAACGGACGCAACTGGTCTCTGATCGGCGCGAGAGTCTGCTTGAAGAACTTCTGTGACGCAACCTGTGCCGGGGCAAGACCGCGCGCTGCTGGACGCAAGGCCTCAAGCGTTGGCCCGGCAACCGCAGCTGCTGAGCCGGCGCTGATCACTGCCTTATTGGTAGCCGAGAGCGCCCCAGGGAGAAGCGAGATTGTCGCCTTCAGATTGGATTCCTGGGCAGCAAAGTCACCCAGGACAGCATTGCTGCTGTCAACAAAGGCCGAGAGCTGTGTGTCCTTCTTCCCAAGCTCGTTGAGGAGAAGCTGAAGGTTGGTGGTGACGCGCTTCATGTTGGACTGGCGCTTCTGCAACTGGCCTGTGATTTTCGCAATGTTGCGCTGCGTAGGGTCAAGGCGCCTCAGGACCTGTGCGAGCGTACGCCCGTTGCCTGCAAGTCCTTGTCCGCCTCCGTTGATCAGAAGTACAAGATAGTCGCGAGTGTCAGCGTCAAGCACGGACAGGAACTCGTCAAAGTTGACATCCGGCTGTGTGTGTGAGACCGGAAGAACCTCTCCGGGAGCCAGTGGGGGGCCAGCAGAATTCGACCCTGGATCCAAGGCAATGATCATGTCCTTAAGGCCCGTCTTGGGACGAAGCAGCATTGTCGCGTCTGGATATATCCGCCCCTTGTACTTGGGCTCAAGGTCCATTGTGACCAGCGCGCGCCCGTCCTTGAGCGCAACATCGCTGACCGCACCGATCGGAACGCCGGCGATGTTCACAGTCTGTCCCTGCCCTGGAACCACAGCCTGGGCAGTTGAGAACTGGGCTTGGAAGCTGTAGACGTCCTTGCCCAGCACTGGAACCCAGCCAGGGGCAGCCAGGTGCTGATTGACAAGGATGAACAGGGTTATCCCGCCCGCAATGAAGACCAGCGCGATAACCGCGAGGAAATCCTTGAAGTGTTTGCGGATTGCGATACCCATCAGCCTGGCGATCCTGTCTTGTCTGGAAGACCCTTGACGGCAGATGTTGCGTTCAGATCAACCGGCTGATTGCTCGGACTGCTTACGCACTTGTTGGTCGGCTTGTAGTCGGGCGCCTGATCACGGCCGAAGTACTTCGGACTCGTTCCAAGCGGAGCGTTCGGCATGTTGCCCCAAACTGGCGTCCTCAGGCTTTCCTGACCGCTGTACTCGGTCATGTCGACCTGAAGGTTGCCGCCAGTGGCCGTGTTGCGCGTGTCCTGTGCGCCACCTGGCTGGGCTCGGATGAATTGACCATTGCCGTCGTAGTTCTGGCTCTCTCCGGCAAGACCTACGAGCGCAAACCAGAACTCCTTGTAGGCAGCCTGCCCGGTCGAGAAGTCGTATCCAACTCCAGAGTCGGCGATTGACTGATCACCGGTCGGAAGGACCTTGTAGAAAAAGCACTGCGCCATTGATGTTGCCTGTGGCAGGAACTGGATCTGTTGCCCTACCGTTGCGGCGGTCGAGGAGGTGATTGGTCCCAGATACTTCATGTCATAGCCAAGCTCAGTTGGCCCGAGCAGCGCGGAAGCCTGCTTGGCCCATGGCGTGCCCGCTGCGACCGTTGCCGGGGTTTCCTTGGCCGCAGGGATGAGGTCTGTTGAGAAACCGGCAATCGCTGGCAGTGCAGCGTCAACTGTGCCAAGCGCCTTGTATGTGTTCGAAAGTGTCGGCCCGAGGAGGGCGATGGACTGCTGGAGTGCTACTGGGTTTGAGCCAAGCCCCGCCATGGTGTGGCTGAAGTTGGTTACGAAGTCAGCGAGCGTCGCCTCATTCTTGCCCAAGGCAGCAGTTGTGGCTCCAAGCCCCTTGACGAACTTGGCAAGGTCACCGGGGTGCTCGCCCAGGAACCCTTGGTTCACGACAGCAGTTCCCTTGAGTGCCTGTGGGGACCACTTCAGCATCTTGTTCAGAGCCTGGCCGCCAGTCGTGCCCCTGACTTCAGGATCAACCTGTGCGTTCTCAGCTGCCGTTGGCTTGGTGTCGAGCCCTGTGCCGAGCCCTTGCAGAAGGACCTGAAGGTCCTCTCTGGTCGCAAACTGAAGGCTGGTAAGCACCTGATCGAGCTGAACTGGGGTTGAAGTCTGCGTTACGGGAATAGTTCCGCCGTCCTCCACCTCGGGAGCCGATGGGGTTCCGGGCCGAAGGTCAACGAAAAAGTTGCCCTCAAGGAAGATGCGTGGACGGATCTTCAGCTGGGCGTCCTTGTGGACAGGCAGGCCATTGTCGTCAATTTCCATTGTCACGATGGCCGACGAAGTGTTCTTGTACCTGGAAACGTCAAGCACCTTGCCCACGTTGACGCCAGCGATTCGGACTGGAGAAGCTGGACGGATTGAGTTCGCGGAGGTGAAGACCGCGTTGATCTTGTACCCACCGGTGAATGGGACGTCCTTGGTGAACCCGAGGTAGAGGCCAACAGCAGAGACGGCGAGCACGATCGCCGCAAGGCGTGCGTTATTACGAGGCTGCAGCCGCTTTGGAACCTTCCCGTTTGACGCGCTTGCGCCGTTTGTGCTGTTTGGGTTAACGCTCATTTGCCTGGTGGGGTTGCTGGTGGAGTGGTCTCAGCGTGCATGGTTCCGGCCTGTGGATTAAGGCCTTGCGCTGCGGTGACCTGACTGAATTGACGGGTAGCGGCGCCGTCAACCCATGGGAACGATTCGTTGCCTGCCTGACAGGCCTTTGGCTGACCTGGCGAGGCTGTGTAGGGATAAGAGTTGGAGTGCAGGAAGTTCGTGCCGAAGGAGCCGTCACCTGTTGGGCCAGCAGCGTACGTCTTGGTCCCTTCTGGCCCGGAGATCGCGTTGCCCGAGGCTCCGCCTTCAGAGTTGAATGCCCAGGCTGACCATGGGTTGGAGCCGTTGGCGGGGACGATCGGCAGTGCACGCTGAAGTGTGCCGCCGCCGGAATCTCCGCCGGAGGTGAAGGTGAATCCGTCGCTTGTTGAGCTTGCAACATTTCGAAGCAGGACGCTCGCGTAGTTGCAGGTTGTCTGCGCTGGTGCCACATATTGAATAAGCGGCGTTCCCGTGTCGGTGGTGTCAGTCAGCCGCTCAATGCCCTTCTGGGTATTTGGATCCTTGAGGAATGTTTCCAGCGACGTGAAG
>JBAXHG010000070.1:0-7983 GCA_037139015.1 Actinomycetes bacterium | reverse complement strand
GGAGCGTTGGACAGATCCCACAGGTAGTGCTGAATGAACCAGAGCATCGGGTTGCTCACAATGCTGTAGAAGCCGTGGTAGGCCTCCGGGTCTGATTCAACAAGCCGGACCAGGTAATCCCTTGGACCGTCGGGGAGACTTACGGGGAAGGCAGAGCCACCGTGACGGCGGGCTGCGTCGGCGTCGGCCTGGGTCATCGCTGAGGCAACCCAGGTGACATCGCGGTATGAGGCGAGTCCGGTCAAGGCCGTGACAAGCCCACCGCTGCCTCGGGTCATTTCCCCACCGGACCGGAATCGCACTGGCCCCCGGTTGGAAACAAGTACAAGCGGCGCAGCGTCGCGGCTCATGTTGTTGGGGGCGCCTCGGCCATGATTTTCAGCCAGTCCCGCAGCAGGCGGGGCGTGAGGAAGTGCTTTCGCACATGCTCCTTCCCGGCTTTGCCGAGCTTCGCTCCAAGCTCCGGGTCACGAAGAATCTCAACTGTGCGTTGAGCGCACGTTTCGGCTGAATCGACAAGGTATCCCGAGACGCCGTCTTCAACCTGAAGCGGGATCCCGCCGACATTGCCGCCGATGAACGGCCGGGACTTCCAGATTGCCTCGGAGACGGTAAGGCCGAAACCTTCCCGTGTCGACTTCTGGATGAGAACATCGGAATGTGATTGAAAAGCGTTGACCTCAATCGCTCCGACATTGTTGAAGTTGTTGAGGATGTGAATGTCAGGGTCGCCAGCTGCGTGCTCCACTGTTGCGTTGAAGAACTCCCAACCCTCAGGGTCGTCCGAGGCCATTGAGCCGACAAGGGCAAGCTGGATTCCCGGAACTTCCTCACGTGCGAGGCGGAAGGCATCAATCACTCCGAGAGGGTCCTTCCAAGGGTCAAATCGCGACACCTGACAGACCAAAGGTCGCTCAATGTCGATTCCGAACTGATGGCAGATGTATGTCGCCTCGTCGGGAGAGAACGCCATGTTCTTTGGGGCGAGCGGATCAATCGCTGGCGGAACGATGTTCACGGTGCCCTTCATGCCCTCGGGCACGTACTGCTGCATGTGGAATACCGACTGTGGGTAGTCGGCGATGTGAGGCAGCAGCTGCCGGATCGTGGCCGGGTTTGGAGTGGACAGATCAATGTGGCATCTCCACACCCACTGAGTCGCCTTCTGGGGAACGAGATTCATGATTGCGGCAGGCTGAGGGTCGTGGACGATGCAGGTGTCCCAGCCACCGGAGAGCTCCTTGGCGTTGAGCTCGTTGTAGTGCATCCAGTCGGTCCACTGCTGAGGGGTCAGGTCATCCGGTGCCCCCTGAAGGGAGTTGTGCATCTGCTTCGTTGCGGAGAAAAACTCATCCTGCCCGTAGATGACCTGCCACTCAGCGTCCAGCCCCACATCGCGCATCAAGGGAAGCAACGTGTAGAGAATCTCGGCAACTCCGCCTCCATAGGCGGTCGCCGAAAGGTGAAGAACCTTGCGGCCCTCCATTGGTTTGGCGAGCGCGTGGATCTCATCGATCAGGTCACGGCCAACGATCGACGCGTAATCAGCGAGCTGTTTGGTTCCAAGAGGGACGGTCTGAAGCATGTTCGCTGCCACGATACCCGCAACTCGGGCGAGGACTGTGAGGATTCGCGAGATTTGGCAAACCGCCGTTGGGGCTAGGCTGATCGGATGCTCGACGGTCGCCTCCATCGCCTCGCTCTCGTATTCCTGATGGTGCCCGTAATTGCCGTGGCTGCATTTTCGCTCCGGCCATCACCGCCTGCTCGAACCGTGGCCCTCGCGCCCGACGCATTTGATGCAACCGCTGCGCTCGCTGACCTCAAGCATCTGCAGGCCATTCCCGACAGATCGCCCGGCAGTCCTGGGGACGCCAAAGCAGCAACATTCATCGCCGATCGGTTCCGGGCTGCGGGCCTCAAGGTCACGACCGAAACGCACGAATCTTCAACAACCGATGGTCAGCAGCTGACCGTGGTTGTTCGCGCAGTCAGGACTGGGTTCTCACAGCGCCGACTTGTGATTGCGGCGGACCGGGCAACTCCGGGCCGCGGCGGCGCTCCCTTGAGCGGCACGGCCACCCTGCTTGAGCTGGCCAGAGCGATTGGTGGCCGAACCGTTTCGCACACGGTCGAGTTTGTTTCAACCGGGGCGGGGCCCGGCGGGGCGCTT
The DNA here is from genome assembly GCA_037139015.1 of Actinomycetes bacterium. Lineage (GTDB taxonomy): Bacteria > Actinomycetota > Thermoleophilia > Solirubrobacterales > Solirubrobacteraceae > WLNJ01. The sequence goes on along the minus strand of JBAXHG010000070.1, from coordinate 5,810 downwards.
GCGGAGTACACAGCCCCCGCCAGCTCAACAATTGCAGCGATCGTGCTTGGAGATACCGCTGGTGCTGCCTTCCACAAGCCACTGGTTGTCCCTTGGGCTGAAGGTCGTGCGGTTGCTGCACCGCTAGCGCTGGAGAGGAGTGCGAGCTATGCAGTCAAGAGCGAGACAGGCTTGGACACAGGGGTTCCGTCGGGCCTTTCCAGGTTTGGTCGCTTGGCAATACCGTTGACTACCGGCGACCAAGGCCACCTGCTCGGGGATGGAATTGCAGCAGTGATGATCAGCTCCATGGGTGAGCATGCGACACCCGCTGCTGGAGAGGTTGGGGATTCCTTCGGGTCGTTTGGCAGGTCAGCTCTGCGGCTCGCCAGCGTGCTTGACGGTGCCCCGAGGGCCTGGCCTGGGCCCGCGTCCGCCTCTCTGCCAGTTCGGGACAGGGAACTCCCCGCTTGGGTTCTGTCAATGATCAGCGGCGCGTTGATCCTCATCGCGCTGATCGTTGGAATTGATGCGATGGCGCGCTCGCGCCGTCGCCGCGTCTCCGTCCTTGCCCCGGTCCGCTGGTTTCTGTCCGCGTGGCCCGTGTTTCTTCTGGCCTGGGGGTGGCTTGTGATCGCGGGATTGACAGGTGTCATCACAGCGGTTCCCGCCTCGCTTCCACCCGAAGGGACCGTCCCGATTTCATGGATTGCAATTGCCGGAGTTCCACTTGCACTCTTGCTGGGTTGGGTTTTCATCAGGCCGGCCCTTGGGGGACGAAGGGTTCCCAATGCGGAGGCTGTCCCAGGACTGGTAGGCACTCCCGGGGAAGCGGCCCCCGCCGCGTTGATGCTCACGGGCGCAACGCTTTCAGCCGTCGTCTGGCTCGTCAACCCCGTAACGGCACTTCTGATTCTGCCCTTCGTCCACGCGGCCCCCTGGCTTGTCAGGGCAGATCGGTCTCGAACCAAGCGAAGCGCATTTGTACTTCTTCTCCTGACGCTTCTGCCTGCTCTCGCGGTCATTGGGTCGCTTGCCATGGCTTTCGGTACTGGTCCGATTGGCATCACATGGTTGCTGACGCTGCAGTTTGCAGGAGGCTCTGTGGGGATCCTCGGGGGGCTGTTGACCACACTTTTCGCCGCTCTTTTTGCGGGGACCGTGGCACTGCTCGCCGCCGCGGCTGAAGGTCCTGATATTGACTTTGTGACGCGTGGGCCCGTGACTTATGCGGGCCCGGGCTCGCTCGGTGGAACGGCGTCGAGTCTCGGGCGCCGTTAGGCCCCGTGTTCCCAGCCGGTTAAGTTCTTTTCGGCAAGGTCTGTTCCTGGCTCGCCTTCAACAGCCGACCCGATCCAGCTCACTTGCGTCCCCGCGATTGAAGTTCCAATCAGATCTGCGACTTCGCGCGTTGCAGTGAAGAGGAGCTCAAAGTCCTCCCCGCCGCATGTGGCCAGGGCGAATGGGTCGATTCCTGCCTGAGAAGCGACCTCAGCGACGCCCAGGCCAATGGGAAGCGACGGCAGGTCAATCAGGAGGCGAACTGAGCTGGCGCGACCGAGGTGGCCTGCGTCAGTCGCAATTCCATCTGAGATATCAATCATGGAACTGACCCCAGCCCTTGCGAGGGCCTGTCCCTCAAGAGTCCTTGGAGTGGGCCTGCGGTGCCGGAGTGAGAGTTCGTCAGTCACTCCCGCCCGAAGCTGGATCAGTCCGGCAGCCGAGGCACCAAGGTGGCCCGTGACGCCGACCAGGTCACCTGCGCATGCACCGTCTCTTGTTGCGAACTGCTGCCCTTCCGGTTGCGTTCCGATCACTGTGACGGCGGCGGAGAGAGTTGGGGAGGAGACAATGTCCCCACCGATGATTCGCGCACCGCTCGCGACCGCCGCTGCATCCGCTCCGGCCAAGAGCGACCGGGCGTCTGCTTCTGATGTGTTGACGGGAAGCGCAAGCGCGAGCAGAACATCAGCAGGCACGGAGCCCATTGCGGCAAGATCCGAGATCGCGGTCGCTACGGATCTCCAGCCAAAATCCTCATGCGTGAAGTGATCCATGTCCGCATGTACACCTGCGACAGTCTGATCAACGCTGGTTGCAATGGGACCACTGTGAAGACTTACAGCCGCGTCGTCGCCGATCGAATTAAGAGTCGACGCTGACGCGGGAGTGAGCAGTTCGCTGATCGCGCTGAGCAGTTGAAGCTCACGCATCAGCTGTCTGCCCGCGATCGCCTACTTGTGGCGGTAGACGATTCGGGCCCTGGTGAGGTCATACGGAGAAAGTTCCACGCGCACGCGGTCGCCCGGATTGATGCGGATGCGGAATCGACGCATCTTGCCTGCAACGTGACCGAGGACGGGGTCCGCTCCTTCTGGGGCGTCGTCAAGGTCCACGCGGAACATTGCGTTTGGAAGGGCTTCACTGACAGTCCCCTCCATCTCAATCTTTTCTTCCTTTGCCACTTGTCTCCAGTCGTTGGCCCTGGCACCGCCGGGGCACAAGAACCGTACCAAGTGCACTCCCGCGCTCTTTCAAAACGGGAGATTCCGGGCAGGAAGGCTGGATCAGCCGGGACTGACTCCGCCCCCACCCGTGCCTGTGCCGCCACCACCTGTGCCACCGCCACCGGTTCCACCACCTGTGCCGCCACCACCAGTTCCGCCGCCCCCTGGCTTGACGGGCGGATGCTCATACGGGCTCTTGGTTGGGGCCTTCTTCTTCTGCGTGGACGTGGTCGTGCTGTCCGTCGTGGTTGGAGATCCGCTCGAGGTCTTGCCACCGAAGAACGCTTGGCCCACGAACGGCTCCTTCGGCGCGGGGAATGAATCGCATTTATCCCCGTGGGCAACGGACATGAAGTCGTGCCAGATTTCCGCTGGGAAGGTGCCACCGGCAACTGTGATGCCGTGGACTGAAGTCATTGAAGTTGGGGGATTCGGGTAGCCAACCCACACGGCGGTGGAGAGGTTTGGCGTGAAGCCGACAAACCAGGCGTCCTTGTAGTCGCTGGTTGTTCCGGTCTTTCCGGCGGCCGGGCATCCATATCCAGCGGCCGTACCGGTTCCTCCCTGAACGTTCTGCTCGAGAATGCTTGTTGCTTGGGCGGCAATACCGTCGCTGAAGACCTTTGTCTCCTTTACCTTGCCGAGGTCATCGGAATGACCGTCAGGGAACGTGACCTTGGTGATTGCGACGGGCTCAACCCGAACTCCGCCATTTGAGAGCGTGGAGTAAGCATTTGCCATTTCCAGCGGACTGACTCCGATTGTCAGACCACCAAGGCCTTCGGCCGGGTACGCATCCAGCTTGGTTTTGATTCCCATGTCGTAAGCGGTCTGGCGGACTTCCTCCGGTCCAACATCGGCATCCAGCTGGGCGTAGACGGTGTTGTCTGATTGAAGCGTTGCCTGCAGAAGGTTCATCGACCCGCTGTAGTTGTGCCCGTATGTGGCGACTGAGTAGGACGGGTAGCCGTCAAGCCATCCCGGAGTGAGCTCTTTCGATTCGTAGGTGGTGGATAGCGGGTCAATTCCCTTGCGCAAGGCGGCGACGAGCACCATGACCTTGAAGGTTGATCCTGGTTGCCTATGACCTTGGGCTGCATAGTTGAACTTGGTCTGGCCATAGTCCGCGGATGAGACCATCGCCCGGATGGCGCCGGTCTTGGGATCCATGGATACCAGTGCCGAGGCAGGATCATCTGGCTGTCCAAGTCTTCCCGCGATGGCATCGCGTCCAGCCTGCTGCAACTTCGGCTCGATGGTGGTGTCGATTCGGAGACCTCCTTGGCGAACTGCTGCCACTCCGTAACGGCGGTAGAGCTCTTCCGTCACATAGTCAAAGAAGAAGCCTTCGCGGCGGCGAGAGAAATAGTTGTTTTTCTTGGTTCCCAGCGGTTCCTTCTTGGCGGCGTCAGCCTGCTCCTGGGTGATGGCACCTGACTTGGCCATCGCGTTCAGTACCTCGGCTCGGCGATGCGTTGCTCCCTCAGGATTGATGAACGCGTTGTACTGCGACGGTGCTTGAGGCAGGCCTGCGAGGAGCGCACACTCGGCCAAGGTCAGGTCCTTTGCCGGCTTGTCAAAGAACATCCGTGCGGCGGCCTGGACTCCAACCGCGGTTTGACCGCCGACCGTTCCGTAAGCAACATCATTCATGTAGGAGTTCAGGATCCAAGCCTTGGAGTGCTCACCTTCAAGCTCAAGCGCCCACTTGGCTTCTTTGATCTTGCGGTCGATGGTCTTCTTGCTGCGCTCGCCTGGGATGTAAAGGTTTCGGGCCAGCTGCATGGTCAGCGTTGAGCCTCCCTGAAGCGTCTTTCCGGATGTGACATTCCGAACGGCGGCTCGAACAATGCCCTCGTAGTCGACGCCGGAGTGCTGGTAGAAGCGTCGGTCCTCAATCGCCACTGTTGCCTGTCCCATCTGTTTTGGCATCTCAGCTTCAGCCAGAGGGGAGCGGAGGATTACGGTTGAGATGAACCCGAGGCGTGATCCATCGGCCGCGAAAACTGATGAGGTAGCGCCGGGCTCCGATGGCCGGAGTTGGTCAATGCCTGGGGCGCTGGCTGCGGTTGCGAGAACCCAGCCAAGGCCCGCCAGTCCGCAGAGGGCGACCGCGATCAGCCCGACCATGATGATCCGGTTGCTGCGGCCGCGCGTGCGGCGTTGTTTGCGTTGAAGGCGGCTCATGGGTCGGTTAAGCAGGGGAACTTCGTTGGAAGTTCTCCGTGGGGACATTCTATCTCTGGATTCTTTCGGCCCCGCAGGGTGAGATCCTCCAAGCAATGCTCAAATTGAAGGCAATGCGCAACGAACTCCCGGACTGGCCTCTGTGGACACTTCCTGCTGCGTTCCTGATGATCACTGCAGGAACGCTGTTCGCAACAATTCTTCTGGACCTGATGATCAAGGCGGTTGCTTCCGTTGCTGGCGCCCATGTTTCACTCAAGTCGCCTGGGGTGATTCTCGGGTCAACCCTGATTCAGGATGCTGCGTTCATTGGTGGCACGGTCGCAACCGTCTGGCTGGCAACCAAAAGGGCTAAAGCGAGCGACTTCGGAATCGTGGGGGTCGCTCACAAGTGGCGCGCCGCATTCATGGCGCTGGGTGCCTGGGTGCTCTTCTTGGCCGTTACCGCAACATGGCAGAACTTGGTGAACTCGCATGAGAAGCAGTCGATCACCAAGGATCTTGGTGTTGACCAGTCAACACTCCTCTGGGCAGGCTCTGCCTTCTTGCTGACTGTCGCTGCCCCGATTGCAGAGGAGTTCGTCTTTCGCGGCTTCGTTTTCCCCCTGGTGTGGAAGAAGCTGGGGTTGATTGCAGGCATCTTGAGTTCCAGTGCCCTGTTCGGCCTGCTTCACATCGGTTCCTCTCCACCGGTGCTGCTCCTGCCATTGGCCTTCCTGGGAGTGACGTTGTGTCTGATGAGGCTCGGAACCGGCTCGCTGATTCCTTGCTTCGCCCTTCACTCAGTGAACAACTCCGTTGCGTTTGGCGTGATGGAGAAGATGCCAGCGACTCATGTTCTGGAGTTGGTGGCTGTCGGCCTTGCTGCGACATTGACAATTGGCAGCATCATCGTCCGCCGGGCGTAGAGTGGTGTGGTGAAACTGATCTCTACAAAATCGGCTGCTGCCATTGCTTCGGTCCTGACTCTCCTAGCGCTCCCGACAGCTTCCCTCGCCGCGGTTCACTCCCCGGGAGCAACGGTCTGTCGCAAGTCAGGTGCAAGCCCGGCTGGCATTGCCCCAGCGACTCTCAAGTTGGGGATGATCGGCAGCTTCAAGTACGGCCACCGTCAGTACACCGCATTTGGTGAAGGGC
>JBAXHG010000069.1:0-8030 GCA_037139015.1 Actinomycetes bacterium | reverse complement strand
CGAAGAACAGGAAGCCATCCTCCTCTCTAACTCTGTCGCCCGTATGCCACGGCTTATCCATCTGGGCTTCGGTTCCCCCGAGCGTCTTCAGGAAGAAGGTCGGAACGGTCATCGGGTCGACGACCAACTCGCCATCCTCAACCCACATGTTCACCCTAGGAAGTGGTTTTCCCAACGACCCTGGGGGTGCCACGTCGCCTGCTCCGACGCCGGTCAGATGCCCGGTCTCCGTCTGACCAAAGCCATCACGAATGGTCAGGCCCGTCCGCTCTTGGAAACTCGCGATCACCTGTGGGTCCAATGCTTCGCCAGCACCGACGAGACTCTTCATCCTGGGCAGCTCGGGGATTTCACACTTTGCTGCCATGACCCGGTACTCCGTCGGTGCCTGACAGAGAGCTCCGACCGATTCACGCTGAAGGATCTCAAGGCGCTCCACCGGATCAAAACGGGCGTCGTGGATAAGGGCGGCTGCGCCGCAAAGCCAAGGGGAGAGGAACACGTTGCGCGCGGATTTGGACCAGCCGGGAGCGGCGGTGCACCAAGCAAGAGAGCCCTCCGGGGCGCCGAACCACCCATTGGCCTGAATGTTCTGGCCTGCGATCCAACGGACCCCATGCACGATTCCCGTGGGCTCAGAAGTGGTACCCGATGTGAAGATCACGAGGGCCGCGTCGTCCGGCCGCAGTTCTGCCACAGGGGCGGGGGAATGAATGAACAGCTCTGTCGGAGCCTCGGGGTTCAGATGTTCAGCCGGAAGAACGGCTACCTCACAACCAGGTTGGGCATCTGCCACTGCCTCGCGCGTTGATTCCTCACAGAGGATCAGGCGTGGCTTAGCCGCAGAAATCCGCAAGCTGAGGTCATGGGTTCTCAGCGATGCGTGGCATGGCAGCGCAATCGCGCCGATGCGCCATGTTGCCAACATGGCGAGCACCCATTCCGGGCGGCTGCCAAGAACCATCATCACGGTATCGCCGCGCTTCACGCCCATCTTCGACAATCGGCCGGCCAGAGAGGCCGACAGCGCAGCGACCTGGCCGAATGACCACTCCTGCCGCTCTCCCGCGTAGTCAATCGAAAGGAGCGCAAGTCGATCCTGAGGAGCCTGTTCAATAATCGCGGCAGCTGGGTTCACAAACCGTGAGAATAAGCCCCATGGGTAAGATCAGCGAACCAGACCTTCTATCACCGAATTTTGGGAGTCGAAACAGAAATGGCAACCGCCACCCCGCAGTTCACTGACAAGACTGATGAGCAGGCAGCGATCACAGAAATGGTCCGCCAGTTCGTCGACGAGCAAGTGCTTCCCAACGCGGAGCACTACGACCACGCGGACGAGTTTCCAGCGCCGATCGTCGAACAGATGAAAGAGCTTGGCCTCTTCGGGGTAACCATCCCAGAGGAGTTCGGCGGAATGGGCCTTGACCTCACGACCTACACGATGATCGTGGAGGAGCTTGCCCGAGGCTGGATCAGCATCTCAGGCATCATCAACACCCACTTCATCGGTGCCTACCTCCTCATGCAGTTCGGTACGGAAGACCAGAAGGCCAAGTACCTGCCGCAGATGGCAACCGGCGAGCTGCGCGCATCATTCAGCCTTTCCGAGCCAGAGGCCGGATCAGACGTACAGGCGATCAAGACCACAGCCAAGAAGGTTGAAGAAGGCACATGGGAGATCAACGGACAGAAGATGTGGGTCACCAACGGACTTATGAGCGGCCTTTGCTTCGTGCTCGTCAAGACCGATGTGGACGCAAGCCCAGCCTTCAAGGGAATGACCTGCTTTATCGCTGAGAAGGAGCCTGGAGTTCATGAGAACACTGGTGACCTGAAGGGCTTCAACGTTCCCCCAAGCATCAAGAAGATGGGCTACAAGGGCGTTGAGTCAACCGAGCTCGTCTTTGATGGCTACAAGTGCCCAGCTGACAACATCCTTGGTGGCGAAGAAGCCGGTGTTGGACAGGGCTTCATTCAGATGATGGACGCGCTTGAAGTTGGCCGCGTGAACGTTGCAGCCAGAGGTGTCGGCATTGCACAGCGCGCACTTGAGCTCGCCCTCCGTTACAGCCAGGAGCGCAAGACATTCGGAAAGCCAATCGCACAACACCAGGCAATCCAGTTCAAGCTCGCTGACATGGCAACCCAGGTTGACGCAGCACGCCTCATGACACTTCGTGCCGCGCGCATGAAGGACAACGGCGAGCGCTCCGACCTTGAGGCAGGGATGGCCAAGCTCTTTGCTTCAGAGGCCGGTCACTTCTGTGTTGAACAGTGCTTCCGGATCCACGGTGGCTACGGCTACTCCAAGGAGTATGAGGTCGAGCGGCTGTACCGCGACGTGCCACTGCTCCTGATCGGTGAAGGCACCTCGGAGATCCAGCGCATGGTCATCGGCAAGAAGCTCCTTCAGCGGCACAAGATCTGATTAACAAAGAACGCGAATCCGGCCGGGAGGGCTACGCGCTCTTCCGGCCCCGCTTCCCGAACAATGTTCAGGGGGGCCTCTACGGGTTGATTCTCGCGGCGTCAGTAATGGCTGCTGCTGATGTCGAGAATGGTGACCATGCAGCGGGGATTTTTGTATTCACGGCTACAACTCTGCTCGTCTTCTGGCTTGCGCACGTCTATTCAGGCCTGCTAGGAGATTGGGCAGATAAGGGGCAGAGCCCCAACAGGGCCTCAATCGTTCGTTCGTTGAAGTTTGAGTTTCCGATTTTCAGTGCCCCCATGTTGCCCATCTCAATCCTGTTCCTTGGGTGGCTCGATGTCATTTCAGATCACGAGTCGATCAACGCTGCCCTCGGCCTTTGCGTTGCCGAGTTGGGTCTGACAGCGTGGTTCGCGTCTCGTCGAGGGGGAGCCAGCGTGGTCTGGGCAACGTTAGCTGTGCTTGTTTCACTTTCCTTCGGCGTCGGGATCATTGCGCTGAAGTCAATACTTCACGGGTAGCGACTCTCCCCCGGGGCGGGGGGAGTACGCTCTGGGAGTGTCCAGCGACGCTCCAGTCCTCATTGAGCAAGCCGTCAAACGGTTTCTTGACGAGGTGCCTGCTCTCAAGCCGCTGAGTCTGATCATTGACCTTGAGCTCAAGGGGCGGGGTGATGTCCAGCCTTATACGGTCGAAGTTCCCGGTCCGACAATCACCAAGGGAGTTGCCGACCACGCGAGGGTCCGGCTGGAGATTCCGCGAGCAGACTTCAATGTGCTCGCTGAGAAGGGCCATGTAAGGCAGTGGCGTGAGGCATTTGAGCTTGGAACCATCAAGGCCAGTGGCGACAGCGCAATGCTCAGACTGATCGCACAGGTTGTCGCCAAGCAGGAAGAACGCGACAACTTGAGCAAGGGCCGTGCTTCTTCGTGACAGTTTCATCCCTCACGGACTAGGTCTGCCATGAGTCAAGGGACGCTCCGGATGCCCGCAGAGTGGGCCCCGCACGAGCGGACACTGATTGCTTGGCCGTCGCGTGAGGACGCTTGGCGCGGGGTCGGAATTGCCGAGGCAAAGGACTGTTACTCCAGGGTGGTTGACGCTGTCAGCCAGTTCGAACCGGTGATGTTGGTCGTTAATCCCGGAGATGAGGATGAGGCCCGGCGGAGATGTCCTGAGTCCAATGTTGAGGTTGTCGCTCTCCCGATTGATGACTCGTGGCTGCGTGACAGCGGGCCAATAATCGTTGCCGACGATGATGGAAACCGGTTTGGGGTTGACTTCGCCTTCAACGCGTGGGGCGAAAAGTTCGACCCTTTTGAAAATGATGCTGCCGTCAGCAGGTTGCTGCTCGACCGCCTTGACATCCCCCGCGTCGAGTCGGGCCTTGTTCTTGAAGGTGGGTCAATTGCGGTTGATGGGGAGGGGATGCTGATCACAACTGAGCAGTGCAATCGGAACCCGAATCGGAACCCGGGGTCTATAGCGGCAGACTTGGAGACCGCGTTCGAGGATCTACTTGGCATTGAGCAGACCATCTGGCTGGAGCAGGGGCTTGTCGAGGATGCGGACACAGACGGGCATGTAGACAACATCTGCGCGTTCTTGGCTCCGGGGCTGGTGCTGTTGCAGACGGCAGCAGTGGACGACCCCAACCATGAGCCAATGCAACGCAACCTTTCGATCCTCACGGAGTCGGGGCTTGCGGTTGAACAGATTGAGCTTCTGCCCCGGACTATTCGTCCAGAGGACGGGGAGGCGATCGTGGTTCCGTATACGAACTTCTACCTTTGCAATGGTGCAGCGATTGTTCCGGTTGCCGGCCTTGACCCTGACATGGATGCTGAGGCTCTCTCAGTTCTTTCCAAGCTCCTGCCAGGGCGTGAAGTGATCGGAGTGGAAGCACTCGCACTTGCTTTTGGTGGAGGCGGGATTCACTGCATTACCCAGCAGGTGCCGGCATGAGACTGGTTGAGTCCGGACCGCCTTTGACCTCCCCAGCGAGGGTCGCGGCCCGGGGCCGTGGGGTTCTCCGGGTGGGTGCGGTCCAGCAGCGCTGGCATGAAGACGCGGAAGTTCATGCCCAGGCTTTGGGAGATGGAGTCGCGATGGCCGTTCGCGCTGGAGCTCAGATCGTCTTCCTTCAGGAGCTGACGCTTTCGCCCTACTTCGCGGTTTCCGCCGAGGGACCATCGCCGGCCACAGCCCACCCTGAAGATCTGATGGATGGCCCAACCTTCCGTTTTGCGGCCGCAATGGCATACGAGCATGGGGTTCCAGTCCACGCTTCGCTTTATGAGAAGTCCGACGCTGATGACGGACTCGGTTTCAACACGGCGATTCTTGTCTCGCCTGATGGAAGCCTGATCCAACGGACGCGCAAACTGCACATCCCGGTTACCGAGGGCTACCGGGAGGACCGATGGTTCCGCAAAGGGCCAGCGGCTGAGGCTGACGGTGGAGGCTTCCCCGTCACCCAGCTGAACCTTGACGGAGTGACAGCTCGCTTTGGACTGCCCACTTGTTGGGACCAATGGTTTCCAGAGCTGGCTCGGGCCTACTCACTTGCCGACGCTGACATCGTCGTCTATCCCACTGCGATTGGTTCAGAGCCGGATCATCCTGACTTTGACACCCAGCCACTGTGGAAGCAGGTGATCGTGGGCAATGGGATCGCCAATGGTCTGTTCATGGTTGCTGTCAACCGGACTGGGGTGGAGGGTCCGCTCACCTTCTACGGGTCAAGCTTCATCAGTGACCCCTACGGTCGGATCCTGTGTCAGGCGCCGAGGGATGAAGCCGCCGTCCTTGTGGCCCAGATCGACCTCGATCAGCGTCGCGACTGGCTGGATCTGTTTCCCTTTCTCACAACCCGAAGGCCTGACGCCTACGGGCCGCTGGTGGGCGGCTGACGCACCCCAGCTGGGACTGCTGGCTACTTGACCAGAGCGTCCATCCCAGCCACCACTGCTGCTTCGGTGATGGTGGGGGAGAGAATTGGGGTTGCACGGTAGGTGAATCGGATTGCGTTGACGAACCGCAGGGAGAAGACTGAGGTTCCCCCAGAGTTGTAACTCCTGATGTACGGCGTTGCTCCCCATGCGACGAGCCAGGAGGCATCTGGCATCAGTCTGGCGCTGCCGCAACAGGCTGAACTCCCGATTGACGGGTCGCGCAGCGATTCGACCACGGTCGCTGTCCTGCCGACTGGGTCAATGCTCAGACGAAGTGCCCGCGCTGGTCGTGACTCCCTGAAGCCGTTGGTAACCACAATTGACCCGTTGTCAAAGAGGCTGAGGGTGCCGTCGGGAAGCAGGCGGGCATCATGCTGGCCAAGCAAGTGGCGCTCCTCTCCGATGCCTGGGTCACCCAGAACGCTCAAGCTTTGCGGGATGGTAGTTCCACCCAGCTTCCAGTCAATGCTGCCGTCGCTGAGTCTGATTCGATACACCGCGCCTGTCTCCCGGAATGATGCGATCAGGCCGCCATGCTCGTCTTCCTCGAAGGAGTTGACGTGGGTGAGGTCAACCACTCGACTGGAGGTGGCTGTTGCTGGCGTGATTTGAGAGAGGAGGGTTTCCCGGGTGGCAATGTGGTCAGCTGAGTTCCACGACCAAAGCACTTTTCCGCTGGCGTCGACTTCGACGATCGTCGAATCGAGGACGCTTTCGCTTGCGGTCATCCCAATCGGTGTCAGGTCGACGGCAGCTCGCCGGGAGTGAACCGCCATGAACCATGTTCCCCGTGCTGTGGGGATTGCTTCGTGAGCGTCGGTGTCGGCGTTGGCGGGTCGAATTGACTCGGTAAGTGTCCCGCGGAGAGTCCTAATTTCAAGTGCCCCGCCGGAGTGGCCCAGCGCGAGATGCCCGTCCGTGGTGGCGAAGAAGTTCACGAGGCTGCTGCCCTCCCTGCGCCACCAGATAGGGGCTCCGTGGCGATCAACGATGATCGCGTAGGAGTTCGGAACTCCGCCATAGCGCGAGCGTCCGGAGATGTCATCAATTGCAAGCAGGGGAATTGACGCCGGAAGCAGGCCGGTTGAGGAAAGCTTGGGGAAGTCCGAGGGCATGCAGCGAATCGAGTGCGTCGTTGTACCCGCGGAGTCGGTGAGGCGGAGAATTGCTCTGCGTCCCGCTTTGAGGGAGATGGAAGTCGTCACGCTTCCCTTCGTCGTTTTGCGCGAGTCAATCTTTGTGGACAGTGATTGCGAACCCTTTATTTTCAGCTGGATCCGGCCTCCTACGCAGGTGGTGGCGTAGTTGGCTGCGGATCGATCGAACGCTGGTTGCAGGATGCCACTGGAGGCGACGTTCACCCCAGCTGCAGCTGCAACCGAAGGGCAGCCGAGCAGCAGGGTTGTAACCACTGCGGTGGTCAAACAGAGGCGTCTCATGCGGGGAACGCTACGGGGCGCCGACAGTGTTCGCGTCACAGCCAATTCCGAAGTGTGCGTGAGCAAGCGAGGCAGGTCAACCTTGACTGACCTGACGGTTCAGCTACCGGCGAGCGCTCCGAAGTAGACCTGCCAGGCAAGGGCGCTCTTTGCAAGCAAGCTGAGCCACAGGTAGACGCGCTCCGCGAACACGGGGCTTGCCCATCGTCCCCGGGCCCTGTACTGGAGCCACATGTTGACAGCGAAGGTGTTGAACAGGATGAAGAGCGTCACGAAGATCGCGTAGACAAATGCTGGGGGGCTGGACCCTTGCCCCTCAGAGACGCCCAACTGGACTGCTATTGCGATCCACGGAATCGCCCCAGCAATGCAGCCATAGGTGAAGGGGCTCCAGTCAACTGTTTCGCGGCCCTCGTTGGCCCGCTCCATCACGAGTCCGAAGAGGATCATTGAGGCGTTGACGCCAAACAGTGCGATTAGGGCCGTGATCTCGTTCACTCCTGCGAGCATCGCGATCAGGACAATCATCACCGATGCGCTGATGGAGTACTCAATCCAGCGGGCAGGGTTGACTCCGCGCTCGATCTGCTTGTCATACCAGCCATTTGCCCAAGTGGCGACGGAGAGGTGGTCAATCGCCGCGAGGGCCAGAAAGAGCACGACTGCGAGGTCAATCCTCAGGTCAAACAGTCGCGCGGGGCCTCCGAATGAGCCTTCGCCGGGAGGGCCGGTCATATAGAAGGCAACAACCTGAAGTGCGGCTGCCTTGGCGAGAACAAGAATCAAGAGTGCCTGTGCCGCATGAAGCACACCGACGATCAGATTGAGTCGCTTCAGCCCGTGGGCCTGAGTCTGAATACCTTCAACTGTCGTCGTCATCTCGCGTCGCTCCATTCGAGTGGGGAAGGGGAAGTCTCACACATAAGGATGGCGGTGAAGACCCATCCCGTGTTATCCATTTCTTCACTCCGAAGAAGGGGTACCCAAGTAACTTCCAGCCCAATGGGCGACCCTCGCGCAATCAGGCTTGGAATCAACGGCTTCGGCCGGATGGGAAGGCTTGCTCTGCGCGCCTTGTGGGACTGGCCCGAGGTTGAGGTCGTTCATGTCAACGAGGTCGCTGGAGATGCGGTGACCGCTGCTCACCTGATGACCTTCGACTCAGTCCAGGGACGTTGGGCACACGAGGCCACTGGAGCGGGG
>JBAXHG010000068.1:0-8259 GCA_037139015.1 Actinomycetes bacterium | reverse complement strand
CTGTGAGCTACTACTTCGTAACTGGTGGAACGGGATTCATTGGCGGCAAGCTCGTCCAGCTGCTGCTCAACCGCGGCGGGACGGTTTACGCGCTTGTGCGACCCGAATCAATCGAGAAGATCGACCTGATGAGAGCAACGCTGGATGGCGGGGAGCGCCTCATCCCCATGGAAGGCGATCTTTCACTGCCACTCTTGGGCATTCCTGACTCTGAGATCAAGCGTCTCTCTTCCGAGGTTGATGAGTTCTTTCACCTTGGTGCCGTCTACGACATGACCGCGGACGAAAGCCGCAACCGGATCGCAAACGTTGAGGGCACCCGCCACGCTGTCGAACTCTCAAATGCCCTTGGTGCCCGAATGCACCACATCTCATCCATCGCCGTTGCCGGGGACTACAAGGGCAACTTTCGCGAGGACATGTTCGACGAGGGTCAACCCCTCACCCATCCCTACCACCAGACCAAGTTTGAGGCTGAGCGGATCGTCCGCACCGACTCAACAGTTCCATGGCGCGTCTACCGGCCGGCCATTGTCGTCGGAGACTCCCGGACCGGGGAGATGCACAAGATTGACGGCCCCTATTACTTCTTCAAGGCAATCCAGAAAGCCCGAGGCGCACTTCCAGCCTGGGTTCCACTGATCGGACCAGAGATGGGCGACACAAATGTCGTCCCCGTTGACTGGGTTGCGGCTGGGATCGACCACATCGCACACACGTCTGGACTGGACGGCAGGGCATTTCACCTCGCCAACCCCAAGCCTCAAAAGTCAGGCGATGTAATCAATACGTTCGCCAGGGCCGCACACGCACCGCAGCTCGCAATGCGAGTGGACACAGGAGTGCTTGACGCACTTCCCAAGGGAACGCTCTCCCTCGCGATGCAGCTGCCCGCAATGAAAGGCGTACGCAAAGCAATCCTTGCCGACTTTGGAATCCCCGATGAGGTACTCGGCCACGTCGGCTTGACCGCCCAGTACGACACCAGAGACACAGACCAGGCCCTTGCCGACTCCGGAATCACGCTGCCCGTGCTTGACGATTACGCGTGGAGACTTTGGGACTACTGGGAGCGGAACCTGGACCCGGACCTGTTCAAAGACAAGTCGTTTGAAGGTGCGGTGTCAGGCCGCACGGTCCTGATCACAGGAGCCTCAAGCGGAATCGGCCGAGCAGCCGCCCTGAAGATCGCCGAAGCAGGCGGAGTTCCGCTGCTTGTGGCCCGTTCGATGGACAAGCTCGAGGCGCTCAAAGAGGAGATCGAGGCAAGCGGAGGTAGCGCTTGGGCTTATAGCGCCGACCTGACTGACCTTGAGTCAATCGAGGCGCTTGTCAAGGCTGTTCTTGCCGACCATGCAAGCGTTGATGTTCTTGTCAACAACGCAGGCCGCTCAATCCGCCGGTCAATTGCACTCTCATACGATCGCTTCCACGACTTTGAGCGAACGATCGAGCTGAACTATCTGGGCACGGTCAAGCTGATCCTTGGCTTGCTCCCAGGGATGCGCGAGCGCAAGCATGGCCACATTGTCAATGTCAGCTCAATCGGAGTGCAGACCGGACCGCCCCGGTTCAGCGCATACGTTGCTTCCAAAGCGGCCTTGGACGCCTTCACGAGAGTGGTTGGTTCCGAGACGATCAGTGATCAGGTGACCTTCACGACGATTCACATGCCGCTCGTCAGGACACCAATGATCGCCCCGACAAAGATCTACGACTCATTCCCGACCATTTCTCCGGAGGAGGCCGCCGATCTGATCTGCGAGGCAATTCGGAGCAAGCCCAAGCAGCTCAACACCAAGCTCGGGACCTTTGGTGAGATCGCCTATGCCCTCGCACCAAAGGCTGTCGATCAGATCATGAGCGCCGCGTACAAGGTGTTCCCGGATTCGGCAGCATCCAAGGGCGAATCCGACCCACAGGAGAAGGCATCAACTGAGCAGATTGCACTCGCTCACCTGATGCGCGGCATTCACTGGTAGGCGGTAGGTTCGGGGCATGATCGCAGCCCCATTCACAGTCGCAAGCCAACTGACTCCGCATGGCGAGGACACATTCATTGGGAGCGTTCCACCCGGTTGGAGCGTTGTCATGGGCACCCATGGAGGTCTGGTTGCAGCCTTGATGACTCGCGCAGCAGGCTTGACGATGGGCCCTGACCGCCCGGTCAAGTCAATCACCGTCCATTTCGCAAGGCCGGTCAAGCCTGGACCCGTAAAGATCGAAGCCACGCGGGAAAGGGATGGGAGTCGGCTGAGTTCAATCTCGCTCCGTATGACGCAAGCTGGAGAAACAGTCGCACTTGCTCTCTCCGCTGGCGGCCCGAGCCGGGAGTCAATGACGTTCGTTGACCTGCCAATTCCGAAGGTCCCATCCCCAGAGGAGATCACCCAGCTCGAATACCTCCAAGGGGTAATGCCAGAGTTCATGGCCCATGCTGACTTCCGACCCGCGTTCGGAAACAGCCCTGGCTCAGGCTCTCCCGCAGGAGACGCAACAGTTGGTGGATGGATGCGCGCACTGGAGGGAGCCGCGCTGGATGCGCCGGCCTGCGCATTCCTCGCAGACGCGTGGTGGCCAGCAGTCTTTGCGGTGAGCGGCGGCCTTGTTGGAGCTCCAACCATCGATCTCACGGTTCACTTCAGGGGAGACCTGACCAACGCAACACCCGATGCCTGGGTACTTGGCCGCTTCAGGTCCCATCTGGTCCAGGATGGGCATTTCGAAGAGGACGGTGTTCTCTGGGCTGAGGACGGCTCTGTGCTCGCACACAGCCGGCAGCTTGCGCTCGTACTTCCGCTGCCTGACCGCGGGATGCGCCCGCCCGAAGCCTCCTAGACCAGAAGGCAGTCCGCGCGGGGCAGCCAGTCAAGCCCCGGAAGTTTGGAGTCGACCGAGACCAGCTGCTGATCCTCCGTCGCGCTGAATGCATCGGCGCCGAGGCGCAAGCCCAACGCAGCGCCTGCTCCGATGCCGCTTTGTGAACGCCGCAGACGCCAAGTTCGGACAGTGCGTACCCCGTGGGCGTCAAGGGCTTTCCCAAGCCTCGCCCCAGACTCCAGAACAGCTTGTAGGTCCAATGAGCCGACTGACCCTAGAAAGTCAGCTGCAACAGCACGATCCGAGCCACTCAACAGATCAAGGCTCGACTCCGAGTCAATCGCCTCGCCGCTGCCGCTCCCACCGTGCCCGAGCAGGTTACGAAGCCGAATTGGAAGACGCAGCCCGTTTCTGACGGAGGATTTTGATTCGCGCAGCAGCTTCAGCCGTACCGGCTTGCCCGACCGATCGGTTTCGAGCGAGATGACAGCATTGGAATCCACCTGCCCGTCAAGCCCCCGACCCATCGCATCGATGCTGCCGATCAGCCGGTCATCGACTCGCATGAACCAGGTGGTCCCCGCCCGCGTCACCCGACGCCCGAGTGCACCCCGCAAGGCTGCCTCTAGTTTGAGTCCAACTGGCCCGGCGCCAAGGCCAATGGCGCCCCGGACCAAGAGCCCGCCCGAGATCCAATACTCATCTGGAGCAGGTGGTCCTTCCGGCTTGCCGACAAGAGCGAAGCAGAGTGGACACGCTTTGGCCAGCTCGTTTCGCAGACGACCGCCCACCTTCTGTGCTGCCCCAAAGCGCGACACAAACCTCGTCGCACTTGCTGCGTTGGGAAGAACCCAGACCCTTCCCGCCGTCAACGCAGCACCGACATCAACAGCGGCCTCTCCCTTTGAGCTCCAAACACCTACACGCAGATGGGCGCCGATCGCCGTGCCGACCCCGGCCGTTCCGCCATCAACAAAGGACACGCGCACCCGCCCATCGGACATTCGCTCGACCGTCAATCCCAGTTGGGCTGCAAGTCTGACCACACCTGCCTCAAGCGAGAACTGTTGGTTGCCAAGATGGCGGGCCACTGGACACACCTCAAGGTCGGGCGGCAGACCGGCAGCATGGACCCGTGTGCAGCGTCCTTGGCTCACCTCACAGATCCCTCTTCTGATCGATGCCTCTACAGCCTGGCCGAGTCCCCCTGTGGTTATCGCTACCGCCCCAGTCAGGACCACCGAAACCAGAAACGCCACCGCAACGTATTCAAGACTCGCCTGTCCACTGTCACGCCTCATCCCTTCAGGATCGGTGAACGGGTCTGCAATCAAGGCGAGTTCCGCTGTTTTGTCGCAGCCGTTGCTGCGCTCTGAGAGCCTTCGTGTGCCTGAGGCTGGGAAGATGCCCCGGTGAGCACGATCCAACCGGCAATCAAGGTCACAGACCTGAAGAAATCCTATGGCTCCCATGAGGCCGTCAGCGGACTCTCCTTCGAGGTCGCCAAAGGCGAGGTATTCGGGCTGCTCGGACCCAACGGGGCCGGCAAGACAACCACTGTCGAGATCCTCGAGGGCTACAGAGCCCGAACGGCTGGTGAAGTCGAGGTTCTGGGGCTTGACCCTGGCAAGCGGCCCCGCGAGCTACGTGAACAGGTGGGCATCGTCCTTCAGAGCAGCGCCCTGTATGTGAATCTCACAGTGCGCGAGGCACTCTCACACTTCGCGAGCCTCTACCCCACTCCACGTGATGTGGAGGAAACAATCGCCCTCGTTGGACTTGAAGGCAAGGAAGACAGTCGCAGCCGCACGCTTTCGGGCGGGCAGCAGCGCAGACTTGACCTTGCACTTGCCCTGATCGGCGACCCGGAGCTCCTCTTCCTTGACGAGCCGACAACGGGCTTCGACCCCCAGGCCAGACGAGCAGCTTGGGAGACAATCCGCTCACTCAGAGCGCTGGGCACAACGATCGTCCTCACCACCCACTACCTCGACGAAGCGCAGGCTCTCGCAGACCGGGTTGCGATCATCAAGGACGGCAAAGTTGTCGCCGAGGGCACACCTGAGGACATCGGCGGCGCCAAGGCCCACAGGTCCCGAGTGAGCTGGCGCGACGAACACGGAGCTCTCCAGTCAGTGGACACTGATATGCCCACCAAGCTTCTGAACGAACTGACCGGCGAGGCGCTCGCCGCAGGCAGGGAAATGGCTGACCTCAAGGTGAGCCGCCCGAGCCTGGAAGACGTCTACCTTGACCTGACATCTGAAACGGTGGACGAGAGTGTCTGAGCCGATTCCGCAGAAGTCGTCACTGGTCCTCGCCTGGCGCCAATACCGGCTTGAGCGAAAGATCTTCTGGCGCAACCCGTCAGCAGCCTTCTTCAACCTCCTCCTGCCCCTCCTCCTACTCCTCCTCTTTGGGGCCGTGTTCTCAGGGAACAAGACCTACCTGCGAGTGATCGTGCCGGGCATAGCCGGGATGGGAGTAATGGCCTCCACATTCTCCGCGCTGGCTTTCAACCTGACATTCCTGCGTGAACAAGGGGTCCTCAAGCGGGTCAGAGGAACACCAATGCCAGCAGCCTCATACCTCGGCGGCCTTCTTGGCAACGCTGTCACAAACGCGTGCATTCAGATCATCGTCGTGATCTTCGTCGCACGGTTTGCGTTCGGGGTCGGATGGCCACAGAATTGGCTTGAGCTCGGCTTCTTCCTTGCGGTTGGTGTCACGACCTTCGGTGCGCTGGGCGTTGCGTTCTCGCATGTGATCCCCAGTTTTGATGCAGCACCCGCCTATGTGAATGCAGTATTTCTGCCGGTGATCTTCATCAGCGGAGTGTTCTACGACACCAAGGGTGCCCCATCGTTCCTCCGGGAGATCGCCCAGATCCTCCCTCTCACCCATCTAATCGACGGCCTCTCGGCCGCAATGGTTACCGGTCAGGCGATGAGCAGCCAGTGGGGGTCAATCGCGGTCCTCGCCGTGTGGGGCTTGATCGGTGGGTTCTTCGCAGTGCGCGGCTTCTCTTGGGATGAACGCGGCAACTGAGCCGCGCCTTCCCCTCAGGCGAAAATCCAGTTCGGCGGGACCGCTCCGCTGATCTCAGCTGGAATCGAAGCAAGTGGGCCTGACGGATACTCGCTTCTGAGAATCGAGCCGATAACTAGGTCATGCCATTCGTCGCCATGACGGTGGAAGCGGCGAAGAGTTCCCTCCTCGGTGAATCCCACCTTGGCCAATGCTCCACGTGAACGTTCATTCGTGACTGCTGCATAGACGCTGAGTCGCTCAACCCCCATCCCACGGAATGCGAGGGCTGCCATCAACGCCTTCGATTCCGTGTTCACGCCCGTGCCCCAGTGGGCCTTACCGAGCCAGGTTCCGATCACGACGCTTCTGTCTCGGGGCCGCGGCTCCGTGTAGGCAGTCAGCCCAAGGATCTCGTTTCCCCTGGTAACCAAGAGGCCGAGTTCCTCCCCACGTTCAACCTGCCCGTCCATCCCATCAATGAAGCGTTCTGCCTGACCAATCTCGGTGTATGGACCCCATGACATGTAGCGAGTCGTTTCTGGATCTGACCCAAGATCGAAAAGGGCCTGAGCGTCTGAGGCGGTTGCCCGTCTGAGGACAAGTTCAGGCCCGGCTATGCGCAAGTCAATTGACATGCCCTGATCCTATGCCCGCGGGCCGATCCCAAGACAGTTCGGATGTGAGTGAGCAGATTGGCGCCGACTTTTCCCACTTCTCCCGTGGGTGCGCAATGCTTCCAAAATGACAACCGCCCGGGACTGGCTTCGCAGCAACAGCTTTCACCATGCCGAGTTCCCGGCTGAGCGAATCGCGTTGAGGCGTAGAGAGACCATCAGCGTCTGTCTGCCCGCCAAGAACGAAGAGCGAACGATCGGTCCGATCGTCGCCGCCCTCACTCCGCTGGTCGAGAGGGGAACCATTGATCAGGTTGTTGTGGTCGACGAGTCAACTGACGGAACCGCTGAGATCGCCGAGCGGATGGGAGCCGAGGTCCACAACCAGTCCAGCCTGATGGCCGAGTTCGGGCCAGTCTTGGGAAAGGGCGACGCAATGTGGCGGGCCCTGAGCGTGGCAACCGGCGACATTGTCTGTTTCCTGGACGCGGATTCCGAAAACTTTTCAGAGCACTTCGCCTGCGGGCTGATCGGCCCGCTGATCGAGAACCCGGAGCTTTCGCTCGTCAAAGGCTTCTACCGTCGTCCATTCCGCCAGGCGGGACTCACTCTGCCTGAAGGCGGCGGCCGAGTAACAGAGCTGCTGGCCCGCCCTCTGCTCAACCTCTTCTACCCTGACCTCGCAGGCGTCAGGCAACCGCTTGCGGGAGAGGTCGCTGTGCGCCGCTCCACTCTGGAGAAGATGCCGATACTGACCGGGTATGGCGTTGACATCGCGTTGCTGATCGACGCCTACCGCGAAGGTGGTCTCCCGGCCATCGCACAGGTCGACCTTGACACTCGGCAAAATGATCATCAGCAGCTGGGGGATCTTGGGCCAATGGCATTCGCGGTACTTAGGGCAGTTGCAAGCCGACTGGAGATGGATGGCCGGCTCGACGAGACGGGACCCGAAACCTTCCTTGCAGCACAGGGAACCGCGATGCGGGAGCTGGACATCACCCACGTTGAGCGTCCGCCGTTTGTCTCCGTTACTGCTGGCTGATCAGCACACAGCTGGAACTGGAGGCCATTCAGCGAAGAACTTCTCAAGGTCCTCATCGGATGGAGTCGTCCAGTGGGGTGTCAGTCCGAAGACCGCACCAATCGAACGGGAGCCTTCGTGCCCATCGAGCAGGTCCACTGCGTGCGGCCCAACCTCAGCTGGGTGCCTGGCACCTGCGGCCCGCGCCAACTGAAGTATCTCCTCTCTGATGCCCACTACGTACCGTTCAACGCGGTCTGACTTTGAGTTTGTGTCAATCCCGCGCATCAGCCACTTCGACTGTGTCGCAACGCCTGTTGGACAGTGCCCCGTGTGGCAGCGTTGAGCCTGAATGCAACCGACAGCCAGCATTGCCTCGCGTCCAACATTGATTGCATCTGCGCCCATCGCAAAGGCTTCGAGCCCGCGCTCTGGAAGGCCGAGCCGGCCCGACCCCACAAACACGACAGATTCCTGAATGCCGTGCTCTCCGAAGATCCGGACGACCGAGGAGAGCGCGAGGGTGAGCGGCAATGAAACGTTGTCGCTGAAAGCCAGCGGGGCCGCGCCCGTTCCTCCTTCTCCCCCGTCAATCACGATGAAGTCAACCCCGCGCGATCCGTCCGCCATCAGAGCGGCAAGCCGATGCCAAAAACCCTCGTCTCCCACGGCAGACTTGATGCCCACAGGGAGCCCTGTGGCGTCGGCGATCAGCTCAACAAAGTCAAGTAGACCGTCCTCATCTGAGAACTCGGAGTGATAGGCGGGACT
>JBAXHG010000067.1:0-8310 GCA_037139015.1 Actinomycetes bacterium | reverse complement strand
GGAGCCTTTTTGGCGACTGTCTTTGAAGCTGCTGTCTTGCGAGCAGCTGGCTTCGCGACAGCCTTACGGGCCTTTGGCTTTGCGACAGCCTTGCGCGTCTTTGGCTTGCCGGCGTACTTGGCGATGAACTTCTCTGTGTCTTCGCGGGCGACGTCGTCTGGCCGCTGATTCTGCGGAGACTTCATCAGGTACGAGGATGGACCATCAAGCTGTCCACCAACACCGTTGTTCAGAGCGAGCTTGCAGCAACGGACGCCATCAATGACGATGCCCGCAGAGTTTGGTGAATCCCAAACTTCAAGCTTCATCTCGATGTTCAGTGGAACATCACCGAAGGCTTGGCCTTCAAGGCGAATGTGTGCCCACTTGCGATCGGTCAGCCATGGAACGTAATCCGACGGTCCGATGTAAACATCGTCCGCAGGCAGTTCGTGTTCCATGATTGATGTCACGGCGTTCGTCTTGCTGATCTTCTTGGACTCAAGGCGCTCGCGCTCAAGCATGTTGAAGAAGTCCATGTTGCCACCCACGTTGAGCTGTGAGGTGCGGACCATCTTCACTCCACGATCGCCAAACAGGCGGGTGAGTGTGCGGTGCACGATCGTTGCGCCAACCTGGCTCTTGATGTCGTCTCCGACAATCGGGAGTCCGGCGCGCTTGAAGCGATTGCTCCAGTACGGCTCGCGTGCGATGAACACTGGAATGCAGTTCACCATTCCGCAGCCGGCTTCGAGGATTTGCTCCACGTACCACTTGGTTGCGTCCTCACTGCCGACTGGCAGGTAGGAGACGACAACGTCAGTTTTGGTGTCCTTGAGGACCTGAACGATGTCCACGGTCTCGCCTGGAGCCTTCTTGATGCGCTGCTTCAGGTACTTGCCAAGTCCGTCGTGGGTCATGCCGCGCTGGACAGTGACGCCGAGGTTCTTTGGCACCTTCGCGAACTTCATTGTGTTGTTCTGACCTGACCAGATGGCTTGACCGAGGTCCTTGCCGACCTTCTGGGAATCAATGTCAAACGCAGCACTGAATTCGATGTCTCCGACGTGATAACCGCCGAGGTCCACATGCATCAGACCTGGGACTGGTTGCTTCGGATCAGCGTTCTTGTAGTACTCAACGCCCTGCACAAATGCTGATGCGCAGTTTCCGACGCCGATGATCGCTACCCGGACTTTGTCCTTCTGGTAGCGGGTTGTTCCGTTTGCTTTGCCGTTTTTGGCGGGGGTCACGGTTGGGGTGCCTCCTTGGGAGTCCTAGGGAAATGACCGCGAGCCGATGGCCGCAGTGACCTCGGAGGCTACAGACCCGCGCCGCTGATTTCTGAATTGAGAGCCGTCCGCACATGTGAGATGCGCTGGGCGGTGGTCACAAACGAGAGTGCGGCGAGCAGATATACGGCTGGTGCGAGCAGATCAAAGTCGAAGATTCCCATGCCTTTTGCGAACAAGAGTCCCGCCGCGAGGATGACCACGCGGACTGGCCGCGTGGCAATTCCAACCTTGCATTCAACGCCCAACGCTTCGGCCCTTGCTCGCGTGTAGGAGACCATCAGCGAGAGGAGCACTGCAAGGACGCAGGCTGCGACGGCCACTTCGTCGCCCCTGGATGTGAAGTAAACGGCGACGGCCGTAAGGACGATTCCTTCTTCGATTCGATCAAGTGTGGAGTCAAGGAATGCTCCGAACGGAGTTCCTTTGCCTGACATGCGCGAGTAGCGGCCGTCGAGCGTGTCCATGATTGAACCGATGATGAATGCGAACCCTGCAAGCACGAACTGGCGTTCAAGTACGAGGACCGCGGCGACAAGGTTCAGCACAAGGCCAGTCATTGAGATTCCGTTTGGCGTCAGGCGGGATTCAATCAGCCTGTTTCGCATCATCAGGCCGAACTCGCCGGTCCCTGCCCCACTGCCTTCAGTGCTCAAGAAGCTGCCTTTGTTGTGTGTGCGTGTCCACGCTCAGGTTTGACCGTTTCGGTCGCCGGGCTGAACTGCCAGCCCTCGTGGAACTTGCCAAGTCGGCGTGCGACCAGCCAGGCGATTCCGGCGGTGAAAGCACCGAGGAGTGCGTCGAAGAGGTAGTGATTGCCAGTGGCCACGACCACCCACGTTACGAGGAGTGGGTACAGAAGCCATGCCCGACGTGCCCAGCGGCGACTGACGAGCGCACTCATTGAGCCGCCGACCATCAGGGAGAAGCACACGTGCATGGACGGAACTGCGGCGTAGAGGTTCAGCAAAGCGCTGACTTTTTCATTGTCAACCCGGGTGCCTGTCGCAAGCGCGATCGTGTCGGAGAATCCCCATTCGGGCATCAGGCGCGGTGGGGCTGTTGGGTAAACGGCGTAGCCGACAAGAGCGAGCGCCATTGCCGCAAGGAACATGTTGCGGACAAAGTAGAAGGACGTGTTGCGCCGCAGGTAGATGAAGATCAGCGTTGAGAAAGTGATCAGGTAGTGGCTGTTGACATACATCCAGTCGGCAAAGCCGATCAGCAGGTCATTGCCGCGCGACCACGCTTGGATGCTTGGCTCAACAAAGACGTTGAGTGAGTTCTCAAGGTTGATTACCTGGTTGGCATTGCCAAAGGCTGTTGCCGCAGAGCCGTCAGCGAACCCACGGACCATTTGGTAGCCCACGTAACAGGACGCAAAAAGGGCGACCTGCCGAAGAGCATCGAGTGCCCCTTTCGGCAGAACCTTTCCCCCTCCAACACGCGGTTCAGCAGACATAACCGTCAATCCTATCTGCCATCCGCGAAATGTTGAAATTTGGGTCAGTTACCTGCTGGGGCGTCGCACTTGACCCGTGGCTTGGGCGACCTGCCAACTGACAGCTTCAGCTTTGCGCCCGTGTTGAGGACATTGCCATCCACAACCAGTTCTGTGAATCCCGTGTTGTCGAGCTCGCGCAAGCAGCCTTGTGAGCCTTCGATCCACCACCATGGTGACCAGCGAACGCTCACGCCGATGTGAACGGGACCAGGGTGGGATGCCTGTTGCGGCGGGATGACAAGTGAAACGGTCTCCGGCCCCAAGACCCGTGTTTCCACGGTCACCGAGTCGGAGATGCCGGCCGCAATCGGGGTTGGGTTGGCCACCGCAAACAGCTTCCAGTCCTTTGACTGCCAGACAGGCTTGAGCCATGGAAGGCCGCGGGACACGAGTGCAGCCTCGCCTTCAACGGCGCTGTCGAGCTGAGCGGTTGGCAGGGCTACCCAGCGCACGGAGAGCGCGTCAATCCACTTCCGGTAGGCCGCGGGTGCGATGAGCGGCCCGTTGACTGTCGAGTTGAACTTGCGGTCGAGCTGCCGTTCCCATCCACGTGCAAGCGGGATGGTTTCAGCGACGTAAGCGTCCTCCCAGTGACCTCGCGTCCAGATGATCTCCACCCGACCAGCGTCCTCACCTCGAGCGCGGATCTGGCTTATGAGCGGCGTGTAGAAAGCCCGGGTCCTGGAGTGCTCGTCCTTGACTGCTCGCTGAACATCAACCACTGGAGCCGTCCACTGCCAAAGGAGGACGAAGGGCAGCAGAAAAAGAAAAATTTTCGTCCTTGCGGCCGGGATCAACACAATCGCCGCCACCGGCCCCGCGGCAAGTTGCCCAAGGCGTGTGATGTTTGAGCCGATCGGCGTCGGCACGATGAACACGAAGACTGTGGCGAGCAGGTAGAGCAGCGCTCCCACTCGGATGCACTTCTGGTCGCTGGAGGTAAGTGCAAGTGTCAGCACGCAGGCGATCACGACAGGGATGAAGGCCTCCCATGTGAATGGCTGTGTTCCACCGTCAGGAAAGAGCACGCTGAACACGATGAGCGGAGTTCCTGCGACCAGCGCAACGGCAATTCCTTTTCGGTTCAGGCGCGCTATCGCGCAGAGGCCGAGGAAGGCGGCCGCCACGGGGCTCGCCAACGAGGTCAGGAACGCCAGCGGCGCCCAGCTCTTCCATGATCGGTCGTTGAGCAGAGCGGCGAGAGCTGCAGCACCGAACGCCAGACCGAGGAGATACGTGGTGCGTCCGGAGAAGAGCGCGGCCAGGCAGCCGCTGGCAAACAGCAGTGCGGCTATCAGCGACGCGCGCTGATCAGTTGTGGCGGCGCGGGCGAGCGTTGCCAGCGCCCAAGCGGCAAGTACTGCCGCAACCGCGCCTGCGAGCCATGCGCCCATGAAGGCGCCAAGTGCTGGTGAGAGCACGCTGTAGGAAGGCAGGTAGTGACCGCCGTACCACTGTCCGTTCCAGATCTGCGGACCGTTGTCGGCGAACGACTCTGAGCGGAAAACCTGGGCGGCCATGTCTGCCGTGTGCGGTTTCAGCAACAGCCAGACGAGTGCCCCAACGGTGGTCACGCTGACCGCCGCAAGGGTGGCGCGGTGCTTATCTAGGCGGGTCAGCATCGGCTTGGAGTCTGGCGCTCTACGAAGTCAGGAAGTCGCAAACCCGGCCAATGACCTCGGGTTTGTCAAGCCATGGCCAGTGCCCAGCGTCCGCAATCCGCTCTGCGGTTGCATTCGGGATCGCCTCGGCGTAAGCGTCAGCAAAGCGAGCTGGAATGTAAGGGTCCTTCTCTCCCCAGAGAACGAGTGTGGGGCATGTGATGTTGCCAACGTCCTTGCCGGTTTGGGCGAGAACTTTTGATGGCGACGAGCGGTAGAGGCGAAGGATTGCCCGTTGAGTTCCAAGGTCAAAGTGGCTCATCGCGTCGTCGATCAGTTCCTTCGGGAGTGGCCCCGGGGTCGCGTTTGACTCGCGGGAGATCAACCGGAGTGTCCGTTTGCTGGTCAGGCCCATCGCGAACTCACCAAGGAATGGTGTGCGCCAAATCTTTGCCATGCGATGCCACTTGTAACCGGGCAGGAACGGAACGGCGTCCATGATCACCAGCTTCTCCACGCGCTGCGGGTTGCGCAGCGCCCAAGCAACTCCGAGGCCGCCCCAGTCGTGCACTGCAAGGCGAACCTTGTCCACGCTGATCCGGTCAAGAAAGTCGCTGATCCATTGGCAGTAGAAGTCAATGTCATAGGAGAGGTCGCCGCGCTTGGCAGACCGCCCAAAGCCCGGCAGGTCCGGTGCGATGCCGCCAGCTTTTTGAAGGAATGGGATCCAGTCGTCGGAGCTTGTTGGCACACCGTGCAGCCAGAGAATTGGGGCCACGTCTGGGTTGGCGCTCTCCGCGCGACGCCAGAAGGCGGGAAGGTCGTCTACATCTCCTGCGTGGTCAACAATCTCGGGCACGGGTCTGAGGATACGGCCTAGGTAGGCTCGGCCGACCAATGGCGGCCAAAGCGAAAACGTCAAAGCAAGCTTGGAAGCGTCCTTCGCGGGATCGCGTTCAGCGAATTCGGCAGAAGCTCGCGGACACTTATGGCCTGCCGCACATGGCACCGCACCGGCGCCCGTTGGATGAGTTGATCCTCACCGTTCTCTCCCAGAGCACCAACGACCGCAACCGTGATGTGGCGTACCTGCGTCTGCGTGAGCGCCTTCCAACTTGGGAGCTGGTGCGTGATGTGCCCAACGCTGAAGTCGAGGAGGCAATTCGCCCGGGCGGGATTTCCAAGGTCAAGTCAAAACGGATTCAGCAGATCCTTACTGCACTCACCGACTATCCCCGCGAGGGCTTTGAGGCCGATCCGTTCGACCTCTCATGGATGGAGGAGGCGTCGCTTGATGAGAGCAGGGAGTTCCTCTGCTCCCTCCCCGGCGTGGGCCGCAAGACGACGGCTTGCGTTCTGCTCTTCTCATACGGCATTCAGGATGTGCCCGTGGACACCCATGTTGGTCGTGTCGGCACACGCCTTGGCTTGCTGCGCCCGGGTGCTGGGGCTGAGGAGCAGCACGATGAAATGTGCGAGCTGATGCCTGATGGGTCAGCGCTTGAATTTCACGTCAACCTTCTGCGTCACGGGCGGCGAATCTGTGACGCGCAGCGACCCAAGTGTGATCAGTGCGTGCTTGCCCGCATGTGCCCTGCGAGGAAGGAGTTCCAGTGAAGTCCTCCCGCTCAGCCGAGCTTGCACTGCTCGGCATCACATCGGTTTGGGGCCTGACCTTCGTCGTTGTCCAAGACGCGGTTTCGCAGATGCCGGTCACGGCCTACCTCGCGTATCGGTTTGTCGCAGCTGCACTCCTGCTGGCGGTCGTGTTTCGCAAGCGCCTGCCAGGCCTGACCAGGGAGGGTTTGAGGCAGGGGTTGTGGATGGGGGTCTTCCTGACAGCGGGCTACCTCTTTCAGACTTATGGCCTTGAGGCGACGAGCGCGTCGAACGCCGGCTTCATTACGGGACTGTTCGTGGTGATCACGCCCTTGATGGCCTGGGCGCTTAACCGCCAGTCAATTGGCTGGGTGCCGTGGGCTGCAGCGGGAGTGTCCGCGCTTGGACTGTTCCTCCTCTCCGGTGGCGGCAGCAGCTTTACCTTCCGTGGCGATGGGCTTGAGTTACTTTGCGCGATCGCCTTCTCAGCGCACATCATCGCAACCAGCCGCGCTGTGAAAGCCGGGCACGATGTGATCGCTCTGGTGGTCGTGCAGCTCAGCTTGGTTGGCGCCGTCTGCCTGGGCGCAGCAGTGGCTCAAGGTGACCTCGTCATGCCACACGGGGCGGGGCTGTGGGGCAACATCGTGCTGACATCGTTGATCACGACCGCGCTTGCCTTTGTTGTCCAGACGTGGGCCCAGAAGCACGCTTCCCCAGACCGCACGGCTTTGATCCTCGCTGGCGAACCGGCCTTTGCCGGCCTGTTTGGCTGGTGGCTTGCCGGTGATCGCCTCAGCCTGCAGGGCTGGCTTGGCGCGGCCCTTATCTTCACTGCGATTTTGGCGGTAGAGACGGTTCCGCGGTTGAGGCCGCCCCGGCCGTTGCCTGAGGGGTAACTTCGCTCCAATTCTGTGCAGAGTTTGTGCTGATTCTGCAGAGCTAACCCGACCGCGCTCCTTCGGCTTTACGTTGGCTCGGTGGCATCAAGATTCAAGGTCTCGTATCACCCTGCTGCCGCCCACGACCTAGCGCTGCTTGTGGGCGCAAGAGCTGAGGTTCGCGCTGTCATGAACGTCGTCGCAAAGCTCGCTGAGCTTGGTCCCAGGCTCGGGCCTCCGCATGCGGCCCAACTGAAAGGCGCTGCAGCTGCTGGCCTGTTCGAACTGAGACCACGGCGCGGGAACAGTGATTGGCGACTCATCTGTTGTCGCGATGGCGAGGATTTTGTAGTCCTTGCAGTGACGAAGCACGCAGGCTTCACGGCCGCAGTTAATTCGGCATCACAACGAATGCTTGAAATGGGGAACCACCCTTGAAGTTTGATAACCCAGCAGTTATTCTTACTCGCATGACCACTAAGCAGAAAACTGACGTCGTTGACAGCGAAGCGGTGCTGCGAGGACTCCTCGACGCAGACCCCGAGTTAGCGGCCGACTGGCACCGACTCGCCCCAGGTCGGGTCGTCGCATTCGCTCTTATCCACTACCGCCACGAACACGGCCTCACCCAACGCGACTTGGCCAAACAGCTTGGTGTTTCGCAGCCGAGGGTCGCTGACCTTGAGTCAGGCGAAAAGAGTCCGACCATCGAAACGCTGGCCGCAATCAGTGCATCGACCGGGATCGAATTCGCTATCTCAACAAGCAGGGCCGGCGATAGCTCTCGTTTGCTTGCAAAGCCCATGATTTCCGATCACCGTGCTCAAGTTGAACCGGCTGGGGCGTCCCTGACGGTACTGGCCCGGGTACCGGGGCTAGCGGCTCACAACGAGAGCTAACTCGGCTTGTCCGCCGATCACGATGTAGAGCCGTGTCGAAGGTCGACAGTGTCAGTCAGGAGATTCCCCCAGGCCTCAAGGATCGATTGACAGGTTTGTGTGAGAGGTCTACGCTTCCCGATGGCATATACCGGGGGTGACGCTGAAGATGACACAAACGCAAAAGGCAATAGCCGGCTTTGTCGCGGCCGTATCCATCGGCCTAGCTCTGGACCTGACAGGGGCGCCAGTCTCGCCGTTAGTGGTGAGTGTGGTCGTCGGGGGCACCCTCTTGCTTTGGTTCAAAAGCGGCGCACAGTCGTGAGCAGAGCTCCGATGCTGTCGAGTTTCCTATTCGTTCAAGGGGAGTTCCGTTGAAGGCAGCTGTATTCATTTCAGTCGCGGTTCTGGCAGGTTGCGGTGGGAGCGCTTCGGCAGGCACCGCGCACGATGCTTTTGTTGGCTACAGAGCGGCCGTGCAATCAAAGAATTCAGAACGTATTTGCAAACAACTCGGTGGCAAGGCAAGTACTTCGTTGCTCCGCGCTGCAAAACGGGGAGAGGCCGATTGCAAGA
>JBAXHG010000066.1:0-8560 GCA_037139015.1 Actinomycetes bacterium | reverse complement strand
ACGTCAAAGCGGTCGCTCAAGGCCTGAATGTCGAAGTACTCCCACTCACGACTTCCATGGCTGAAGGTTTTGCGGGCGTTAAATGAGTTGGAAGTCATGCACCCCATCTTGACAGGAACGCCATCAACACAGAGATAAGA
This sequence comes from Actinomycetes bacterium, assembly GCA_037139015.1. GTDB lineage: Bacteria > Actinomycetota > Thermoleophilia > Solirubrobacterales > Solirubrobacteraceae > WLNJ01. The sequence continues at coordinate 8,420 of JBAXHG010000066.1, read as the reverse complement.
CCAAAAGAAAAGGGGCCGCGCATTGCGGCCCCTCTGACTAATTGAATCTGACTGTTGAATGTCAGCCCATCAGGCCCGGCTACTGCTTGGTGCTGTACCAACCGGACCACTGTCCGTTGGTGTCCTTGACGCGCACCCAGAAGGCAACTTCGCGGGGGCGAAGGGTCACAGTGGTTGCATAACTGCGGATCCTCGCCGGGCTCTGGACGGCATTCGCAGCAGGCCGCTTAGCCTGGTTTGAGTACTCAATCCACTTGATCGAGTTGCCCCTAATCCTCGTGTCAGCAGCAGCATTCAGGGTCAGGGTGGTGACCTTGGTCTTGAAGTTGAGCTTGAGGCCGACCTTGGCAAGCAGGCGCGGGGCGGCAAGGGCATTCCAAGTTCGGCTTGTAACCGGTGACTCATTGCCTGCCTTGTCAACCTGCTTCACCAACAGAGTGTGCGCGCCACCGCCAACTAGAGTCAACAGCGCTGGCGCTGGAGGCTTCACTTCAGCCAATGTGCTCGAGCAGTCAAGCGCAAAGCCACTGTAGGTGGCTGGCTCCCCAACCTCTAGATCCACGCCAACCAGAAGGGCAAATCCGGAATTTCCGTAATAACCGCTTCCGGAGATGTCCTCGCACGAAACACCGGAGTATGCAAGGCGCTTCCAGAGAGCAGCAAGAGTTACTCCGTCAGGGAAGTCAGTGGCATCCCACTTTGCGGCCCAATAGAGATAGCCGTTCGGAGGGGCTTGGCTAACTCCAACCAAGAGCTTTGACCAGCCAGCAGACTCACCCCAGTGGAGACGAGTGTTCCAACCGACGGTAATTGTGCTCTGGTCACCAGGAGCAGCCGCCGCCGTCGGGCAGCTAACAAAATCGCCACCGTCAAGGCTGCACATCAGCTTGGCGCCGCTTTCCCCACTGGCACTAAACGGCACCTTAGAACCTGAAAGCGAAGAGCTCGCGGGTGATGTCAAAGTCGGAGCTGCGGGGGCCGTGGTGTCCACCGTCCAAGACGTCTTGCTCTCAGTGCCCACGTTGCCGAGCGAGTCAACGCCCCGTACCGCCAGTTTATGTCCGCCCTCAGGGAGACCTCTGAGTGACTTGGGTGAAGTGCAAGCAGCGAAATCTCCATCGTCAACTGAGCACTGGAACGTGGCGTCCGTTTCTTCGGACGTGAAACTGATTGAGGCCGAAGTGGAGTTGGTTGGAGAGTCAGGCTTCCCGGACAAGGTGGGCGCATCGGGCCCTCTCGTGTCCTGAGTCCAAGTGGCTTTTGACACAAACGATTCGACACCGTTGATCACCTGCTTGTAGCTCAGCTCATTTGACCCGTCCTCATAGAAGCAGGTTGGGGAACAGGTAGTGATTGTGTCGGTGGTGACGCCGTTTGATGCCTCACCTGGCGTAAATTTGATCCGAAGTTGGGAAAAGAAACTTGTTGAGATATCTGCACAAGGGCGGAAGCCGACGTAGCTGGCCGGCGTGTTGACCTGGCACCAAAGCACGCCATTGGAAGCGTGTGCGACCTTGAACTCAGGTCCGGTCTTTGTGCGCAGGCCACTTGGAGCGTCAATCAGCGTCGGGGCAAGGTAGACGCTGCCCACATTGCTGGTGATGCCATCCCCGTCGGTCTGGCGAACGGAAATCTTCTGCTCGCCACCGGTCAGGTTGGTGACCGTGAACTTGCCCTCCGTGCCAACAATCAATGTGCAGTCGCCCCAGGCGCCATCGTTCAAACGGCACTCGACCTTGCCCGTCGGCCACTCGGCCAGAGTGAAGTCAACAGTCGTGCTCAGCTGGTTGCTGACCAGAGCTGCCTCGGCCCTGAACGAACCTGGGGTGCCTGGACGGGAATATCCGCCTGCCACAGTCAGTCCGTAAAAGTCGTCTCCGTTCAGGCCGTAGCCCTGAAGGGACTTAGTCGCAAGCTGCGCAACGGCCCCTGTATAGGCAAACGCATTCTCTCCGATAGTCGGAGCATCACCCTTGAAAGTCAGGGTCTTCAAAGCCGTGTCGAGAAAAACCGCCCCGCCAATGCTCGTGACCGTCGCCGGGAGAGTGACGTTCTGGAGCCTGGAATCCGACCGAAAAAGGTCGTCCGAGATCGCAGCGATTTGCGAGCCCTCGGCAAATGTGACGCTTGCCAGATTGTTCATGGACTGAAACGCTGCGCGACCCATGGTCGTAACAGTGCTCGGGATCGTGACGCTCGTGATGGCGGTAGCGCCACCAAACGCGTTCTCCCCGATGCTTGTCAGACCCTCAGGAAACGTGACGCTTGTGATGCCTCCCTTGTTGGCAAACGCATCTTGGCCAATAGCTACGACAGACTTGCCGCCAATCTTTTCCGGAATTACCAAGCTTGACGGGCATTCCCCGTCACAACCAGTGATCGTCACTTGATCACTGTCAAGCCAGTAGGTCAGGCCACCACTGGTGTCAGCAGCGGCTGGGCCGGCGAGAGCCAGCGAAGCAACAAGTGCGAGTGAACTGAGGGCGAGAGCGGCTTTACGACGGGCACGGAGGGAGGGCATCGTTTATTTCCTTCGGGGCGGTGTTCGGAATTAGAATTGAGATCGCCAGACTACAGAAGTTGTTTTCAAGTTGCAAGCTCGAACCGGAAGCCAAAGAAAAGGGGCCGCACATGGCGACCCCTGCACTACTGAAAATCGTTTGAACTACTCGGAGAGTGGCTTCTCCATGGACTTAGGAGTTGGCACGTTGATGTACGGCTGGATCTCCTTGGCGTCCTCGTCCTCCTCGTGGTAAGCGCTCTCAGCATTTACCGCCCAAATGTCATGGCCTGCGCCGTCGAGAATGTTCTCGACTGCACGCATTGACGTAAGCATGGAGTGGTCAGAGTTGTTGTAACGGTGAAGTCCGTTACGCCCAACCTGGACGAGGTTTGGAACTGTCTCAAGCCAGTCTCGGATGACGCCGACTCGGACATCGTAGTCCGGGTCGTACATCGGATAGGCCTTTTCAACGCGGACCGCAAAGCCCTGCTTGACGCGGCTTGAGTCACCAAGGCCAAGCTGCTTGAGCTCACGCTTGCCAAGCTCGACAAGGTCCTCGTCAGCCATCTCCCAAAGCTCGTCGCCTTCGAAGCAGAAGTACTCAAGGCCAATGCAAGTCTCGTTGACGTCCGGATCGGGAACCATCCAAGGGCTCCAAGAACGGAAGTTCTGAATGCGGCCGGCAGTCACTTCGGGATCGTGGATGTAGATCCAGTTGTCCGGGAAAGGCTCGTTGACAACATCGTCAACCTCGAGAACCAGACCAACGGTCAGGAAGTCGCGGTAACGAAGACCCTTCGCTGCGTCGCGGATCTCAGGTGAAAGTTCCGGATCTGCAAAACCAACGGTGTTACGCAGTGCGAGTGATGAGACAACGTGGCTGCATGGAATCTCCACGCCGCCGGCGATGACGCTGACAACCTGGCCATCACGAACGTTGATCTTGGACACAGGGGCGTTCATCCGAACCTCGCCACCGCGCTCAACGATCTTCTCGCTCATCCGCTCCCACATCTGACCGGGGCCAAAACGTGGGTAGTTGAAGCTGTCGATCAAGGACTTGATCTTGTTGTCCTTGTTGCCCATGAACGCTGCCTTTGCAGCTGAGAAGAATGAGAGGCCCTTGATGCGCTGCGCAGCCCACTCAGCCTGGATCTCAGTGCATGGAACGCCCCAGACCTTCTCCGTGTAGGACTTGAAGAACAGGGTGTAAAGGCGCTTGCCGAAACGGTTGGAAACCCACTGCTCAAGGTTGTCCTCAGGCCCCTTGGGGGTGATTGCCGCCCAAAGGTATGAAAGTCCGGCGCGCATAAGTTCAAACGGACCAAGCTTCTTGATGACGTCCATTCCCTGAAGGGGATAGTCGAGGAACTTCTTGTTCCAGTAAATGCGAGACATACGAGGACGCTGAAGGAACTCGTCGCCCATGATCTCGTCCCAAAGCTCATTCACTTCGGTGGCCTTGGTGAAGAAGCGGTGGCCGCCAAGGTCGAAGCGGTAGCCATTACGGATCTCGGTGCGGGCGATACCGCCGAGCATGTCCGTGGCCTCAAGGACCAGAACAGGCTGGCCGCGCTTGGCCATCAGGTATCCGGCAGTCAAGCCGGCGGGACCTCCGCCGAGGACTACGACAGGGTTTTCAGGGGTGATTTTTGGGTTAGGTTCAGTCATATCTCTTCGTATACGGGGGCTGGGCGGATTTGGCCGTGTTCGGCACTATTTCGCCGTGGCGGTCTTTTAACCTGCCGCGGACTTCTTCTCATACAGATAAGCCGAGTTTCCAACCCCAGATGGCGAGATGAAGAACCACGGAACGGCCTTTAACGGTACCAAGTGGGGATCCCGCGCAAGCAGCCCACTCCACTGGGCTGACCGGAGCCGCACAAGTGAGGTCCATGGCTGCACCCAGTTGGAACGCGTGATCGTGAGCGGTCGGATGATCAGAATGCGGGCTCCGACCGGCAATGACCCGATCAACTTGGCGTAAGTCGGCCCTGGCTTTGCGCCACGGAACCTGTCAACCACATCAGTCCAGTCAAGCATGCGTGGATCGCTGGTTATGCCCATCGGATCGGCAAACTTCAGCCCACCCGGCAGGTAGTACCAAGCAAGTGGCGTCTGTTCAGGCTGAGCTGAGATCACAAGGTCACCCGGACGAAGGTCGTCTCGTACATTTGTGGCGATGTCGCGGACGTTGCTCTTTACGGCGAGTGTGTTGTCCACGGGCGAGACGAGCGCCAGTGCGATGGCCACGACCACGGCCATGATTCCAACGGAACCGGCCCGGGCCGCGCCCGCAGCAAGGAAGAGCAGTATTGGGCAAATGATCGCCGCCATGTAACGGCTTGACCAGGCTGGGTTGAACTGCGAAGCAATCCAAGCGACTGCAAGCGTCCCCGTGATGATGATCGCGATAGTCACGAGCTGCGTCCGCTCCGTGTCGGGGTCAATCGATTCGGTCGGCTTGACCGTCCCAGGGCCCTGTTGGCGCTTCCAGATCGCGATCAGGCCAGTGGCTCCACCGATCACCAATGCGCCAGCGGTTGCCCAACCTCCCAGAAGCGTCGCGAGTTGGCTGAACACTCCCAGCCGCGGCGATGAAGACCATGGGGCACCGGTGTGAGCTGCCTGAAACATGAGTGTGGGGAGCCATGGGAGAAACAGGATTGCCGTAGCTCCGAACCCGATCAGCCCGTCTCGGATCAGCGGCCTGCGGTCTTCAGCAAGCCATGCAAGGTAGATGCCTGCGAGTCCACAACCAATGCCGAAGAACAGCCCCCAGCCATGGGTGTAAAGGAGTGCAGCCAACGAAACGGAGAACCCAGCAATCCAACCCCTCCGGCGTTGAACGAAGGCGAGGCAGAACATTGCTGTGGTGAGAAGTGCGAGCAGAGCCACCAGGGAGTACATGCGCGTCTCCTCGGCATATTGCGTGAGGAATACGGAAACCGCGATGAGCGTTGCGAGGATCAGCCCGGCCCGCTTGCTGAACAGCCTCCACCCAGCCCAGAAGCCGACTGGGATCGCAAGCATGACCACAGCGACTGAAAGGGCATGGGTCGCAGCCTCAGTTCTGCCAAACCAGCCCATCCAGACACTCAAAAGCATGTAGTAGAACGGCGGCGAACCATCGCGCTTGAGCACATGTGGAATGTCCATCAGGTCATGCGATGAGATCCCTACAGACAGAGCTTCGTCCATCCAGAACGATGAGCGAATTGACTTTGTTCTCGTCCACAATGAGAACGCGACGAGGACAAGAACGAAAGCTCCGGCCACCCAGGGGCTTCCTGCGAGTCGGCGCAGGGCCCCGAGACGGCCGTGGGTAGTTGAAGTTGGATTGGTGCTCATGGTTGTTGTGAAGTGATTTGCGACTTGTCAGCGGATGCCTTCAAAGCGGGACATGCCTGAAGCACAGCCCATGGCCCGGAGCGTCCGACCAGAACACTTCCGACCGGACCCCTGGAAGGACCGGGAGGGTTGCCTGGTGAGTTCGTCTGGAATGCAGTTCCAGGGCCATCGGCTGAAAGCCTGTTCAACGGAGCGTCGATGCGGAGCGTGTGTGAGTGCAGGTACCAAGCGACAAGCGGGACCTGGAACTTCTCTGTTGAGACCGCGCCGCACTTGAGAACAAACTCACGGCCACCGGCCAGCTTGATTGCCGCGGGCAGCTCATCTCGACGGTTGTACTCACTGTGCAACACCACACCAAGGTGCTTCAGGCGCTGCACTCGGACATCGATGCCGCGACTCCAGACAAGGCCAGGCAGCGCGACGAAAGCGATCAGCGTGACGACCGGAACGAGCTTGAGGTTGACCCTCCGAGCTCCCATCCGCAAGACGGCAAGAACGCTTCCTGCTCCATACCCGCCGATGATGGCGAGCAGTGAGGTGCCCAACATCATGTAGCGCGGGTTGCCGGCAAAGCCCGCCTCAGTCATGACTGCGACAAGGCCGATCCAGGCTGACCCAACCAGCAACACTGCGAGTGGAGCAAAGCGGCGGCGCCAAGCGGACCAGAGCGCCACGAGGGCACCAAACTCAATCGCCGGCTTGACCGAACTTGGAAGCATCGGGCGGCTTTCCTTAAGAGTCTGAAAGAACGGACTGTCGGCAAAGGCTGGGGAATACGCATTGGGCTGCTGTGCGCGTGCTGCAGCACGAAAGAAGTTCCCGCTGCCGAAATACTCGGGCACAAACCACAGGACCGGGATGGACACGGCGCAGCCAATCAGCCACTTTCGGAGCTCAGGGTTGCTGAACCAGAGCCAAAGCCCATAGAGGCCAAGGAACACCCACACCTCTGGCCTCAAAAGGGCGGCCGAAGTTCCAAACAGAAGTGCCGCACGCCGCTTGTGCAGAAGGTGGAAATAGACAGCCGCAAAGGCGGTCGCGTTAACCAGACCTTCGGAGTCACCCAGCATGTTGACGCGGATGAACCCCATCTGGAAGAGCACTCCTACCACTGCGGTGAGCCCGGCAAGGATCGCCACCCAACCACGGCGCGGAGCCTCCGCCTCGCCGAAAGTGCGGTTACAAAGCAGCCCGGCGATCAGGAATGCCAGAGCAAGCGAAATGAATGCGCCGGCGCGTGCCACAACAAGCCAAAGGTCAGGTGCTGCCTCGCCAAAAATCGAGAATGGGACGGTGAAGAAGACCGGCAGCGGCTTCCATGATGGGCCGCCCGTTGTCATCAGGTTCAACTCCCCGATCTCCCGACCCCAGATGATCCACGACCACGGGTCGTAAGTCGGCGTGCTCGGATACAAGAGGCTCAGAGCAGCAAGCAAGACCGAACCGACAATCAACATGGCAGCAGGTTGCGCGAGGAGCCCAAGCAGGTTCCGTCGCGTAGCCACAGCCGGAGCCACGGAAGTGGCGGTCATCAGCCCACCGACCCTTCAGAGACAGGCTTAACGGGCGCTACCGAAGGTTCTGTCGCCTCATCTGAGAGCCCGGCCTGGCGTGCAGCACGGAGCCGATCAAGTCCGCCATACCTGAAGAACAGCAGCAGACCGCCAGTAATCGTGATCGGGACATAGACGACAAAACGGAGCAAGACGATGAAAGAGACCACATTGCGTGAACTGTGGGTCACTGCCTTGGTCGCAACTCCGACAGCAAGGTCATAGGTACCGATCGAACCGGGCGCCCCTGGCACCAGCGCGGCAAGGTTTGCAAAAGCGACTACTGAGAGAGACCCGGCAACGCCGAGGTGAATGTCAACGGACTCCGCGACCATGCCGTAAACGCTCGCCTCAACCATCCAGATAACAACGGAGCCGGCAAGAAGGACCAATCCGAGCGGCCCGAGCAAGGGCCGCAACGGAACGACCATGGGCTTGACCGCATCAAGAAAACGCACGGCGTGATGTCGGTGTCGCCACCACGCATAAGCAGCGCCGAGCCCGGCCACAACGATCAGGATCAGCCCGGCCAGAACGAGAATGGGTGACGGACTCCCAAGTTGCTTCACAAGATCAAATGCAACAACCAACAGGATTCCACCAAGCGCAAGAGCATCAAGGAGCCGCTCGGCAAGGATCGTGCCCAACACGGTCCTGCGTTGAACATTCATTCGCGACGAGAGCAGAAAAATACGAAGCAGCTCGCCACCTCTTGCTGGCAAAGCGTTATTGCCCGCATAGCCGACGACAGTCAAGCCATATGCATCGGACCTTGTCGCCTGAATCTTCGTTGACCAGAGGATGCTGTGCCAGCGCTCACCCCGCATCAGCGTGACAACCAGATACGCGAGGAGCGAGCCCCCAAGCCAAGCGAGCTGACCCTTGGTGCTAGGCCACTTCGGAGTGGCCTGATTGGTTGCCCACCAGATGACGGCAGCCAAAGGGAGCAGGTAGAGAACCGCGTGCAGAACGCGTGACCGTCCGAGTTTCGCGAGTTTCTCCTTCATTCC
>JBAXHG010000065.1:0-8581 GCA_037139015.1 Actinomycetes bacterium | reverse complement strand
TGCCCGAGGAGATCAACCGGATCATGACCGACTCGATCTCGGATCTCCTTTTCACACACTCACCTGAGGCCGCCGTCAACTTGGCCGCAGAGGGCCGCCCAACGGATGCGATTCACCCCGTCGGCAACACGATGATCGACACACTCGAGACCCTTAAGTCAGGGTTTGACCCGAGCGCGACACTGTCACGACTTCAGCTCGCGCCGGGCTCCTACCTGATGGTCACTTTGCACCGCCCAGCTCTGGTGGACGGACCTCTGCTGCAGACAGCAGTGGAGGCGCTCAACAACGTTGCAAGGTTCATGCCAGTGGTTTTTCCCGTCCACCCGCGAACGGCAGCACGGATTGAATCCCTCCCCGTCAAGCCAACCGCAGGCCTCCACTTGACTGAACCACTTGGCTACCTTGAGTTCATGGGGCTCGTTCAGCAATCAGCCGCAGTACTCACTGACTCTGGTGGAGTGCAGGAGGAGACAACAGTTCTGGGCGTTCCCTGCTTCACCTTGCGCAGCAACACCGAGCGCCCAATCACAGTGAGCGAGGGCACGAACATGCTCTTGGGGCTTGAGCCCCAGAGGATTCGAGACCTCCCTGATCTGATCGCCGAGGTCAGCCGATCCTCTACGGCAAAGATTCCCTCTGGCTGGGACGGGCTTGCTTCCGAGCGTCTGGTGGATGTTCTGGAAAGCAGCATCGTTCCAAGGTCCCGCTGATTTCCATGGGCGCTACTCCGGCTGAGGAGTCGCTCACAGCCCACGCGCTGGTAGTCAGGCAGCACATGGCCGATAGCGAACTGAAGGGTTGGGATCCCTACGACGGTCTTACATCCCCTCTGTTCCGACTCCCCATCCTCCGCTCCAATTGGCTCATCCGTTTCGGTGCACAGCAGGTCATCTTGCGGTCACCTGTGAACCTGAGGCCTCTCCTCCGCACGCCAAAGCAGTTGAACGCGGTGACGATTGGCCTTTACCTGCGCGGCCTTTCTGACTTGGTCGAAGCTGAAGCCCTTGATGCCGCCTCGTTCGCTGATGAAGTCAACGGCTATGTCACGGTCCTGAGTGGTTTGCGCTCTGAGGGCTGGAGCGGCACCTGCTGGGGTTACCCGTTCCCCTGGGAAGGACGGCGTGGAGCTCACCGCACGCCGGCGAACTTCCCGACGGTCGTTGCCACCGGCATGATCGTGAATGGTCTTCATCGCGCGTGGCGGGTGTTCGGCAACCAGGAGGCCCGAGAGATGGTGGTAGACAGCGCAAACTTTGTTCTCAACGACCTTCAGCGCGTTGCAGAGGACGACTCCGGCTGGTGCTGGTCCTACTCTCCTGCCGACTCCCAGTCGGTTCCCAACGCAACCATGAAGGGTTCTCGGTTGATCGCTCAAGCAGTTGATGCTGGGTTTGATAACTCGGCCCTCGATGCCGCCTTCAGCTCGGCCCGCTGGGCCGCACAACAGCAGCAGGCTGATGGAGGTTGGGCTTACGCGGTTGCCGGAGACCCCCGATCGTGGCGGGACCAGTTCCACACCGGCTACATCCTGGAGTGCTTTGCATCCCTGAAAGAGCTGACCGGTGTTGGCAATTTTGACAGCACCATAAGCCGGGGCTGGGAGCACTACCGCAGCACCTTCTTCACTCCAGACTCGCTGCCCAAGTACTACGACTCAACTGAGGCGCCGCTCGACCCAACCGCAGCTGGCCAAGCCCTGATAACCCTCAGTCAATTCGGCGATGTCAGCTATGCCGAAAAGGTCGCTGATGCAGTGAACGGCCGCTTGGCAAACGCTGACGGGTCGTTCCGTTACCGCCCAAGCGGGTCACATGGACGTTCAGGGAATATTGAATACATGCGCTGGTCGACAGCTTGGATGTTCGCCGGGATGGCCCAACTCATCCTTGCTGGACGGAATCGTCCTACTTCCGGCGACTAATTGCGCTCTTGACGGCATTTGCGAATGGCCCTGCGAGAGATGCCGAGTATGTCGCTGAAACATGGGCCTTGTCGGAGTAAGTCACCTTGTTTCCCACCACCAGGGGACAGAGTCCGTTGTAACAGAGCCATGGAGTTGGGTCGATGAACCCCGCGCCTGAGCCAGTGGCCAGTGAGCGGAGGTTCGCTGCGAAGGAGGTGAACCCTACGCTCGGGCTCTCAGCGCACCCCGCAGGGGTTGATCCCCTTGCAAGCAGGCAGTTGGTTGGATCCTTCTGGTGGTCGGGCGAATCGTTCAGGACGATTACAGAGCGTTTGCCTGAAAGCCCCTTGACCGCGGCCGCGTACCCGGCCAGCATCGGTGCGGCGTTGTACTGATCTGTCTTGTTTCCGCTCACCTTGTCGGCAAAGTGTCCCCCAACCAAGACTGTGTCTGCCTTCTGGCGCGCCGCCTCACGGAGGGCCCATTTGAACCACGCTGCGCAGGCCTGCCCCTCAGGGCCCGTGCCCCCCACCCACTGCACGGGGGTGCAACCTACCTTGATAATCGGAATGACCGTCCAGTTGTTAGCTGTGGCAGCTTTGATGAGTGCCGGCGCCCACATCTTGGCGTGCGAGTCACCGAGCAGGGCGACTCTCTTGGTGGCATTGGCCGCAACAAGGGGGCAGATCTTGGAGCTCCGGCTGAGCGGTGAACCCGCTTGACATGGCTCGTTGTAGACATCCTTGGGCAACCTGTTGAGGGTCGGATCTAGAACAGCAGGGAACTTGGATCCTGGCTTTCTCATCGCTGTGACAGCTGCTTTCACCGAGGCCAAGGATTCGGCCTCCGATCCGTCCCCCTGACTTGAGGGTCCACTTGCTGGGTTGCTCGCAGACTTGAATCGGTACCCCGAGACCCTCCCCAATTCCGAGGCGAGGACGTCCTTCAAGGCCACCGAGTAGGTCTTCGTTATGTGACCCGGGTCAACATAGGTCACCATGTCTCCCACTACCAGTGGGCAGAGGGTCTGCTTGCAGAACCATTGGGTGGGGTTCAGGAAACCGGCCTTGGCTTGCTTGGCAAGGGTTCCAACGGCCGCCGAAAAGGCTTGGTACTCAGCTGACGGGTGAACAGCGCAGCTCATTGGGCTGGCCCCGGCGGAAAGCAGACAGGGAGCGGGGTCGACGCTTCGGTCAGGCACATCGTTCAGAACAACAACCCTGGTTTTACCCTTTCCGGCCCGAGCTGCCAGCCCGAGCGATGCAGCCATCCGCTCCGGTCCCCCTGGCGTCTTCCATCCACCTGACGTGTTTCCACCGGCAATGATCAGGTCGGGCTTAAGGTCCTTACTTCGTCGGCTGGCCCAGGCAAACCACTTACGGCAAGTACTCCCGCCAGCGGCGCCCTTCGACTGGCCGGAGCCGGACTTCCAGTCAAGTGGGGTGCATCCCGCCTTGATGAGCGGAATAACCGTCCAATTGTTAGCCGCGGCAATTTGCGACAGGACGGGTAGCCACATCTCCGCGTGAGAGTCACCAAGCAGGACCATTTTCTTGGAGTTCGTCCCGCTCCCTATGGAGCAAGGCTTCGACTTGATCTCCGTCGCTGCTGCCCCACAGTGCGAATTGACATGGTCGGCTGCAACCTGGGCTGGGGTTGGACTCAGCGGGGACGGGAACCGGGCCTTGGGGTTCCGGGATTCAGCCACGGCAGCAGCAAGAAGCCTTGGGATGTCCGGCGCCTCCTTGGCGTTGCCGGCGACTGGAACCCCACCACCGAGGTCTCCTTGGATGTCCTTGAGGTCCTGAGCGCTTGCCGCCTGGGCGGCTGCAACGAGCATCTGCCTTTCCTCTCCCTTGGCTGACATCAGTCCGATTCCCGCAACCAAAACGACCACGCCAATGGAAACAGGCCAAAGTGCAAGTGCCCTGTTTGGGGGATTCCACTTGCGCCGCCGCAGGGGATCCTCCACATACCTGTAGGAGAGGATCGAGATGACGAAGGCAGCTGCCACGAGTCCGAGGTTCACTGGAACCGACAGGTCGTGACCCGCCCACTCTGCAGCAAGGACGAGCACAGGCCAGTGCCACAGGTAGAGCGCGTATGACCTGTCCCCCACATAGCCGAGGGGACGCAGACCCAATAGTCCCCATACGCCCCACTTGACACCCTCGGCAGGAGAGCCAGCGGCAATGATGAGCACTGCTCCAAGTGTCGGCAGGAGCGCTGCATACCCTGGGAAAACCGTTGACGGACTGAATGTAAGGGCTGCCGTGATGATCATCGCCAGTCCGGCCCACCCGGCCACCCCAAGCAACGCCGGAGACGGCCGTGGCATCCGAACAGGCGCTCTGACCTTTCCGGAAAGGGCGATTGCGAGAAGGGCGCCAAAGGCCAGCTCCCAGATACGCGTGAATGTCGAGAAGTACGCCGGGGCAGGATCAGCTGAGGTGCTTATTACCGACCATACGAATGAGGCGAGGGTGACGACTGTCAGACCCCCAAGCAGGCGCCCCCAACGCAGATTCTGTTGCTTCCCCGCCCGCTTCGCGCCAATAATGGTGGCGCCAACCAAAGCCGCCAGCAAGAGTGGCCAAACTACATAAAACTGCTCCTCCACGGAAAGCGACCAGAACTGCTGAACCGGTGAGGGCGGCTGAGACTGGGCGAAGTAGTCGGTGCTGTGCGAAAACCGGAAGTTCGAAACAAAGAAGCCGGCGGAGATGACATCAATGAAGACCTCCTTGGCCCTCACGAAGTTCAGAATCAACGACGAGGCGATCGCGGTGGCAACCAGAGTAAGGGTCGCAGCAGGGAGAATTCGCCGGGCCCGGCGGGCATAGAACCCACTGATGGACACCCCTTGGGAGTCAGCTGCCTCAGCTACAAGCAGGCTGGTGATCAGGAATCCTGAGAGGACAAAGAAGACATCGACGCCGATGAACCCGCCCGCCAATACGCTCACATTCGCGTGGTCGAGCGCCACCACGAGGACAGAAACAGCCCTCAAGCCCTGGATGTCAAGTCTGCGTCTCATCCACCCGTCTCAGTTTCGTCAGGGAGCCGCCGCTAGGCGGACTTGACCGACTCGGAGTCAATCTCGTCTGAGGGCTTGGAATCCTTCTCAGAAGTCTCACTCGGGGCATATCCATATCCATATCCATATCCATATCCATATCCATCAGTTCCCAGTCCCTGCGGCAAGCCACACGCAACGACCCCAAGGAGCCTGGCTTCTGCCTTGCGGAGATACTCGACGGATCTATCTGCAAGTTCGGCCTTGGTTGCTTCCAATCTCAGGACCAGCACCACTCCGTCGACACTGTCAATAACGGGGATCAGATCCGATACAACCGTTGGGGGAGCATCAAGGACGACAAGGTCGTACTCATCCTTGGCTCTAGCAAGGATGTCGCGCATAACCTGGCTCTCAAGCATCTCACCCGGGTTCGGCGGAATTGCGCCAGCTGGAATCACATCGATCTCCCGCTCCTGATCACGCGAAGGCCCGGACTCGCTAAGCGGCACACTGATGATCGCGTCATTGAAGTCGCATGCATTGCTCAGTACCGCGACCATCCCAGCACTCGCAGCCGGGTCCAAGTTGAGCCTCAGGCCCAGCGTCGGGCGACGCAGGTCGCACTCGATCAGAAGAACCTTCTGGCCGGCTGCGGCAGATGTAGCTGCCAGATACCAAGCAGTTGTGGATTTGCCGTCACCCGGAGAGGGGGAGGTGATCATCAGTGTCTTGATCTCCCTATCCACATTGAAATATCGGATTCGGGCCCTCAAGAGCCTGAAGGATTCGAGGTCCGCGTTTTTGGAGGACCAGTTGGTCCTGTTCAAGTCAGCAAGCCCCGGAGCCAATGGAATCGCGCCGATAATTGGTACCCCAAGGGATTCCTCGACATCCTCAAAGGTCCTGAATCGGCTATCGAGGCGGGAGTGAAGCAGGACAGCGCCGGCGGCCAGAAGCAACCCGAGAATGAATCCGAGAATGCCCGTCTTGACTGGGGTCGGAGCAAATGGAGCGCTCGGAGGCGACGCGGCCTGAACTACCTCGGCGTTACCAGTCTGGAGCGCCGACAGGACCGACAGGGATTGAACTTGGTTATCAAGTGATCCGGCTTCGGCGAATTGGCCTTGCGCCCTAAGCACTGCGGCCTGAGCACTCACCTGGGTCTTGGCGTTGAGGATCTTTGCTTGATCAGCCTTCCGTCTAAAGCCGACGTAGGAGGTCGCAAAGGCGTTGGCGACTTTGGATGCCGTTCTAGGATCTCCTGCAACAGCTTGAATGTTCACGACATCCGACTGGCCGGATGCGCTGACAGTGACCATGCCCATGACCTCGCCTGATGTGTAGTCAGAGCCAAGTAGCTTTGCGGCGTCGTCAGAAACCGTTGCCAGCGACACCAGACGCACATTTGTGGCCGCCTCCCTGGTGGGATCGTTGTTCGGCTGAAATACGGAGCTGCCGAAGAGCTTTTGGTCAAAACCAGGGTCGCGGAAGAGAAGCTCTGCTTGGGCGGAGTACTGGTCGGGTTGAACGACCGAATAGGCGAAGGCAGCAACTCCACATGCCAGTCCCGCTATCAGGATGAGCCTGAACCGAAGGCGCAGCACGAGTACGGCCGAACGCACTTCGGCAGAACGCCTCCGGCGTTCCTTCGAGTCTGTGGCAGCAATATTGTCGCTCATTATTCTCTTCCAAGTCTTGGGGGGGATCAGCCAGCGCGCATCCTAAAATTACTCAGAGGAAACGGGTCGGAAGAGATTATCAATGCTTTCTGAATGAAGCGGCACCTGAAATCGGCTAGACCAAGGTCACGTGCTTTACCCCCATCCAGCACCCCTTGCGGGGGAGGCCGACCGACAGCGATTACGACCTATGTTTGATAGATATAGAGACGAGATGAGCAACAACCTCCGTTCAGCTGTCATTACGCAGCCCTTAGAGCGAGAGCTGGGCTTCTAGGCCATGAGCCCACTCAAGCTCCAGCGATTTGGTAATTGGCTTTACCGACACCGGGTGCCTATCTTGCCCAAGGTGGTTGACAAAGTGATGTATCTGGTCTTCAACTCCTACCTTTGCCACCCATTGGAAATCGGCGCAGGCACAAGCCTCAACAAGGTCGCCGGCGTCATCATCCATTCGCAGTGCAAGATCGGAGAGAATGTGACGCTCGCGCCGAGGTGCGTGATCACAGGACGCTCCGGTCAGAAACCTCCAACCATCGAATCCGGGGCCTTCATTGGCGTCAACGCGATGGTGCTTGGTGATGTGACGATCGGCGCTGGAGCAACTGTGGGAGCCGGCGCAGTAGTCACCTTCGATGTCCCGCCTGGAAGAGTCGCCGTCGGCAACCCGGCGAAGCTCCTACCCGAACGCCAGTCCTAGCCCGCCCGCCCATCGGGCAGGAGTCAGCGTCGTTCAAGCGAGACGGACAAAGTCAGTCCGTCAATCGTGACTTCGCTTTCACCTGAGTCGGCTCGCAGTGTGAGTTCCTCCGCGAGCACCTCGGAGGCAATGTAGTCCCCGTGGCGATCAGCAGCTTCCATCAGACGCTCATCGCCACCGAGGCTCAAGCTGATGCGGTCGGAGATGTCGAGCCCTGAGTCCCGCCGGGCGGCTTGGACTGCGTGAACGATTTCACGGGCAAGGCCTTCAAGCATCAGGTCGTCATCCAAGTTGAGGTCAAGTGCAACGGCGTGTGAGCCTTCGCGCTCGAGCTGGTACCCATCCAGTGGTTGCATGGTGATAAGCAGATCCTCAGCTGCCAAGAGGTGTTCTGTCCCTCCGACATTGATGTGGATCGCTGAGCCGTCCTTGAGTGCTTGACCAACATGGGCTGGGTCAAGGCCAGCTACCGCGGCTGCTGCCTTGGGCATATCCGGGCCGAATTTGGGACCAAGCGTTCTGTAGTTCGCCTTGACTTCCAGCTCCGCCAACTCATCGGCTGCACTTGCAAACTCAAGGGTCTTGACGTTCAGCTCCTCCTGCACGATTGAGGCAAGCCCTTCAATCGCAGCTCGCTCATCACCTGAGGCGACGATCACGGCAGCGCGCAAGGGTTGGCGAACCTTCATCTTGGCCTGTCCCCTGGCTGCAAGCCCGAGGGTCACTGCCTCCCGGGCAGCGGCCATTGCATGCTCAAGGTCAAGGTCACGAGCCGATGCTTCTGGCCAGTCGGTGAGGTGAACTGAAGCCTCGCCCTCCGGGTCAAGTGTCGTGTGAATCACATCTGCAATGAACGGACAGAAGGGCGCGAGCAAACGGGCGGTCGTGAGCAGCACATGCCGCAGGACCGCAAAGGCATCCTCATCGCCATCCCAGAACCGTCGGCGTGAGCGGCGCACGTACCAGTTGGACAAGTCCTCAACCAGATCCTGGATCTCCCGGCCTGCGCTCGTTGCGTCGAAGGCCTCAAGGCGCTCGCCGACAGTCTCAACTGTTCCCGCAAGGCGGCTCAAGATCCAACGGTCAAGCTCATTCGCTGGCTTTGGAACACCCTCTGTTGGTCCTACCCCAGCAGCGTTCGCGTAAAGAACATGGAACCCAAGGACATTCCAGAGGGGAAGCATCAGGCGGCGGGTTGACTCGTCAACTGCCTCCGTCGAAAAGCGGTAACCGTCCCACGGCTGCTTGCTTGTAAGGAAGTACCAGCGGAGCGCGTC
>JBAXHG010000064.1:0-8718 GCA_037139015.1 Actinomycetes bacterium | reverse complement strand
GTGAAGCGCTGCCGAATACGTTGCGCCGCACGAATGCGATCACGGCTGTTCCATCGGCGGCGGTTGTGATCAACGGGTAATGAACGAGGTCGGGCGTGGCTTTGTTTGGAGTCACGAGTCTTATCGGCTTGGATGCGACGCCCTTGGCGTCAACCTTGATGGCTTGAAGGTAGACGGGAGCGGGGAAGCCGCTTGACTGAACCACTGACCATGCGAGTGTCGTGACGCCACTTGGTGCAACCGTCAGCTTGGGGCCAAAGCCAGAGATCAGGGATTCTCCTGCCGGTCCCAGGGAGAGTGCTCTTACCGTTCTGCCGCCCGGGCTGACCCTGATCATGCGGACCCGGGTCGAGCTTCCTGCGGTGTAAATCCACGCGACGCTGCTGGTCCCATCGGGCGCAACGCCAACGGTCGGCATGTAAGGATTTCCTGCGCTCGCGATGTTAAGTGTGGTCGACTTCACGCCGCTCGCATTCACTCGAGCAACCCGCAGGATGTTCTTGTCGAGAGTGCTGTTGTACTCAGTCCAAGCGATGCTGCTGACGCCCTTTGGGCTCATCGCGATCGCCTGATCGTCGTTGCTTGAGTTCGCTGGGTCGCCAAGGCCGATCGGACTGCCCACGCTTCCGTCTGCGGCAATTTGAGCCACCTGCGTTACCGGGCGCAACCCATTGCCGTTCCGCCAGACCACATCAACCGATCCGTTGCTGCGGCCAGCTGCTTGCATGTTGTGAAAGGCCCCATGAGACGGGGTGACTTGGATCAGAGTTCCGACATCACCTGATTTGCTGATCTGTTTGGCGTCTACCCAGGACACTTCCGTGTCGTCCGTTCGCCAAACGATTGTGGCGCTCCCGCTCGGAGCTGTGGCGAGCCTCAGTTCGTGCGCGCGCGTGCCGGCTGGAGAGACGGTGACGAGGGACCCAAGTCTGCCCTTGGCGTCAATTCTGCGAGCCATCAATGTCACCTTGTTGCCGCTGGGATCGTTTACTCCCCAAACAACCGTGGTCACACCTGCCGAGGTGGTGCCGGCGACGACCTCGTTGACGAATGCGCCGCCAACGTTGTAGACGGTGATGGATTTGGCTATCCGGGTTGTGATCCTTGTCTTCTTACGGCGCCTTCCCGATCCCGTGATCTTGAAAGTGACCTTCGTGGTGATCCTGCTGGCCATTACATTGTTGCCTGTCGGGACGCCGTATGGCCCTTGATTTTCCTTCCAGACGACTGTCTCAGTTCCGTTCGCAGCGACGGTCACGCTGTGGCTCGATGCTGACTTGCCGCTTCCATTCAGGACCAGTGGCTTCGTCGGGCCGGCAGCCGCGGCCGCGGCAGGGAGAGCCATTGCGAGACCGCAGGCAAAGAGAACAGCAAGGTTTGTGGAGCGATGATCCGACACGGGGAGACATCAAGCTTGACACAGTACGAGGCTGGTTGAGCCGTGTGGTGACATGGAGTCGCAGCGGCAGCCTGGGGAGCCTGCCTCGCCGTTTATCTGTGTCTCAGTTGCCGAAGACCAAGTAGCTGGGACACCGTGACGGGGTTCAGATGCTTGCGCCGAAGCGCGGCGAGGATCGGCTCAAGTGCGCGGAGCGTGCCGGGGTGGGAACCCTCCCCATCGTGCATCAGGATGATGGCCCCAGGGCGAACCCGGTTGACAACCCGGCGATAGATGGTTTGCGAGCTGACGTTTTCGTAGAGGCTGTCCCATGAATCAACTGTCCATCCGATAGTCAGCATGCGCTGATGCCGCGCCCGTGTGATCAGGGCTGAGTTCAGGTCTCCATATGGGGAGCGAAACAGGCACGGGGTGAAGGCCGTGGCGTTCCTGATGGCATGGCTGGTTCGTTCCAGCTGCCGCCACCCGGGGAGGTGGGGATGACTCCACGAGTGGTTCGCCAACTCGTGTCCCGCTCCGAGCTCGCGTCGAAGCAATCCAGTCCGTCCGGCAATGAACTGACCTCGAATGAAGAATGTTGCGCGTACGTGATCACGCTTGAGGCGGTTCAGGATTCTGGCCGTATACCCCCATGTTGGCCCCCCGTCGAAGGTGAGTGCAACCCAGCGGTGCCGTCGCGAGCCAGCCTCACGATAAGCACCACCCTTTGGAACACAGCCAGCAGGTGACTTGGTGGCTGCAGCTCCGGCCGGGCCGCTGGCGGCGGCGGAGACGGAAAGCAGCCCAGCTGCTAACAAAATCAGGATTGCCCGCTTCACCAAACCACTCTAGGCGGCGTGTGCAGACCCATCAACGATTTCTCTCAGTAGTTCTAGAGGACTGCCGGATCCAAATCCAACGTTGTCCTGTCGCCACTGGCAAGCAGGTCAAGCTGTGGTCCGGTCCGTGGCAGCGCCACACGGAAGAAGTACCTTGCCGCTGCGCGCTTCCCGTCGTAGAACTCTCCGTCCTTGCCATCAGCAGCGAGCAGCTGCTCAAGCCAAAGCCAGGCGACGACAATGTCACCGGCTGCTTCGAGATAGGCGGTCGCGTTCGCAAGCGCCTGCTCGGCACCCTCAGCTCCATTTCCCCAGAGCGCCCCAGTGACTTCAAGCAGGCGCTGGAATGTGGCCTCAAGTGTCACGGCATGCTCCGCGGTGTCTCCACCCACGGCTTTCGCCCGCTCAACTGAACTGGCCACCTCGGCAACGAGTGCGCCCAGCGCAGCTCCACCTTGCATGACGACCTTGCGGCCGAGCAGGTCAAGTGCCTGAATGCCATGCGTTCCTTCGTGGATTGGGTTCAGGCGGTTGTCGCGGTAGTGCTGCTCAACCTCGTAGTCACGCGCGTAGCCGTAACCGCCAAGGATCTGGATTGCCAGAGAGTTGGCCTCAAGGCACCACTGCGATGGCCAGCTCTTCGTGATCGGGGTGAGCAGGTCAAGCAGCAGCCCGGCCTTGTTGCGACCCTCTTCGTCCTCAAGCGTTCGATGGTCGTCGTCAAGCTTCGCGCAATACAGCGAGAGCGCCAAAGCCCCTTCGACGTAACTCTTCTGGGCGAGCAGCATCCGTCGGACATCCGGGTGCTCAATGATCGGCAGTTGGGCTGCTGCCGGGTCCTTTCCGGTCACAGGACGACCCTGCAGACGTTCCTTGGAGTACTTGAGTGACTTCAGGTATCCGGCATAGCCGAGTGAGGTTGCGCCAAGGCCAACGCCGGTGCGAGCCTCGTTCATCATGTGGAACATGTACGCGAGGCCGCGGTGCTCCTCGCCAACAAGCCAGCCGACAGCGCCAGCTTCACCACCAGGAGTGTGCTCGCCATCCCCAAAGGCCATCACCGTGTTGACCGTTCCCCGGAAACCCATCTTGTGGTTGAGGCCGGCAAGCGCGACGTCATTCTGTTCGCCCAGTGAGCCGTCGTCGTTCACGAAGACCCTTGGGACGATGAAAAGGCTGATGCCCTTCACGCCAGCTGGACCACCCGGAATCTTCGCCAGAACGAGGTGAACAATGTTCTCGGCAAGCTCGTGCTCGCCTCCGGATATCCACATCTTCGAACCAAAGATTCTGTAGGTGCCGTCCGCCTGCGGTTCGGCCCGGGTTGTGATGTCAGTAAGCGAAGATCCAGCCTGGGTTTCCGAAAGGCACATGGTGCCGTAGAAACGACCCTCGACCATGGGTGAGGCGTAACGCTCAATCTGCTCCTCAGAGCCGTTGGCCACGATCAGATTCGCAGCGCCGATGGTGAGCATGGCGTACACCGCAGAGGCTGTGTTCGCGGCGTGGAAGTAAGAGAATCCGGCGTTTCCGATGACGCTCGGAAGGTTCATTCCCCCGACTGACTCGGGCATGGCCGCACCAGCAAGGCCAGCCTCAAAGAAGGCATCCAGTGCCGGGCCCACGCCGTCCACGAGGTGGACCTTGCCATCAGGGCCAATGTGTGGCTCGTTTTCGTCTGCCTCGCGGTTGTGGGGGACGAAAAGATCCGCTGCGATCCTCTGCGATAGGTCAATCACTTCGTCGTAGACATCTCGCGACTGGCCTGCGTATTGCGGCCTTTCGGTCATGGCCTCAACGCCAAGCCACTCGTAGAGCAGGAACGTGATGTCGCGGCGGCTGATCAGGGTTGAATCAGTGGAGGGTGAGGAGGTGCTCATGGCTGAAGGGTCCTTCCAATAGGCGGCGGCTGTTTCAGGAGGGAACTATGACGAGAACTGACACTTGCCTGCCAGCTCGTCATCACCAGTCCCGTCTGTTCTTGGTCGTCTGGGAAGCGAGAACCCCACAAGTCGCTCTCCAGCAACACAAACAACACGAGTAAGTCTCCCATGATGATAGATTTCGCTTATGAAGACATATCGCTTGGTGCTTGCAGTTTTAGTAATTGCCATCAGCCTGTCGGCCGCTTCGAGCGCCGGGGCAGCAACCTTCACGGTCTCTCCGGCCACGCATGGGTCGAGTGACTCAACCTGTCGCCCCTGTCGTTCTATCGGTGGGGCGATCACAAAGGCTGGGGCGCTGGCGGGTACCGACAGAATCAATGTTGCGGCGGGCTCCTACAGCGAACGGCTTGACCTTCGGCCAACGAACACCGTGCTTCTTGTTGGTACTGGCACGGTGACCGTGCTCGTTTCCGCCCTCGGCTATGCGCCAGCTCTGACTCTCGAGTCCAACAGCACCATTCGGAACATTCGCTTCAAGGTCGGCGGCGACGTTGGCATTGACATGTATGGGGGGCGGCTGGAGAGCGTAAAGCTCAGCATGTCTCAGAGCTCCGGCAGTACGATCGGCGTCGCCGTCCGAAGCGGTGGGGTTGCAGCGAGCGTGATTGTTGGGACTACCGTCGAGATGCCTGACGCTGTAATTGCCAACTACGCGCTTAATGCAGAGTCCGACACCCAGCAGGTAAGGGTGGATCGATCAGTTTTCAATGGCGGATACGCAGTGAACCTGACAGGGAATGCGTTGGTGTCCATCAACCGAAGCAAGGTCAGCGGCTCCGTCTATGGCTTCAACTTGGGAGGCAATGGAACCCTGAACTTGAGCAATGTGCTGTTCGTCTCGCAGACTCACACATGGCCAGGCCCTCCTGCGTTTTTCGACTATGGGATGGGGGTTCACATCGAGAGCAGATCAAGCGCCACAGTGAATATTCAAGGCTCCACATTTGTCGGCTCGGGAAGCGCAACCTCCCCGGGCAACTATGGCTTGGATGTTGAGCGCAACGGCAACAATCCTTCAGTCAACATCACGGCTGTCCGTACTGCCTTCACTGGCTTTCAGGGAGTCATTCGTGAGCAGGATTTCGGAGGCAGCTCTGACGTCTTCACAACATTCAACGATGTGTTCTTTGAGACGGCCTCGTACGACATCCCTGGCAGCCTGAGTCCGGTCACTACGGTCAGCGCAATCTCGTTCCCTGACCCGGGGTTCCGAAATGCTGCGGCCGGGGACTACCGGCCACTATCCTCATCGCCGCTAGTTGACAGGTCTTCAATTCCACTCACCAATGATGGCTCTGACATCAGAGGCGGAGGCCGGCCAAGGAACGGAAGCTCCTTGCGTGCGACAGATCTTGACATTGGCGCTTACGAGTACCAGCCAGCTCCGCGTAATACTCGAGCAGCAGCTGTTTCCGGGAGAGCAAGGGTCGGCCGAGTGGTCAGTTGCCGGACCGGAACATGGACGGGCGGCGTTGCCAGGTTCGGCTATCAGTGGTATCGGGGCAGCAGAGCAATCCGCAGGGCTTCGCGCTCGACCTACAGGCTCACGCGATCCGATCGTGGAGCACGAGTCAAGTGCACGGTCAAGGCGACTTCTCTTGATGGGGCGCCAAAGACAGTCACAACCAGATCCGTTCGGGTCGGCTGAGTCTCTCTTCCCCTAGAGGATGTCGCGTCGCTGGAACATTTCTGTCCCGGCGATGGTCAGCACGATGGCTGTGACCGTGAGGATTGCGACGTGGGCCCAGTCAAGTCCGTTCTGAATTGCTGAGCCGTAATAGCGGAACGCTGAAACAACTCGAAATGGCTTGAGGTCGGGCGAGATTTTCCCGACGAGGTCAATCACATACATGGCGACAAGGGTTCCGCTGGCCACCCCCACGACAGTTCCGGAGCGGTGAGCAAAGCCGCACAGGAATTTAGTTTCGGTCATTTGATAGCTGGGTGTTCAGAACGAAAACGGCCCACCTTCACAATGGAGAAGGTGGGCCGTTGACCTGACCACCCGAGGGTGGTCACCAATTGTCTTTCGGGTTAACGCCCGGTGTGAAGCCCTGTCGTCATGCTCACATCGTCGAGGGTGCTGTGGGCTGGGCTTGCAGGTATTGCACTGGTGTCGCGGCAGGCGGTTCCCTTGCAGGTCGCCAGACGCTGATCCTGTGCCACAAGCTGTGCCAGAACGCCAGCGTAGGCGGGGTCATTGCTTACGGCGTTCATCTCGAACGGATCCTTGGACAGGTCGTAGAGCTCGTAACGGTCAGGAAGTCCGCCGCCATGGAGGATCTCCAAGTGCCAGTGCGAGTTGTGAATTCCGGCGTATGAAGGCGCGCGGGGGTTCTCTCCTGTTTCGATCACAACTGTTCTGGAAAGCCAAGCGGTTGGGTTGGCCAGAATGTCCTGGAGGGCAACGCCGTCCATGGCACGCCCAGCCGTTGCCCCGGCTGCTCTCAGAAGCGTTGGGGCGAGGTCGGTGTTTACAACCATTGGCACTGCGGTCTTGCCGCCGGTGAAGCCAGGGCCGCTGATTACAAGCGGTACCTTGATCGACTCTTCGAAGCCAAACTGCTTCTGCGCGACAAGGTTGTGCTCGCCAAGGAGCCAGCCGTTATCGGATGTGTAGACGATGATCGTGTTCTTGGCCTCGCCAGTCTTCTTGACTGCGGCCACGATCCGACCGACCATGTCGTCGAGGCCCTTGATTGAGCCTTGGCGTCCACGGTAATGGTTGGTTGCGAGCTGACGACCGTCAGCTCCGATGCGGCCGAACCAGCAGAAGAAGCTCTGGATGCATGGCTTGTCGGATGTGTCAACCTCGTCGAGCGCTGGCCAGTTTGGAAGCGCCTTGGTGGCGAAAGTGCTGCGGTAGCGATAAGGCGGAATAGCTGGTGAGCCTTCGTTTGCGCCAGTCGTTGTCGTCGTGTGAGGAGCGGTTGGTGTGAGCCAGAGGAAGTAAGGCTTGGACTTGGCTCCGTTGGTCTTGATGTACTTCTCCGCGTAGGTTGTCTCAACGTCCGTCTGGTAGTTGGCGTCAGACTTAGCGCTGTTGTTCTGGAGGTACACGTCGTTTTGTGCGTTTTCCTCGTGGCAACCTTCGAGCTTGTTGGTCGTGTAAGCAGTCTTGAGCGGTGGGGTGACGTTATTGCCAGCGGGGTCAATTGTCTTGTACTGGTGGCGGCATGCGCCATAGGTTTTGAGTGTCCCGTTGACATTGAGCGTGTAGCCATAGAACGCATAGGTGGTCGGATCAACGCCACCTACCCACTCGCTCCAGCCTGGTGGAATTTCCGTTGGGGTGGCTCGGCCGGTGACAATGTTGTCGCTACCGCTGAGAGTTTTGTTGAGCGGCTGGGAGATCGTCAGCACTGAGCCTGAAATCTGCGTGATCTTCGAGCCTGTCTCTACGCCCGGCTGAGTGGTTGTAAGGCTGTCGGTGTTCTCGGTCAGCGGGGCACTGAAGTTGACGGTGCTGCCGACGATGCTTGCGACGGTTGGTCCTCCGCTGAAACCCTTACCTACGGCATAGTCGCCGATGCGGATTCCGCTCGTGCTACCTGATGCGATGACCGAGGTTGATCCCTTGGTCCCTGTTGCCTCCGTTGTCGAGAGTGACGATGAAACATTGTCGCCAACGGCAAGTCCGGTAGAAGCGCCGGCGAGGGTGATGGTGGAGGTCCCAATGGTGCCTGCGGCAGTGCGCGTGATGCGAGTAGTTGGGTCTTCCTCACCAGTCTGATTTAGGTATTTACCAATCAAGCCGGTGTGGTAGCCAGCGGTCTGGAGCCACGCGGGCAGAATGTTGCCCCAACCGCCGTCATTGGTGGAGTGCTTGAACTTGAAGAATCCGCCTGAAGGCCAGAAGTTCCATGTGATCCCATGGTTGTGCATGTACTGACCGGTCAGGAATGTGGTCCGTGATGGGCAGCAGAGCGCGTAGGAAGCCAACGAGTTCTGGAAGGTGACACCCGTGTTCTGGAGCTGTGACTTGACCTTGGTCATGATCTCTAGGTCGTCTTGCCTCTGGTCGTCAACAGTCATGACGATGATGTTCGGCTTGGCTGTAGCTGCCTGAGCGGGAACGGCTGCGATGCCTGCGAGCGCCGCGAAGGCAGCTGCGGTGGCGATGATCGTGGTCGTGTGACGGCCTAGCCGAAGTGGGGAGTCTGTAGTCATAGAGTGAACGGTATCGCGCCTTGCGACGCGGTGTCAACAGACTGCGGCGTATTTCTGAGGCTGCTGTAAGATTGGCCTATGGCAGCGACTCCAGAAGGACGTCAAAGGCAGACTGCGGCGGAGTCCCGTCAAGCCATTATCAGCGCCACGAGCGAACTGCTCCGAAACCAGCCTTTCCGGGAATTGTCAGTTGAATCGGTCATGGAGAAAGCCAACCTGTCGCGCACGATCTTCTATCGCCACTTCGACAGCCTTTCGGTTGTGGTGATCGAGCTCGTGACGAATTTGGCAGAGGATGTACTTACGCTTTCAAGCGACTTTGCTCAGAACGGACTTGCGTCCAAGAGCGGTTTGGATGCACCAAACTCGGATCTGGTGAGGGACT
>JBAXHG010000063.1:0-8854 GCA_037139015.1 Actinomycetes bacterium | reverse complement strand
GGAGATAACTCGAGCGTGGGCCTTCCGTGAGCGGAATCCTTGTGACCGGCGCGGGCGGAATGCTCGGCCGGGATGTACTCCGGGCGGCAGCAGCGCGTGGACTTGAAGTAACCGGCCTGACTCGCGGTGACCTGGACATCAGTCAGGTTGAGGCCGTGGCTTCCGCCGTCTCTGACATCGAGCCGGACACGATCATCAACTGCGCGGCTTGGACCGATGTGGATGGTGCCGAAGAGCACGAAGCAGATGCGCTTGTTGTCAATGGTGACGGTCCGAAGGTTCTTGCCTCGTCGGGTCCGCGTCTGATCCAGGTTTCAACTGACTATGTCTTCGACGGCAACAAGCTGGGCGCTTATGTGGAGTCTGACCCGACGGCTCCGAGGTCCGCTTATGGCCGGACCAAGCTTGCGGGCGAGTTGAATGTGCTGGCTGCAGGTGACCGGCACTCAATAGTGCGAACCGCTTGGCTGTTCGGTGTCGACGGCGCGAACTTCGTTGAGACAATGCTCAAGCTGGCGGTTGATCGTGGGGCTGTCTCGGTTGTTGACGACCAGCGAGGTTGCCCGACCAACACGGCGCATCTGGCAGAGGCATTGCTTGACATTTCCCTTGACTCTGGGGCGGGTGGCATTCACCATTGCGCAGGGGCGGGAGAGACAACATGGTTCGGGTTTGCGAAGGAGATCTTCGACCGGACTGGAACACCATGTGATCTGACGCCAACGACGAGCGATCAGTTTGTGAGGCCGGCCCCAAGGCCAGCGAACAGTGTTTTGGAAGCAACCAGGAGTGACACGCCCATCTTGCCTGCGTGGACACAAGGCTTGGATGACTACATTGAGGCTAGAAAGACAGTGGAGGAGCAAGGATGAAACTGCTGGTTTGTGGTGGCGCCGGATTTATCGGCTCAAACTTTGTACGCCTGAGGCTTAACGAAAGCGACGATGAGATCATCGTCCTTGACAAGCTGACCTACGCTGGTCGCCGGGAGAACCTCGCCGACTTGGAGGGCAACCCGCGCTATCTGGGTCTTGTCCATGGGGCGATTGAGGACCCGGAGGCAGTGGCTGAAGCTGCCAAGGGTGTCGATGCAATTGTCAACTTCGCAGCGGAAACCCATGTGGACCGGTCGATCGCGGAACCCGACGCCTTCGTAGTCACCAACGGGCAGGGGACATACACATTGCTGGAAGAGGCCCGACGGAATGAGCTTCGCTACGTCCAGGTTTCGACCGACGAGGTTTACGGATCAATTGAGGAGGGTTCGTTCACGGAGGAGTCTCCGCTCCAGCCTTCATCTCCTTACAGCGCTACCAAGACCGGTGCTGACCTTCTGGTTGAGAGCTATTTCCACACGTTTGATCTGCAGACATCAATCGCGCGTGGTTCAAACAACTACGGTCCCTATCAGTATCCAGAGAAGCTGATTCCGTTGATGGTGTTGAACGCCATGCATGGCGATCCCCTTCCGGTTTATGGCAACGGCATGCAAGTCCGTAACTGGCTGTTTGTTGAGGATTTTGGACGCGGCATCGGCCATGTGCTTGATCACGGTGGAGCTGGCGAGGTCTACAACTGTGGCGGCCCAGACGAGTGCACCAACATGGAAGTGATCAAGCGGATCATTGAACAGACCGGTGCGAGTCAGGACCTGATCGAGCATGTCACCGATCGTCCGGGCCACGATTGGCGCTATTCGCTGTCATCGGCCAAGCTCGAGGGACTTGGTTGGAAAGCCCGCACGAACTTTGACCATGGACTTGAACTTACGGTTTCTTGGTACCGGGACAATCCGGGCTGGTGGGAGTCAATTCGCTCCGGCGATTACCGCGAGTACTACGCTAAACAGTACGGGCGAGAGCTCAGCTGAAGTCTCGTTCCTGTGGACGGTCTTAAGGACGGTTTCGGGAAAACCGAAACTGCGCCCTACAGTGGGGGTTGTGATCAATGAATCACAGAGCGATGCGTGGATGGAGGCAGTTATGAACTCAAGCAAGCTTGTCCGTGTGGGCCACAAGGGCGCACATGCGATGCATCAGGGAAACACCCTGGAGAGTTTTGACGCGGCTCTTGCCACCGGCGTCGACATGATCGAGTTTGACGTTCTCCCCAGCAGCCCCCGTGATCCTCACTCGGAGTTGGTCTTGGCTCATGATCTTCATGATCTTTCCGCGAGGACGCCTGTGACTCTGGCTGCAGCGCTCGCCCATCTTTCTTCACCCAAGTTCGACGGGATTGAATTTGATGTTGACCTTAAGATCCCGGGCTACGAGGCCCGTGTTGGGCACGCACTGATCGAAAGTGGAATGGCATCTCGGTCCCTGGTGTCATCCCAGTACGAACGGTCGCTTGAAGCAATCAAGCGCACTGCTCCCACTGTCCGTGTGGGCTGGTCAGTGCCAAAGGCGAGTCGGGACTGGACGAAGAACCCGTTGACTTTCCTGCCAGCTTTGGGAATGGTCATGTGGCTGCGCCGGACCTTGCCCGGAGAGGCCTCTGACCGCGTCAGGCGTGGGGTGATCGACTGTGTGATGGCGCACTGGTGTGTGGCCACCGAGGCACTCAATGATGCTGTTCGGGAGGCAGGCGGAGAGCTGTTTGTCTGGACGGTTGATGATGCAAGCCGCATGCAGGAAATGGCACGGATCGGAGTTGCTGGCATTATCAGTAATGATCCACGCTTATTTAAAACCGCACTTGCACCCGCATGACTTCTGAAACCACTCTTGATACCGCCGAACTGCTCGGTTCAACCCGGCTCTTTTCTACGCTGCCGGAGGACGCTCTGAGGCACATTGCCGCAGTCGCGGTACCCCGCGCATTCCCTTCTGGGACAGCGATTTTCCATGCTGGTGATCCGGGTGAGGCCTGTTACGTAATCAGGTCGGGACATGCCCGGGCGATCGGTGAGCATCCGGATGGCCGGCAGATCACACTTGGCAACTTTGGCCCCGGTGACATCTTTGGCGAGTTCTCTCTTTTTGACGCTGAAACCCGCTCTGCCACGGTGGAGGCCCTTGATGATGTGGAAACTCTTGCAATTCTCGGATCTGATCTGAAGGCCCAAGTGGTGGCAAACCCAGAGCTTGGGCTTGCCCTCGCGTCCGCTTTGGCTCGGCGCCTTCGGATTGCAAACCAACGAATTGAGCGTCGTTCTTTTCAAACAGTTCAAGGCCGTGTTGCGGCTGCGATCCGGGAGCTCGTGGATCGTGCGCGAGCGGAAGGCGCGGGTCCTGGTCCTACAAAGATTGTGGCCACTCAGGCGGAAATTGCGCAGCTCGCAGGGACCTCACGTGAGTCGGCAAGCCGCTTCCTCGCAGAGCTTTCTCGAGCAGGGGTTGTTCAGCAGGGCCGCGGCCGCATGGTTGTCATTGACCCACCTGCGCTTGAGGGCTGGGTCTGGTGACTTACAAGGGCGCGCCGGAGGAGCATTCGGCTGGTGGAGTTGTGTTGAAGGACGGACAGGTCTGCGTGATCGTCCCCAAAAAGAAGACCGCAAATGGGAAGAGTGCTTTGGCGCTACCTAAGGGTCATCTTGACCCTGGTGAGACGGCGCTGGAGGCTGCCACGCGTGAGGTGCGTGAGGAGACTGGTCTTGTCTGTGAGCTGGTCCGTGACCTCGGCGAGGTCACGTATTGGTATCGGCGAGAGGCCAAGTCCATTCACAAGTCCGTCGTGTTCTTTGAGTTTCGGCAGGTAGGTGGAGACTTCAGTGACCATGACGATGAGGTTGACTCAGCTGAGTGGATGCCGGTCGATGATGCGCTTGACGCATTGACATTTGAGGGTGAGCGCGACATGCTCCGACTCGCAGTCGGCAGTTAGGCTGTAGCTGATTCCAATGAAGGTTCTCAACTTTTACTCACAGGTCTTTGCCGACCAACTCAGGAATGGCCGCAAGAGCGGGACCATTCGGCTGGGCGACAAGTCCCACAAATATGAGCGCAACGATCTTGTCCTTGTGACGATTGGGTTCAAGCATTCACCTCGGGAGCGTGTGTTCCAGGCTGTGATTGATGAGGTTGAGGTGAAGCGCTTGAAGGAGCTTTCTCCGCATGAGCTTCAACATGACAATCCGGAGTGCCGGCGTGTTGAGGACCTGATGACTTTCCTTGAGCAGATCTATGACCGTCCGGTCACGCTTGAGGACACTGTGACTGTCGTTCGTTTCTCTCAGATCATTGAGCGTGCGAGTGACTTCGAGGACCGCCTTCGCGGCCTCGGCGGCGCTCGCAACTGACCGCTCAGCCCTTCTATTCGTAGATCTGCGCGGGTCAGGCTCAGATCTGGGGCTATTTCGCTAACAGATGCTGACAATGGACTCCATTGCGCTACCATCGACTTAGGTTTGGCACTCGTCGTATGTGAGTGCCAAACGGATTCGCCCGCAAATCAAGCTGATTTGTGGCGTGTTGATCGTTAAGACAGCAAGTACCAATCCAACCAAGACAGAACGGAGGTCCAAGGGATATGAAACTTAAGCCCCTCGGAGACCGGCTGATCATCAAGGCAATCGATGAGGAAGAGACCACGATCAGTGGACTCGTCCTTCCCGACACAGCCAAAGAGAAGCCACAGAAAGGCAAGGTCATCGCTGTAGGCGAAGGCCGTGTGGAAGACGGAGAGCGCATTCCGCTCGACGTAAAAGAAGGGGACGAAGTCCTCTACAGCAAGTACGGCGGCACTGAGATCAAGGTTGACGGTGAGGACCTTCTAGTTCTCCGTGAATCCGACGTCCTCGCCATCGTCGAGTCATAAGGAGAATCTGACCAATGGCACATAAGGAAATCAAGTTCGACAGTGAGGCACGTCAAGCGCTCGAGCGCGGTGTCGACGCAGTCGCAAACGCAGTCAAGGTAACGCTCGGTCCAAAGGGCCGTTATGTAGTCCTTGACAAGAAGTTCGGCGCCCCAACGATCACTAACGACGGTGTAACCATCGCCCGTGAGATCGAAGTTGAGGATGTCTTTGAGAACCAGGGCGCACAGCTCGTACGCGAGGTTGCCACTGCAACCAACGATGTTGCCGGTGACGGCACAACGACCGCAACCGTGCTCGCTCAGGCGATCGTTCGTACCGGCCTCAAGAATGTTGCTGCCGGAGCAAACCCAATCGCTCTCAAGCGCGGCATTGAAATCGCAGTTGACGCAGTTGTTGAGCAGATTGGTAAGCAGAGCAAGGAGATTTCCGGCAAGGAGCAGATCTCCCGCGTTGCAACCATCTCAGCTGGCGACGAGTCAATCGGTGACGTCATTGCTGACGCAATCGAGAAGGTTGGCAAGGACGGCGTTGTTAACGTCGAGGAAGGCCAGACGTTCGGCATGGACCTCGAATTCACAGAGGGAATGCAGTTCGACAAGGGCTACATCTCGCCTTACATGGTCACCGACCAGGACAGCATGGAAGCCGTACTTGAAGATCCATACATCCTGATCGCCAATCAGAAGATCGGTTCCATCCGGGACCTCCTTCCGATCATCGAGCAGGTTTCACAGGCTGGCAAGCCGCTGCTGATCATCGCCGAGGACGTTGAGGGTGAATCCCTTGCGACTCTCGTCGTGAACAAGCTCCGCGGACTGTTCACCGGTGTAGCCGTCAAGGCCCCAGGGTTCGGCGACCGTCGCAAGCGCATGCTTGAAGACATCGCAGTCCTGACCGGTGGAGAAGTCATCACCGAGGAAATGGGTCTCAAGCTCGAGAACACGCAAGCCAGCCAGCTTGGCCAGGCTCGTCGCGTTGTCGTTGGCAAGGATGCAACGACCATCATTGATGGAGCAGGCGAAGGTGACGCAATCAAGGGCAGGATCAAGCAGATCAAGTCCGAGATCGAAAACACCGACTCCGATTTCGATCGTGAGAAGCTGCAGGAGAGGCTCGCGAAGCTCTCCGGTGGTGTTGCTGTCGTCAAGGTTGGCGCAGCCACCGAGACTGAAATGAAGGAAAAGAAGCACCGTGTGGAAGACGCACTTCAGGCAACTCGCGCAGCTCTCGAAGAGGGCATCGTTGCGGGCGGCGGAACTGCACTTCTGATCGCAGGCAAGGCCATCAACCTCGAGAAGATCGAGGACGAGGACGAGCGCACAGGAGCAAAGATCATCCTCCGTTCACTTGAGGAGCCGCTTAGGCAGATTTCTGCCAACGCTGGCCTTGAGGGTTCAGTTGTGGTCAACGATGTACGCAAGGCCAAGTCCGGATTCGGTCTCAACGCTGCAACCGGTGAGATCGTTGATCTCGTCGCTGCTGGCGTGATTGATCCAGCCATGGTCACCCGTTCGGCTCTGCAGAATGCAGCGTCGATCGCCAAGAACATCCTTACGACTGAGGCGATTGTCGCCGAGGTTCAGGATGACAGTGGTCCAGCAGGTGGCGGAATGCCCGACATGAGCGGGATGATGTAAACCAGCTCCATTTGAGCTGATTCACCCACATCAGGGTTTTGATCGGGGCCCGGTTCTTTCCAGAACCGGGCCCCTTTCTTGGTCATTGACCACTAAGGGAGTAGGCTCGCCCAGTGCCACTTCTTACATCGCTAGGGCTGGTCTCGCTCGCATTGGGCGGGATGTCCGGATGGCTCGTCCTCGCGGCTACACAGAATCCCGATTTCTTCCGCAGTCGTGGAGTCCCCGTGCCGCACAGGTTCCTGCAGCTGCACATCGACTGGATCATGATGGGACTGATTCTCATCGCAGTTCAGGAGGTAGCGCCGGGGATGCCGAACTGGATCAGGGGCATGATCGCCTTTGGGACAGTCGTTAACCCGCTTCTCTTTGCCCCACTTGCTTGGGGACCCAAGGTTGCCAAGAACCCGTTTTACAAGGCCGTGGCCTTGGTTTCGTTTACCACGCTCAGCGTGGGTCTTCCCGCGTTGGCCATCTGGGCCATTTGACCAAGCCGGAAAGGCCTGTTCGTCTCAAACCTGAGCCTTGGGCTCAGCGCTTGTGCATGTAGTCCATGCCGGTGAGCAGCTGGGCTGTTGTGACCTGCTTTGTGGTCACAGGCGTGGCGCGGTAGGTGAGGCCGTGGTCGGCGAAGTGAAGGTTGAATGTCATCCGATGGGCTGCGTTGTATCCGCGAATGACGGAGAGTGAGCCCCATGCGACAAGCCAGCTCCCATCAGTCTGTTTGCGAGCGCTGCCACAGCAGACTGAGCGCCCGATCGTCGGGTCTTTGAGCTCTTCCACGAGTGTTGCAGTCCTTGCGACCCGATCAATGCGCCAACGGGTCACACGGGCTGGGCGGCTCTGGTTGCTTCCATTGTCCTGAATGGTGATTGTTCCGTCTGGCAGCAGGCGCGCGTCATGCTGCCCACTCAGATGGGGCACTGTTCCATCGTCGCCAATCACCCTGAGACTCTTGTCTGACGGGGTGCCACCAAACTTCCAGTCAATTGCC
Source organism: Actinomycetes bacterium (assembly GCA_037139015.1). GTDB lineage: Bacteria > Actinomycetota > Thermoleophilia > Solirubrobacterales > Solirubrobacteraceae > WLNJ01. The sequence continues at coordinate 1,462 of JBAXHG010000063.1, read as the reverse complement.
TTTGTGGACTTGACTATGCGGTACACGGCGCTCGTATTCCTGAAGGAAGCGATGATCCCGCCCTTGTTGTCATCCTCAATTGAATTGAGGTGGACGATGTCCCAGACCGAACCCCCGGATGGGTCAACATTTGTCAATGGAATGAACCGCTGAGGGAGCAGGGTGTCCGAGATCGCAAAGTAGTCCTTTGATCGCCAAGTCCAGAGGCTCTTACCTGTGGCGGAGACTTCCTCGATGTTCGAGTCGAGCGTCGCCCCATCAGCTGGTCCACTGATTGGAGTCAGGTCAATGTGGAATCTCTGCGATGTCGCGCCGAGATAGAAGGTCCCACGTGAAGTGGGGATGGCTTCATGGGCGTCAGGCTGGCCGATCGTTGGACGCATTCGTTTGTCAAGAGTTCCGCTGGGCCGGTAGATGGTCAGGGGTCCATCGGCAAGGCCCATCGCAATCCGGCCACCCTTCATTCCCATCACGTTGAAGAGGTTCTGCGGTGCTTCCATCCACCAGACGGGAACACCATTGCGGTCGGCAATGATCGCGTACTGGGTGATTCCCGGGATGTTGAATACAACGGGGCGAATATTGGAGAACCCAAACAGGGGAATTGTGGCGGGGAGGCTTCCCTCAACAGTAAAAACTGGAAAGTCAGCTGGAAGGCAGCGAATGGAATGGGTTGTGGTCTTCCCGCCCTTCTTGGCCTTCACCTTGAACCGCTGCCCCGCATGAAGCGGCACAGCGACCGTTTGCGAGCCTGACTTCGCGGTGTGCCCGTCAACGGCCAGGGTCATGCCCGTGCCAGCGGAGGCTGTCATGTTGACGGTGCCTGTCGCGCAGGAGGTCGTGTAGTTGGGAATGCTGGTCGAAAAGCCCGGAGTCAGAATCGTGTCAGCTGCCAGCGTCATGGAGGCTGGGGCAGCATGCGCCTGTGAGATTGGGATGAAGAGCACCGCCGCGCTTGCGACCACCGGGACTAGCTCACGCATACGCATCAGACAAAGCTACCACCGCGCCCTCTCCAAGTACAGAGGGTGCGGTTCCAAACATCGGATGTAGGTCTCTACTGACAGGGCTGTGAATCCAACTGCCATCGTCGAGTCTGGATAGCCCCACAGCGGACTTAGTCTCAGTGGAAGCAGGCAACTTTTGGTCAGCCGCCGAGGATCGAGATCACAGCGTCCGCAGTCGCCTCCGCTCGAGCCGGCAGCTGGTCAGCCTCATCGCGGCCGATGGCCTCAAGGATCGCTGTCTCAATGGTCTTGCTGGCTGCTGACAGCTGCTCTGCGGTTGGGACGGCAAGGCTCTTGTCCCAGGGTGAGCCTTGTGGTACCATCGGCGCTGTGAGATTGGGCAGAAGACTCCTCGTAGCGCTGGTCGCGCTCGTGGTCGCGGCCCCCACCGCGATTGCGGCTGACGATCCGGCGGGCAGTGAATCCGGTTCGCTTCCGGGATCTCCGACCTGCGT
>JBAXHG010000062.1:0-8874 GCA_037139015.1 Actinomycetes bacterium | reverse complement strand
ATTGCTTACACGGAGCACGGCACAGGCCGCAAAGTCTGCGTGCTGCTCCCAGGCCTCCTGACAAGCCAACGGATGCACATTCCACTCGCCAAGTCCATGGCAGAACAAGGCTCGCGCGTGATCACCATGGACCCGCTCGGCCACGGGGACTCCGACAAGCCCGTTGAAATGTGGCGCTACTCAATGCGGCAATACGCCCGAGAAGTTGTCGCCCTGCTAGACCACCTTGATGTAAGCGCGGCAGTTGTTGGCGGTGCCTCACTTGGAGCAAACACAACGCTTGAAGTCGCCGCAGCAGCCCCGGAACGCGTAAAGGGAATGATCCTCGAAATGCCAGTCCTTGAGTCCGCACTGCTCGGCTGCGCAATGGCCTTCACTCCGCTGATGTGCGCGCAGACATTCGCAGCACCCGTGATGCGCGGTGCTGGCAAAGTCGCATCACTCGTTCCACGCAGATTCATCCCCCTGCTGGGAGAGGTTGCACTCGACTGGATTGAGCAGGACCCAGCACCCGGCTCCGCCGTTCTCCAAGGACTCTTCTTTGACCGGGTTGCTCCACCACGCGAAGAACGCCGCGAGATGAAAGCTCCAGCGCTGATCATCGGCCATCCGCGAGACCCAGTCCACCCATTCTCTGACGCGGGTCTTCTTTCAAACGAACTTGAGAACTCGCGCCTGCTGAGGGCCAATTCCATCCTTGAACTGCGGTCACGTCCAGAACGCTTGACCGGTGAAATCACTCAGTTCGTCACGGAATGCTGGGCCCCGAAGAAGCGGGCCGCCAAGCCCCGGGCACGTCGTACTGCTTCGCGCAAGCCAGCAGCCAGCGCTGCCTGAGCAGCAGCCCGGCAGTTCCCCTCAGCCGTCCCAGCCTCCGCGGTCACTGCGATACAGCCCCTGGCCGGTGAACACCATGCGAACTGTTGCCGCAAGGATCTTCAGGTCCAGTGCGAGGGACTCATGCTCGATGTACCAAAGGTCAAGCTCAATCCTTTCACTCCACGGAATTGACGCCCGCCCCTGAACTTGGGCCCAACCGCTGATCCCAGGCCGGATTGCAAGACGGCCGCGTTGGCGTTCGTCGTACTGCTCAACCTGCTCGGGCAAGGTTGGCCTTGGGCCAACAAGCGACATCTCACCCTTGACGACATTCACAAGGTTTGGCAACTCATCGAGCGACCAGCGGCGCAGGAAGCCACCAACCCGCGTTATCCGGCTGTCGCCTTCATCAACGGCCATTCCAGCCCCAATGTGCTCGGCGCCAACAACCATTGTCCGGAGTTTCACGATCTCGAAGATGTGCCCATCACGTCCCGCCCTGGGCTGTCTGTAAAAGACTGACCCCTTGCTGTCCAGCCGCACCGCAATTGCGCAGACAAGAACAATTGGTGCCGTCCCAACCACTGCGGCGACCGCAACTGTCAGGTCAAGCAGTCGCTTCACTCCACGGCTTAAAGGGTTCACCTGGTTCCCTCCGGTGGTTCCCAGCCTGCCTCAGTTCCATGTCGTGCCCAGTCCCACCAGCCAGCGCCGATTGCAGCGGTCATGAACACGTAATAGCGAGCAATCAGAAGCGGCTTTGCCTTGACTCTGGAACCCAGGAGCGCGGCGCCCAAAAGCAGGGCTTGGAGAACGAAAATTGCGGCCCAGAAGGTTGAGCCGAGGGCAAGAATCGCGCTTGTGAGGAGAGCCACTGCGTGAAGCAACGGCGAGGCGTAACGGATCGCACGGTGGCTGAAGATCATGAACGCGTAGAGCGGGGAGTAGCCACGGGGCGAGAGAAGGCCTCCCTTGATGACGATCGGCCAGGCGTGGCTCATCATCCGGCGCTTGCGGGCGAACTCGCCTTCAAGGCTTGGGACCATCAGCTCGGTTGCGGACGCTGCTGGGGCTTCCACAGCCCGGTGGCCAAGCTTCACCAGCGTGAATGGAAGTTTCAGGTCATGGCCCATCACTGGGTCAACTTCCACATAGTCACTGCGCCGCACTGCGTAGATCGCACCGTTGCCTGCCGTGACAGATGAGAGGCGCGCCTCAAGGCCGCGAATGAACATTTCAAACCGCCAGTAGAGGCCCTCCTGGTTGGTGCCATCACCGCGCTCAAACCTGACACGGCCGCAGACGTAGGCAACGCTGGAGTCCGAAAACGGTGCCAGCAGGTAACGAAGCGCAGTTGGCCGCCAGGTTGAGTTGGCATCAGAGAAGGCGATCAGCTCACCCGTGGCTGCCTTGACGGCTGTGTCCTGCGCGCGGACCTTGCCTCCCCGGGGAAGGTCAAGCACTTGGTCTGCTCCCGCAGCTCGGGCTGCTTCAACCGTCCCGTCATCAGACCCATCACAGGCGACGATGATCTCCAGCCGATCAGCTGGCCAGTCAAGCTGACGCAGGTTCTTCACCCTGCGCTCGATCACTGTTGCCTCGCGATACGCGGCAACCACAATCGTCACAAACGGAACGTCGTCACCCTTGATCGCAGAGGGGGCACCCGGCCGGCGGAGGACCATCTGGAGCAGAACGAGAGCGAGTGGGTAGCCCACCTGGCTCCAAGCAAGCAGTCCGACACTCAGCCAGAACAGGATTTCAAGAACAGTCTTCACAAGGGTGGAGTTTGCCCGGCCCGGCGGCCGCGCGACTAATGGGAGGCGATTACGCGGGAGTAGAGCTCCAAGTGAAGCTCCGCTGCGCGCTGCCATGACCATTCACCTGCGGCCAGAAGACTTGCGCTCAAGGCAAGCCGCTCACGAGCCGCCGGATCAGCAACCAGCCCATTGATCGCATCTGCAAGTGCCGCGCTGTCCCCGGCTGGAACCATCTTGGCTGCCCCGCGTTGCGCGACCTCGGGGAATCCCCCCACATCACTCACAAGGAGTGGTGTGCCGAACGCCAATGCCGTCGCCAGAACTCCCGATTGGTCAATTTCCCGATAGGGGAGGACGCAGAGGCTTGCCGCGTTGAAGATCGGCGCGATCTCCCGGTCGTCCACAAAGCGCGCAACGAACCTGACTGAGTCAGGCGCAGCAGCCTGAAGCTCACTTATGTCCATCCGTGGTCGGCCAACGATCCACAGTTCAGCATCCGTAACCTCACGCCACGCTTCCAGCAGAACATCAATCCCCTTGTAGGGGCGCATAAGGCCGAAAGACAGGACCACCGGCTTCTCTCCCCGACTGCCAGGGCCCGCAAGCTCGGCGGGAAGGGGCATCGGATCAGCAATCTGGGAGAGGTGACGGAACGGGCCGTGGGGGATGACTGTTACCCGCTCCGGGTCCAGGCCAACCTCGGCTATGAGGCGATCACGCCCATGCTCGGTATGTACGACGACGGCATCGGCGTGTCCCCACAATTTCGCTTGGGCTGCGACCTGCCCCGGCCGAGGCTCACGGGGAAGGACATCATGCGCTGTCATCACCAGCGGCTTCGTGGATGGAAGCAGATGCACGTCAAGTCCCTGCACGGCGAGCCACTGCGCGTGGACGACATCAAACGCGTTGGTTGACCTGCGCCACCTGCGCATGTCTGGAATGTGTCGAACTGCCCGCCCTGCACGCAAAACCTTTGACCCCGCGCCACCCGGGAGTCCCCCATAGAAGCGCTCGACCCGCGAGTAACCATCAGGTTCGGGAACTTCCCCGTATGGAAACGGAGCAGTTGCAAGCTCAACCTGCGCACCAAGCGCACTCAGGGCTGCTGCGAGCGCGTGGTCGTAGGCGGGCGTATAGGCCGCCGGATCAACCAGTTGGACCTTCATGCCTTCGTTACCGCTCTGCATCTGAAGCTGAACGGTACAGGCGAGGATCCGGGCGCCAGAAGACCGGGAGTACGTGGTGCCGCGGAGCCGTGCGCGATCATCTGTCAAATGAATGACCCCGAGGTCACCTACTGCATCGTCAACACCGCCCAACGGGAGAACCTGGAGGTGTGTCTCGACGCGGTGCAAAGCGAGTGTGAATCACTCCCGTTCAAAACGGAGGTGCTGGTCCTCGACAACTTTTCAGATGATGGCTCGGCCGAGCTTGCCCAAGCTCACCCAGCCGTAGATCGGGTAATAGCCCTGCCGCGAAGGCGGGGCAAGGCCCACAACGACAGCGAGCTGATCGGCGCCGCCCACGGTCGCTACTGCCTCCTCCTCAACGAGGACGCCTTCCTTCGCCCAGGGGCAACGCTCGCGCTCTGGGAAGCACTGGAGGCCGACCCGCTGGCTGCCGCAGCCGGCGCGAAGCTGCTTCGGCCAGAAGGTGGGGAACAGCCTTCAGCATGGAGATTCCCAAGCTGGGGAACTGTCCTCGCCGGAGCCCTACTGCTGCACCGCTTCGTCACGGTTCAGTCTGGACGCGGTCAGTCAACAGTCCGGGTGGACTGGGCCCAGTCTGCGGCCATGATGATTCGAACCGAACCGGTTGAAGCGATTGGCAGACTTGACCCGAGCTATTTCGTCTACTCCGATGAGACAGACCTCTGCCGCCGACTGGCTGACCGAGGACGGCCCACCATTCATGTTCCTGGAGCCGCAGCCGTGCACCACGAGGGCCTGTCAACGGGCGCATCAGCTGAGCGCCGAATAGTTGAGTTTGCCCGTGGGCGTGACCGCTATCTGCGAACCCATGTCGGTCGAATCTCCGCGCTGGCCATGCGCCCATTCATTGCTTTTCCATACCTGCTCAGGGCAGTTGCAGCTCAGGTCCTTCCCGGCCATGACCCGGAGCGCTACATCGCTCACGCGCGGGCAGCCATGCGACCTTCCGACGGGGAAGGGCTGCGTGAAGCCGCGGCCGCGTTCAACCTGCGCGCTTCGGCACGAGACGCTGCCTGAGCAGTGCTGCTCCCCGCCTGAAGACAACAGCTTCCTCTGGCTTCACAAAACGGGTCGCCAGAAGTACCGCTGGGATGACAGCCAAGACAGCCGCCCGTTCCGCGAAGGCGATCGCCCCAGAGGTCTCGAGCAGCAGGTTGCCGACAATTGAAAGCCCCCCGGCAATAGCTACAAACTGGGCAAGCCTCGCCCACTCAAACCCGACTTCAAAGAGTTTGCGCGTCAGCAGCCTGAGCGCGATCAGCATCACCACATACGCCCCAGCGAGGGCCATGCCGGCGCCCGCAATGCCAAATGGGGGAACCAGCACCACCAAGAGCAGAATGTTGGCTGCGAGTCCGATCAGTGCTGCTGGGAAATTTCTGGTCGTCACCTTCGCTCGACCTCCAACGCTGACCATCAGATGAACAAGACCGTAGAGCGCCCAACCCAAAGCAACCCACGGCAACGCGGTGTAAGCGTCATAGAAAGTCGGGGCGGCCAGTAGGCGGACAACCCACCTGCCAAGCAGGACCAGTGAGGCCACTGCCATGCCGGTTACCGCGGCGTACCAAGTGGTCACGGACGCGTAGAGGCGCGCTGCTTCGCGATCATCCTTGACGGAGTAGGCGAGCGGAGGCCAGGCGTATTGGAAGCCGCGGGCAAGGGCGATCATTCCGCCCGACAACTTGACTGCAAGCGAGTAGAGGCCAGCAGAGGCGGCACCGCCCTTGCCGTGAAAGAGCCAGGCGCGGTCGATCAGGTTAAGCGCGAAAACACTCGCGTCGGCAGGCACTGTTGGCAGCCCAAAGCGCAGGAGCGTTTTCATCCCGCTGGCTTGACCATCCTTTGCCCGCAGTCGCTCCCGCTCCCAAACCCAAAGGGCGACCAACACCACTGCCGAGGCTGCGTAGTTACCAAACAGAAGTCCATTGGCTCCATCCCCGCGGAAGACAACCAACCAGACGGTAAGGCTGACCGTCATCAGCACATTCGCAATTGAGAAAGCGGCGTACTGAGCTGCCTTCTCTTCCACGCGAAGCAATGACTGCGCGAGCTCAAGGTTTGAAAACGCCCAGAGGCCAAGTGCTCCAATGCGGACAATTGTCGGATCGGAGGTGCCCAAAGTCAGGCTGCTGATCGGCCCTGCGAAGTACGCGACGCCAAGACAGGCGACCGTTGACACGGAGAGCAAGGTGAGGACCGACTTGCGCGCAAGGGCGTCCTTCCCGGCGTTGTCAAGCTGCTCGTAGTGGTACCTGACGAACGCCTCGCCAATGCCAAGACGCACGACGATGCTTGCGAATACAACTCCCGCGCCAATCAGCTCTGCCGTGCCGTAATCGGCCTTGGTCAGGTGGCGTGTGTAGACGGGGAGCAGGAGGATCGCCAACGGCTTCGACACGAGGTCGGAGAGTTGGTAGGCAAACGCCGTGCGTAAAAGCCGTCTCAAGTGTCCCGGTCCGGCCATCCCCGCGGACGGTACCGGGGGGACGGGCGGCTACCGTCCGCGGTTATGAACCGTCAGACCGCCCTGTTCCTTTTACCTCGCCCCCTTGAGTCATTCATCCTGCAGGACTTTGTCCGCCCACTGCTGGCCGGAGAGGATGTCGCAGTTCTCGAACCAGGGCGCATGCCAGCCGGGGCCTTGATGCGTCTGCCAGCACCACTGGCGGCAGCCGAGGCAGCACGCCAGGCTGGCCGCGTAAAGATCGAAGGCGACCTGGCAGCAGTGATCCTGATGCACCCAGTGCTGTGGCCGCTGGCCTCCGCGCTTCTGGCTCGTAACCCGGGCGCTGAGCTCTGGTACGGAATCTGGGACCGTTACGACAGCGCGCCAGACGCGGATGCAAAGACCCGCGCAAGGGTGGGAGCACTGCACGACGCCGCCTCCGGCCGGGCCAACTGGCGTTTCGCTGTCTCAGGGGCTCTCGCCGACCTTGAAGCGGCAAAGGGTCGTGAGGTTGACGTCCTGCCACCACCCCACGACTCATTCCCAGCGCCTGACCCCGCACAGTCAATCGTCGCTGCGTCAATGGGTCACCTCGGTCGAAGAACTGACTGGACGCTGCTGCGCAGGCTTGTTGAAGACATGCCCGAGTTGACGCTCTTGATGATCGGCGCCGTCCACCCGGATGAAACACCTGACGACCAGGACATGCACGCTGTTTTGAAGGCTCCCAATGCGGTCCAGCTTGGCTCACTGCCGGACGAGGCTGCAGCACGGGTGATCAGCTTGGCCGATGTCTGCCTGCTTCCCTTCAGGCAGGACGAGTTCAATGACACGGGTCTCCCTCAACGGATTCTGAAGGCCGCACGGGTTGGCAGGCGCACTCTCGTGCCACCGCTCAAGGGTCCGCTTACTCAAGGCGAAGCGGTAACCGTCTGCTCCACCCCAGAGGAATGGCGGTCTGCGCTGACAGCGGCCAAGCATGCGGACCGGTCCGGTGAGGCGGGACTGCGTGAGTGGGCACTCTCAAACAACGAAGCTCTGCTGCTCGGGCCGATCCGGCAACGGATGCAAGCCCTCGGCGTACGCACTTAGCCCAAGCAGAGAAAAGGGTGGGCTGACTTTCCGTCAACCCACCCGATTATCAAATCCGTTTGAAGCGAACGCCTAGAAAGGCGAATTGCTGCAACGTGCGACCGCGTTCTTGCGGCCAAGAGTCGCGAGACTCTTCGGCGGAGTGTTGGCTCCGTACTGCGCCTGCGCCGTCTCAATGCAAGCCTGCTGCTTAAGGTTGCCTGCGCCAGTCCACAGCAGTGCTGTGGCCAAAATCGCAAGTGCCCCGTAGAAGATCTTGCCGAACGGGGGAAGCCCGATAGGCAGCGCTCCGCCAGCTGTCTCTTCGACTACTGCGTCGTTGGTCTCCTTGATCGCAACATCCGCATTCGCGGGGGCTGCGTTTGAAGGTGCCTGAGTCTTCTCTTGTTCGTTCATGGTTCGGCAGTTTACCTGCTTTTTACTATCCGCGTGTGACAAATGACACAGTGTCACCATCCGTCCGGTCCAAGAGGACCCGGAGGCTCAGTAAGGCCACTCCCCGCGACCTTGATCCAACAGCTTGGCAACCGGCCGAAGGTGAGCAACAAGCAAGACCTTGATTGCGACATTCCTGGCAAACCAACCGAGCTCACGGACTTGGAAAAAGATGCTCTTCCTGCGAGCCTCGGGCGCGGGCGAAGAACGGCGGTACTCCGCGAGGGAACGCGACCGGCCGATGTACTCCCACTCGCGGCTCAGGAAAAGAAGTCGAACCTGGGCGAGCGTGACTCCGACGGACGAAAACGAATCGTGAATCAGCATTGTCCCGCCTGGTGACACACGGGCTCCCCAGTCACGGATGTCAGCTGCCGCGGGGCCATAACGATGGGCTCCATCGATGTAGAGCATGTCAAGCGTTCCCTCGATCGCGCCGTGGGCGCCCTGCGATGGAAGTCGCACATGGCGAATCCGGTCGTCAACGCCTGCTGCCTTGAGGTTCGAGTGGAAGAGTCCGTGATCGCCTTCGCCCTCATCAACCGTGCCATCTATCTGCTGTGGCCCACGGTCGTTCCCGGCGTGAGGGTCAATGGCTGCGATCTCACCTGCGGACGGCGCCGCTTTGGCCAGAATGATGGCTGAGCGACCCCTGTATGAGCCAATCTCAGCGATCTTGCCGTCCGCCGGAACGGCAGACGCGGATTTCCAGAGAAGGCGCGCTTGGCCTTCGGTCATCCAGCCCTCGACGCCATTGACTGACGCCCATGCGGCATCGAACCCGTTTGCCTTGGAATCTGAAGCTGCTGGGCTGTCGCCGAAATCAACCAGAGAAAGAAGCGTACCGCGCTTGAGCCAACTGGAGGCCCTGCGCGTGAAATCCTTGCGGGCACTAGGCTTGAGGTCTAGTGGGGACGGTTTCTCAAGCAGGGGGTGGTGGTGCCCTAAGTAGTCGTGTCGGGCGAATTGCGGCCCGACCCGATGCCCGCTTCCTGTTTGTGATCACAGGCCTCGCATTTCTGTTCCGCATAATTGTCATTCTCAGCATTCAACGCGGCAACAACTTCGCCTTCAACGACGCATTCTTTTACCACTCTGTTGCGGC
>JBAXHG010000061.1:0-8962 GCA_037139015.1 Actinomycetes bacterium | reverse complement strand
GTGCGGCGGGCGGCCCTGCGGGCTGCGCGCATCTCGGCTGCTGGGCCGGTGGTGCTTCTTGTCGAACCGGCTGGAGGCAGGCCCAAACTTGGTGCGTGACTTCCGTCCGCTGCAATTGGGCTCAATGGAGTTGAGTTCTTCGAAACGGCTGGTCGAGCGACAGCTGCCTTGGGGGCTGAGGCTCGTGCGGGTGCCTTGACTGCCGTGGCCTTCTTGGGTGTGGCCTTTGGCTTTGCGACGGTCTTGACGACGGCGGCCTTCTTCTTTGACTTCTTCTGCTTCACGGCAGACTTCTTGGCCGGTGCCTCGGGCGTTGGGACGGGCTCACGCTTCTCTTTGGCCTGAGCCTTTGCCTTCTTGGCAGATTTCTTGGTTGCCTTGACGATCTTCTTCGTCTTCACCGTCGTTGCTTCACGGACAGGCTGCTTCCCACGCTTGTGAGCGAGACGGACAAGCTCAGCGAGAGAATCAGAGATTCCCTGAGTGAGCTCCTCAACATCTGGGACTGCGTCGTAATCAGCGAGGAGTCCAAAGTTGACCTCGCCGTCGTAGGACATAATCGCCACGGCAAGCGAATGGTCCTTCGGAAGGAACGCGATGGGATAGAGGCCAACGAGCTTCTGGCCAAGCACGTAAAGCGGGAACTGTGGGCCCGGGACGTTCGTGACAATCAGGTTGAAGAGCCGGGTGGAGAAGTTAAGCCTTGAGGCCTGCGCGAGGATCGTTGGAGGTGCCATCTGTTGAACGCCGGCCAGCACCTCAGCTCCAACCGCCTGCTTGCTCTCCTTGAGCCCGTCCATTGCCTGCTTGACAAAGCGCAGGCGGGCGACTGGATCCTTGATGTAGACGGGCAGCGGTCCACGCATCACGGTGATTCTGTTTCCAAGGGCACCGTGTTCGCCCTCAGTTCGAATGGAGACGGGAACGAGGGCTCTGAGTTCCAGCCCTTCGGTGCGGACTCCACGAGCGTGAAGCCAATTACGCAGGGCACCGGAAACGCAGGTCAGAACCACGTCGTTGACGGTTCCGCCAAATGCGTTCTTTACGGTCTTGAAATCCTCAAGTTGCTCCCGTGCGACAGCCAAGCGACGGTGCGGCCCAATCTCGACATTCAAGGGGCTTGGGGGAGCAGGGTTCAAACCAGCCCAGGCAAGTTCCCCGACGCCTTCAACCGCCTCACGTGCAGTTTCGATCGCCTTGTCAGGACGCTGGGCGATGCGCAGCGCACGGCTTGCGATGCTGAACACACCCCTCGCGGCGTCGCGAAGGCCAGCTGCGACAAGCTCAGCGGCAGATGGCTCCGGGCGTGGACTCCATGGTTCGACAGCGAAGCCGCTGAAATCCGGGTACTGCTCCAGATCAAAAAGAACGGTCGCCAAGTCAACTCCCGAAACGCCATCCACAAGAGCGTGGTGAGTCTTGTTGATCAGTGCGAAGCGATTGTCCTCAAGCCCTTCAATGATCCACATTTCCCAGAGTGGCTTACTGCGATCAAGCTGCTGTGAGGCAATGCGCGCCGCAAGCTGAAGGAGTTGCTCCTCGCTTCCCGGGTGCGGAAGGGCCGTATGGCGCACGTGGTAGGAGATGTTGAAGTTCGGATCATCAACCCAAAGCGGGCGGCCGCTGTCCCCAGGGGGGAAAGCGAGTTTCTGGCGGTAACGCGGCACCAGCTGCAGGCGGCTCTGGATGTGCTCAATAAACTCCTCAAACGGAGGGGCCTTGCCCTCGACGAGAATGACCGCGCCGATATGCATGTGGGAGTTCGATCCCTCTTGTGCGAGGAAGGATGCGTCAACTGCAGTAAGTCTGTCCAGATGTTGTTGTGCCATTTGCTCACCCGAACTTGTTGGTGACGGAGGCCACAGCCTACCTGCGATTCATGGTTCCCGCAGAAGTCGGGCAGCGCTCCGCGCTCAACAGGGCTAGTCTTCCGCGAAGAATGGCTTGGGACTTCTCAACGGATCCGGAATTTCAGGAGCAGCTTGACTGGATGGCCACCTTCGTGCGCGAAGAGATCTGGCCCATGGAGACGCTTGATCTGAGCCTTGCGCAGATCAAGGAACTCTTCCTTCCCCTGCAGGCACAGGTCCGGGAGCGCGGTCTTTGGGCGGCACACCTTGACCCTGAACTTGGCGGTCAAGGGTTCGGCCAGCTCAAGCTGGGATTGATGCACGAGATCCTCGGCACCTCACCATTGGCACCGTTCGCTTTCGGCAACCAGGCACCCGACTCTGGCAACTCAGAGATCATCGCGATGGCAGGAACCCAGGAACAGAAGGACCGTTACCTCTACCCGCTGCTCAACGGCGACATTCACTCAGCCTTCTCAATGACAGAGCCGGACAGTGCCGGTTCCGATCCGACTCTGCTCAAGACCCGTGCTGTCAAGGACGGCGACGGTTGGGTTCTCAACGGCCGCAAGTGGTTTACGACAAACGGCTCGATGGCGGACTTCCTGATCGTGATGGCAGTTTCTGATCCGGACGCTCGGCCACACCAGCGCGCCTCAATGTTCATCGTCCCTACAGACACGCCAGGGCTTGACATCATTCGCGACGTTCCGACAATGGAGCACCCGGAGGAACGCTTTGGATTCCTCGCAGGTCACTCTGAGATCGTCTACAACGATGTGCGTCTGGGACCTGAAGCTCTGCTCGGCGCAGAAGGTGCTGGGTTCCTGATCAGCCAGCAGCGGCTCTACCCGGGTCGTATCCATCACTGCATGCGTTGGCTTGGCGTTGCACAACGTGCCTTCGACATGCTCTGTGAGCGCTCGCTCGTGCGCTACTCGCACGGTTCTCTGCTTTCCGAAAAAGAAACCGTTCAGAACTGGATTGCCGACAGCGCAGCCCAGATTCAGGCAGCACGGCTGATGACACTTCATGCTGCTTGGAAGATGGACACAGAAGGTGTCATGGCAGCCCGGCGCGACATTTCACTGATCAAGTTCTTCGGCGCGACAGTCCTTCACGATGTGATCGATCGTGCACTTCAGATCCATGGATCGCTCGGATACTCAACAGACCTTCCGCTTGAACAGATGTACCGCTACGCGCGCGCTGCCAGGTTCTATGACGGCCCTGACGAGGTTCATCGCGCATCAGTGGCCCGCCAGATCCTTCGGACCTATGAGGCGCCGTCTGATGGTGTGCCAACTGAGCACATTCCGACGCGTCGTGAGGCGGCCCGTGAGAAGTTTGCATGGCTGCTGGACCAGGCGACAGCGAACGACTGACGCCAGAGGCCGAGGGACGCAGGCGCGTCCCGATGCTTCTGGTTGTACTGATTGTTCAGCTGCTGGTCGCGACTGTCTTCATCGTTCTCGTAGTAACCGATTCGCTGCCGATCCCTGGCGGGGATGGACGTACAACTCTGCCCGCCAAGACAACTCCTCGGTAGCCGGGGCCGTATCCCCTTAGACTCATCCTTCAGATGGCAAACGCTCCCGAAACACTCCTTCTTGCTGCGCCGCGCGGTTACTGCGCTGGGGTGGACCGCGCTGTCGTGACAGTCGAGCGTGCGCTCGCTGAGCATGGTGCGCCGGTCTATGTCCGCAAGGAAATTGTCCACAACAAGCATGTTGTGGAACAACTTCGCTCCAAAGGAGCGATCTTTGTTGACGAGCTCTCCGATGAGATTCCCGAAGGCGCAGTGACAGTCTTCTCTGCCCACGGAGTCTCCCCGGCCGTTCACTCAGACGCAGCGGCCCGTGGTTTGCAGACAATTGACGCGACATGCCCGCTGGTGACCAAAGTCCACCATGAGGCCAAACGGTTCGCAGAGGACGGCTACACCGTAATTCTCGTCGGGCACGCAGGTCACGAGGAGGTGGAGGGAACCATGGGAGAGGCGCCAGACTCAATCGTGCTTGTAGAGACAGAAGCCGATGTCGACGGACTTGCCTACAGCCAAGACGACCGACTCGCTCTGGTAACCCAGACGACTCTCTCCGTTGATGAGACCGATGCGATCATCGCCCGCCTCAAAGAGCGGTTTCCGCAGATAGCCACACCAAAGCTTGATGACATTTGTTACGCCACGACCAACCGTCAGCTTGCCGTCAAGAAACTCGCAACCCTGTGCGACCTCGTGCTCGTGATTGGCTCACGCAACTCGTCCAACTCAAACCGACTGGTTGACGTGACCCGTGATTTGGGGACGGACTCCTACCTGATTGACAATGAGGGCGAAGTACGCGAAGAATGGCTTGAGGGGAAGAAGACTGTGGGCATCACCTCTGGAGCCAGCGCCCCCGAGGAACTTGTCCAGCGCTTGATCGCCTTCTTCCAGGCACGAGGGACCAAAGAGGTCAGGGAGATCAACGTCATTGAAGAGAATGTGCGCTTCATGCTCCCCAAGGCTGTTCGAGACACCGTCGGCGCCGAGTAATTGGCTCACAGAGCCTCAAGAGAGCGCTGATGAGAACCGTCGTCATCTCTGACCTTCACCTCGGTGGTCGGCTCGGCGTGGACATTCTCCGAAATGAGCCAAATCGAGAGTTGTTGAAGGATTTCATCAAGGGGACAGATCGACTCGTGTTGCTCGGAGACACGCTGGAGCTGAGGCACGGACCAGCCCACGAGGCCCTCGCGAAGGCGCTCCCCGTTCTTGCAGACATCGCTTCCGTCCTCTCAAAGAAGACTGAGGTGGTACTGGTGGGCGGTAACCACGATCACGCAATTATCTCTCCATGGCTTGACTCCCGCCGCCGCGATGGGGTTCCCCCAAAGCTTGGGGTGATGGAAACCGCACCAGCCGACAGCGGCTGGATCAGCAGCAGAATCGCTGAGGTAATGAAGCCAGCCAAGGTGATTCTCGGCTATCCGTGCGTTCGGATCAGCGAGGATGTCGTCGCCTTTCATGGCAACTACCTGGACCGTCACATTGAGGTCCCAACCTTCGAGCGCCTGGCAGCAGGAGTGATGGCGAAGATCACTGGGCGACCGGCAGACGAGGCCGTCGGTCCAGACGACTACGAGGCCGTTCTCGCCCCAATGTACGCCTGGACATACGAGGTCGCCCAACAGGTCCCAGGCGGCATGGGCATTGGAGCTCATGGTGTCTCGACTCGCGCGTGGAAGATGCTCGCGGGAGGAAGTGGTAACCGGCCGATGCGGAAGCGAGCAGCAGCAGTTGGCTTTGCGAGCGCAGTCGGAATGCTCAACACGGCGAAGCTCGGCCCGCTTCGAGCTGACATTTCACCTGAGGCACTCAGGCGAGCGGGAATCGACGCTGCCGCCAGTGCGGTCGCTGGGTTGGGACTTGACGCAAATCACATTCTTTATGGACACACGCACCGCCCTGGACCACTCCCAGAGGATTCAGTCGCGGAGTGGCAGATCCCCGGAGGACAGCAGCTCTGGAACACCGGGTCGTGGGTCTTTGAGCCGCACTTCCTCGCCAAGGCTCCAATGGGCTCGCCCTACTGGCCTGGGCGGGCGATTGAGGTCATTGATGATGAGGCGCCGGTCATTCACTCATTGCTGAATGGCTGTGATGCCAAGGAGATCGTTGGCGATCTCCAGCCTCACGAAGAACTCCTCTAAACCGCGCTGCTTGAAAGGCGTCAGGCGGCGATGCCGGGGGCAAAGCAAGTAGCGAGCACAGTGACGCCTGCGTCCGGGGTGACCGTCAGATCGCCTTCAGTGTGGACCGGGTTTGTGACGACCTCAAGAGCAGCGGGTCCATCCACATCAAAGCTGGTCCCGTTGACCACGACAGTTCCCGAGCCAGTCACGGAAAGCCAGACTGAGCCGGCAGCGTACGGGCCGCTTCCGAGGCCGGGACGCTCTGCGCTGGGCACGACTATCAAGGCGTCATCACTGTCCTCTGGTCTGACAGGCCCGAAAGGCTCAGCCTTGAGGTCAAGCAGTCCGAGAATCAATTCTTCGGTTTCGGTGTAGCCACCTTCTCCCACCTGAATGTCCTCAAGGCGGAAGTCCCCGTTGAAGAGGTATCGACTCGGATAGCCCTGCGGACCATAGAAAGACCAGATCTCGCCATCAGTGTCGACTACGACCGGATAGTTGATGCCAAGGCGCTTGACGGCAGCTTCTATCGCGGCCTCGTCTTCAGCCTCGGGACGTGACGCAGTGTGAACTCCAATCACGCGAAGGCCGGCCTCTGCGTAGCGCGCATGCCACTCGTTCATATAGGCGATGGTGCGCATAGAAGCTGGCTGGGTCATGTCCCAAAGTTCGACAAGGACCGGGCGATGACGCTGCTTGTCCATCCGCAGCGGCGCAGAGTTGAACCATGTGAGTTCACGCGGGAAGGGAGGGGCGAGGATGTCGACGGGAGGGCGCAGGGGAGCTCAATGGTAGCTTTTCCTTCTAGCCGCCAACCCTTACAACGGAGGAAATCAATGTCTCAGTTCTTTGACCGCCTCGAACAGGTCCGCTCAAAGTGGAACGTTCTGGAGCACCCCTTTTACCAGCGCTGGACCAACGGAGAGCTCACAAAGGCTGATCTCGCCGTCTATTCAGGCCAGTACCGATACGCCGTAGTTGCACTTGCTGAAGCTTCAACCCAGGCAGCTGACGTAGCTGACGAGAGCCTCGCGAAGGGCCTTGCAGCCCACGCGGTCGAAGAGACCGAACACATTGCTCTTTGGGATGGGTTCACTGACGCAGTCGGCGGAGACGCAGCAGTTTCGCCAACAGCCGAGACCGAGACCTGCATGGCAGCTTGGGCCGGAACAGCAGACCGTCCGTTCCTTGAGACTCTTGTGACTCTCTACACGATCGAATCCGGTCAGCCTGTGATCAGCGAGACCAAGCGCGACGGTTTGATCGAGCGTTACGGGTACACCCCGGACAGTCCTGCGACTGAGTACTTCGACCTCCACGCCGAGCTCGACATTGAGCACGCTGAGCTTGCCCGCAAGGCAATCGAGCCACGGCTTGCCGGTGCTGATGAGGAAGCCCTTCTGGGAGTCGCCGAAGCAACGCTTCGTGGCAACTGGGAGCTCCTTGACGGCGTCGAGAAGCTTCTCGGCCGGTAGGACAAGGGAATTTGGTAACAGCGCGATGAGCAACCGGTCAAGAATCGGAGTGCTTGTCGCGCTAGTTGCTGTTGCTGTAATCGCTTTTGTTCTGCTCAAGGGTGGAAGCAGCGATAAGGCGAAGGTCAGCTCGGCAGGAGGCGTGACGGCCACAACTCCCGCTTTCCATGTGGTTGCTACGAGCCTGAAGGTGACTTCGGCAGGACCAGTTGGGGGAGTCAGGACAATCAGCGCCCACTCTGGCGATCGGCTTGTTATCCGAGTCAAGTCGGTCAATGTCACCGGCGAGGTCCACTTTCACGGCTTTGATGTTCACAGGGATCTGACGCCCGGGTCAACCGCAGTCTTCGACATCAGCTCGAAGGAGACGAAGGATCCCAAGGTTCACGGGACGCTGGACATGGAGCTTGAACAGACCTCGACGCTGATTGCCCGGGTTCAGGTCTCCCCATGACCCTGCCCCGTCTGGGGCGAAATGTCTCGTTGCTCGCAATATCGGCCCTGTTGTTTCCAGGGACGGCGTCTGCTCACGGGATAGCGGCCAAGGCTGACCTTCCGATTCCAGCCTGGCTTTTTGCCTGGGCGGCAACAATCGTTCTGCTGGTCTCCTTCGGTGCCCTCGCGGCACTCTGGACCCGGCCGAAACTTGAAGCTTCGGGAACCCGAGATCTGATCCCCCTCGGAAGATGGATTGATGTTGTCTTGGGCGTGGCAGGCGTGGGATGGTTTGCGCTCGTCTGCTGGGCTGGCCTGACTGGCACCTTCGTGCCCACCGCGAACCTTGCCCCAACCGCAGTTTGGGTCTGGTTCTGGGTGGGAATGCCGATCCTCAGTGCCTTGTTTGGTGACGTGTTCCGCCTTCTCAACCCATGGCGTGCTGTAGGACGTGCAGCCGGATTCTTCATGGCATGGTTTCTCCCAAGTGGACTTCCCACTCCTAATGCGTGGCCCGCCCGACTAGGCAGGTTCCCCGCCGCCGCAGGACTGCTCGCCGTGGGATGGCTTGAACTGGCCTCAGCCTCACGCGACGATCCCTCCACACTCGCCACACTCGCGCTTGTCTATGCGGCAATCCAGCTGCTGGGCATGAGCGCTTTCGGCGTTGAGGCATGGAGTAGCCGAGGCGACAGCTTCGGCGTGCTCTTCTCCCTGATCGCGAAGATCGCTCCGTTTGAACGTGAAGGCGGGCGGCTTCGGCTCAGAGCCCCATTGGCAGGCCTAGTCCGCATGCCCCAGGTTGGGTGGACTCAAGGCTTGTTGTTGGTTGTTATCGGTGTCACAAGCTTCGACGGGTTTACCCAAGGCCCGATCTGGGCCAATCTGGCCCAGTGGCTTTCAGCGCGAGCCCAGGACCTCGGTTTTGGCTTGACTGGCGCAGCCGAGGCGGCAGCAACCGTCGGCATTCTTGGAGCAATCGCAGTGGTCAGCTTGATCTGGACTCTCGGCGTGGCAGCGTCTGCCCGGGAGCTGGGTAAGCCAGCCAAGGAAGTTGGACGGGCGTTTGGGCATGTACTGGTGCCGATAGCTCTGGCCTACACCGTCGCCCATTACATCTCGCTATTGCTGATCCAAGGACAGGCAGTCGGATACCTCGTCTCAGATCCCACCGGGAGTGGCGCAAACTGGTTTGGCAGCGCACAGTGGACAGTCAACTACGGGTTGATCTCCCCGACGGGGGTTTGGTGGGCGCAGGTGGCTGCACTTGTCCTCGGTCACATCGCAGCACTTACGCTGGCGCACGATCGAGCGCTTGAACTCTCACCGGATTCCAAGACCGCAACCCGGTCCCAGGTTCCAATGCTTATCGCCACAGTCGCATTCACAACTCTTGGTCTCTGGCTTCTGTCAGCTGCAAGTCTCTGACAATGATCGCCGCATTGGCATTCCCCATGGCTCATCTGGCCCACTGGGCAGTTCTGCTCTACGCAGCCCCATTGCTGCTTCTGGTGGGCTGGGCAG
>JBAXHG010000060.1:0-9127 GCA_037139015.1 Actinomycetes bacterium | reverse complement strand
GGTCTCTACACGGGATCGATCGCAAGCTGGAAGAACATCACCGGAGCCAAGCTCACGACTTCGGTCGCGCTTCTCACTCGTACAGTCGCCTCGGGCACGCAGGACATGTTTGAGAAGCTGTTCCTTGGGTTCGGCCAGCATGTGACCTCGCGAGCTGCCGCAAAGGCAACCAATGGTCTCGTTCAGCAGACCGTCAAGACCAACAAGAATGCGATCGGCTACGTCTCGGCAGGCTTCACCGCCGGTACGAACGTTGTGGGCTACGAGGGATACTCGTGCACGCTTTCCAATGCGAAGTCAGGGCAGTACCCGGCCGTCAGGAACTTTTGGCTTGTGACACGGGGCACTCCAAGCGGAGTCGTCGCGACATTCATCAACTGGGCCCAAAACTCTGCGACAGCGCAGCGCCTTGTGGCCAAGGGGTATGTACCGCTCAACTAGGTAGATTCGCGAGCACGGCGCGCTGTTCCAAGCAGCCGAGTTGAGCGGACTCGCGCCGCGCACCTCAAACAACCTCACGATCCTCTTACCTTGCTGGCTACAATGGACCCATGGTTACCTTCCTTCGAACTGCATCAACCAAGGCGCTCGTAGCCGCCTCCATCGGAGTCAGCGGACTTATGATCGGTGGCGCGATGGTCGCCACCGGCGCCGCAAGTAACGATGCGAAACCAGCGCCCAAGCCTTTGGCCCAAGCACTTGTGGACTCTCGCTCCAACGCTGCGTTTGAGGGTGTAACCGCTCGCGTAACCTTCAGCAACCGCCTGATCGACTCCGCGGTACTTCCCGCGGGAAGTGATCCACTTCTGGGCGGCGGTAGTGGCCGCCTTTGGGCAGACGCCAACGGACGCGTTCGCATTGAACTTCAGTCAGATGGAGGCGGTGGAGATGTTCAGATCGTCGCCGATGGCAAGCAGGTTTGGGTAAGCCACGGCCCAAGCTCAAGTGTCTACCGCGCTGTCATGCCCGCTGACACAAAGCGTCCAGTTGACTCGGCAAAGAAGGACAAGACTCCACCAACGGTCGCGTCGATCGAGAAGGCTCTGACGGCAGTAGCAGGCGATGTGAAGATTTCAGACCCAGTCCCAGGCAATGTAGGTGGGCGCCCCGCCTACGCCGTGACTCTGGAGCCGACTGACACAAGTGGTCTCTTGGGCGGCGCGCGGATCTCATGGGATGCCACCAACGGTGCCCCGCTGGCGCTCGCGATCCTCGCCAAGGGTCAGGCTGATCCAGTGATGGACCTCCGCGCCACAGATGTGAACTTCGGGCCAATTGACAGCTCTGTCTTCGCCATCCAGCCACCATCTGACGCAAAGATGACTGACATCCCAGTCGGCGATCTGCTCGCCAAGGGCAAGGCTGCTGCAGCGAAGGCAAAGGCATCGGGAGTGAAGCGGACCAAGCCGGTTACTGGACTCAAAGCAGTCCAGGCCAAGGTTCCATTCACAATCGTTGCGCCAGCGACGCTCGCGGGCCGGAACCGCAGCCAGGTTGTTCTTGTTCGAATGGGCAAGGACAGGGCGGCCCTGATCACTTACGGAACCAACATGGGCTCCATCGTGGTCATTGAGTCTGCAACCAAGACTGCCAAGGCCGCAAAGGGCAAGGGAAGTGGCTTTGAGCTGCCAACCAAGAAGGTCGCTGGGCTTGACATCACAGAGCTTGGAAGTGCCCTGGGATCACTCGCAACCTTCAGCCGCGACGGCATCACCTTCGCAGTCGCTGGTTCGGTTACGGCTGACACCCTTGAATCAGCAATCAGCGGACTCTGATCTCCCCGATGACAGCCGCCCCTCCGGTTGAGGTTCGCGGCCTAACCAAGACCTACGGGGACATAACAGCGGTCGACAATGTTGACCTGACTGTCGAAGCTGGGGACGTATTTGGGTATTTGGGGCCGAACGGGGCAGGCAAGACAACCTCGATGCGGATGATGCTTGGCCTGATCCGCCCAAGCGGTGGCGAAGTCCGGCTCTTCGGCCGCGACCCACAGGACTCAATCACCGCGCTTGAAGGCGTGGCTGGATTTGTGGAGGCGCCACGTTTCTATCCGTACCTCGACGCACTCACGAACCTCCAGCTACTGGCCTCGCTTGACGGTGGAGAGGCCAAGAAGCGGATCAGCGAGGTTCTGGAGGTTGTTGAGCTCACAGACCGCGCGGGGGACAAGGTTGGCGGCTACTCCCACGGAATGCGCCAGCGGCTCGGCATTGCAGCATCGCTGCTCCGCGACCCCAAGCTTCTGATGCTGGACGAGCCTGCGACCGGTCTTGACCCTGCGGGCATGCGAGACATGCGACTCCTGGTCCGCCGACTCGCAGATGAGGGAATGACCGTGCTGCTTTCAAGCCACCTTTTGGCTGAGGTTGAGGAGGTCTGTGACCGTGTGGCGATCATCCGCAAGGGGCAGATTGCCTATCAGGGGCGGCTGGATGACTTGCGCAAGGAGGCGGGTCTTTCCTACACGCTCCGAACGACTGATGACCAGGTTGCAGCATCGGTGGTTCAAGGATTCGAGGCCGTGGAGGCTGATCCTCAGGACGACGGGTCGCTCCGATTCCACCCGCGTGATGAGCAGGCAGTAGCGGAGCTCTCTTCAAGGTTGACTTCCGCTGGGGCCCTGATCATCGAGATGGCCCCGCGCTCGGCGACGCTCGAAGAATTGTTCTTCAAGCTGACTGAAGGTGTCGCATGAGGCGCCCATCAACCTTTGCCGTGTACCGCTGGGAGATCAGGAAGCTGCGCGCACAGAAGCGCACCTACCTTGGCATTGGCGCAGCCGTGTTCGTGCCGCTTGCCTTCACGGTCGCCGTCGCGCTCAGGCCAGGCGAGCCGCGCGATGTTCCCTTTGGCCGATACATCCACGAGACCGGACTTTCGATACCTCTGGTGATGTTGCTGTTTGGCTCAATCTGGTTCTTCCCTTTGATTACTGCGCTTGTGGCCGGCGACATTGTTGCCAACGAGGACCAGAACGGCACCCTGAAGACGATCCTCACGCGGTCGGTTGACCGCACCCAGATCTTCACTGCGAAAGTATTGGCGGCGGTCAGTTACGCCGTATTTGCAGTTGTTCTGAGCGCAGGAGTCGCACTTGTGGCAGGACTGCTCGTGTCCGGGTTTAATCCGATCACGACGCTCTCAGGCCAGCGGGTTGCCCCATGGGAGGGGCTTGGTCTGGTTGGCGCCAGTATTGGCGTCTACCTGATTCCGATAGTCGCGATCGCCTCCATCGCCTTGCTGTTCTCAACCGTATTCAAGAACAGCGCAGCGGCCGTCGTCGGAACGCTGATGCTCAGCCTCCTGCTTCAGCTGGTGATCATCATTCCCGGTCTTGGTGGACTAAAGCCCTACTTGCTGAGCACCCAGTTCAACTCGTGGCAGGGACTGCTGCGCAGTCCGATCGACTGGGACCCGGTGATCCGTGCTGCCTGGGTGTGTTCCGCCTACTCAATTCCGGCACTGCTGATCGCGCTCGTTGTCTTCCTTCGGCGTGATGTTGCGGGCGGCTGAAGGGCCGACACTCAGTTCAGCAGTACTGGACTAGAACCAGCGGTTGTAGAGGTTGACCCAGTTGCCCGCGATTGCGCGCTGGGTTGAGCGAAGGTTGGCTCCGCGGTAACAGATGCGGGAGCGCATCTCGTTCTCAAGCTTGTCCTTCTGATGGAAGCCAAGTCCCGGGCCCGCGGGCTGGGGGTAGAGGTTTTCGATCGCATTGGAACCGCCACCTTCGAGCGGAACAATGTGGTCAACCTCGTAGGTGCTTCTGGAATGGTGGGTGACTCCATATTCGGCATAGACCCTGTTCTTCAGGGAAGTGGAGACATTCCGGACCTTGCTGCTGTAGCCGCGCACGCAGATCATCCGCTTGTTCGCCGCGGAGAACACTGCTCCAGGGCTGCAACGGCGGTCGGGGAGGCGTCCCCTTCGGCAGCTGTGGCTCAGGGTCCGATAGCCCAGCGAGATGCTGTGCCCTGGATTGATGGCCGCGTGGGCAGTTGGCGCTGCCTTGGGACGAGTGTGTCCGCCTGCCAGTCCCGTGCCTGCGAGTGAGCAAAACGCAACCAAAACCAGCGCAAGAAGTGGTGAGAAGCGACGCATTCCTGCACCCTAACACGCACGGCTTTCCGCACCGGGGCAGTTTGATCTGCACTCTTGGGCCGATGCGGCCAACTGCCGCCTGAAGGCGTGGAAAAACCACGACCGCGGACAGGGGCTTCGCTCTAGCTTCGAAACGTCGGGGTAACTGTCAACCAGAAAGAAAGTGAGGCCAGAAGATGGCTACTGCACTTACGCGTTGGGAACCCTTCAGCGACATGGCCGAGATGAGGGGCAGGCTGGATCAGGTGATGGCCGACCTGAACCCATTGGGAAGTCATCAGTTCATGCCCGCGATGGATGTCATTCGCAGCAACGGAAATCTGATCGTCAAGGCTGACCTCCCCGGCATGACGGCCAAGGATGTGAAGATTGAAATTGAGGACGATGTGATGACGCTTCACGGGAAACACTCTGAGGAGCACGAGCAGAAGGGGTCTCACTTCGTGCGCCGTGAGCGGCGCTGGGGAACCTTCTCAAGGTCCCTCCCGCTCCCATCAGGAGTTGACGCGACGAAGATCGAAGCGAGAACCCATGACGGTGTACTTGAGGTCACCGTTCCACTTCCTAAATCGGAGACCCACAAGCCGGTCACGATCACTCCGAAGGCCGATTAGGGCAGACTGTTATTCAGCGGTCGGTGCCGACGGGCATCGGCCGTGCTTTCGTTGTGGGCGCAGGCTGAAGCCTCAGCGCAGCGAAGGAGGAACGCTTAGCACTCCCGAGACGTTCCTGCCCCAGCAGCGGACGTGCCCGCTGAGCTTGATCACGCAGGTGTGCTGCCAGCCAGTGCTTACCCGCAGGACCGGGTCCAGGGTTCTAGGCACAAGCGACTGACCAAAGTCCATCGTTCCGCCCTTGGGTCCCCAGCAGCGCACTTTCGCGGCCTCGGTCACAGCACATGAGTGTTGCCCGCCGGCACTTACCCAAGACACCCTCCCAAGATCCGCGGGGACTTTCGACTTGCCATACAGCGAGTGACCCCAGCAACGGTCCAACCCAGCGGAAGTTCGCGCGCAGGAGTGGTAGTAGCCTGCGTCAATCTGAGTGACGGTGCCCAGATCGGCAGGGACATCTGCCTCCCCATAAGTGTGTGCTCCCCAGCAGCGAACGTTGTTGGACTGAAGGATCACGCAGGTGAACCTGTAGCCGGCTGAGATCGCCTTCGCCAGGCCAAGATCAATTGGTGGAGTTGACTGCCCGTAGTCATTGCGTCCCCAGCACCGGGTAGCTCCCAGGGCAGTCAAAGCGCAGGTATGAAAGCCCCCGGTGGCTACATGCGAAACGCCCTCAAGGTCTGGCGGGACGTTCGTCTGTCCGTACGTGTTCAGTCCCCAACAGCGAACCTTGCCGCCTGTCGTCACAGCGCATGTGTGGTCATTGCGAGCGGATATCTCATTTGCAGAACCGAGGTTTCGGGGCACATGAGCTTCCCCAAATCGGTCGTAGGCCCAACAGATTGCTTGGTAGGAGGAGGTGATTGCACAGCTGTGAGGAAGCCCTGATGTGAGCTGAACGGCGCGGCTGCCTTGCGCCGAAGCCGGCGCTCCCAGCAGCACCAAAGCCAGCGCGCCGAAGACCACCAGCCTTGACTTTAGAAACGGTCCGGAAGTCTTGCTTGCCCTCATGCCAACGGCTCTCGGGCTGCGGGTGGTGTAGCCCAGATGTCGCTGCAGCGTTCACACACTTCCTCGGGGATAACACCAAGTTTCATCAGCACTCCAAACGCCTTGCAGCCAAGGCAGATTCCCAGGTAAGCCTCAAGAGATGCTGCGACAGTCAGCCCGCCGAGGACCCAGTAGGCGGCTGTTGTCTCACCAAAGCCCAGCGCAAGAACTGCAGCGGTCACCGAGAAGACCACGCCAATGCCTTGGGCAAAACGCTTCGGTGGGCCCGGGCAATACTGCGGCTCCATCGGAATTCGGGGTGTAATGACCCTGACCGACAGCTGGCCAAGCGGGCTCATCGTTGGACCAGTCAATACTCGGGCTATGAATCCATAGGCGATGACGGCCGTCATCCAAGGCTGGTCGAGCACGATTGTCAGCATGCACATGACCACAACGCCTGAGGCAACGATCCGCGCGGAGATCTCGTTTACGGGGTTTGGAAATGAGAAGAACTGCTCGAGCATCTTGGGCTCCCGATCCTGACAGCTGCACGCCAGCTCGTAGGGTGGATGAGTGCGAGGTTAGCCGATGAAACGCTCCGTCAGACCGGGCGTGGCAAGATCTGCTCAATGACGCGCACGCGAAACCTTGGATATGCCGACACATGCTGGCCGGCGGAGGATGGAGGCCCGACACGGGAGCAGGCCCCAACGGGAATTGAACGGCTGTTGGACTCCAGTTCAGACAGCTTCAAGCTGCTTGCCGGCCGGCCCGCATCCGGGGCGCACATGGCAGTGGTAGGTGAGGAGGGTCGGGTCTACCTCCTGCGGTCAATCTTCGGCCCGCGGACGATTGATGATCCAGCTCAGGCTGTGGTGGACTTGATCAACCCGCTGACCCTTGAGACTGTGACCTCGTCCGTGGTTCTGCCCGCCGGACCTTGGTGGGCAGGTGGCCTTGCAGCACATGCGAACGGGCACATAATTGTTGTTTCCGGCCGTTGGATCCACAGGCTGGATTCCAAGTCACTCGAGGTTCTTGCTGCGCGTGAGCTTCCAGTCAACCGACCACACAATTCGTTCGTGGTTCTGGACGATGGCACGGTGGTCTTGAAGGACATTGACCGCACGCTTGAGGCACCTGCCCAGCTGCACGCGCTTGACCCGATGACTCTTGAGGATCGCTGCGCGCCAGTTTCCCTCGGCGAGACCGTAATCGCCCGACTCAGCGCTGACTCAAACACGGTCTACGCAGTCGGAGTGGACCACGCCATGCGTATCCATTGGGACGGGACCAGACTGCAGGTTGACCCGGACTGGAGGCACAACTACCGTGTACTCGACGGTCACGGCTATGGCTGGGATCCGGTTGTCAGCGCGGGCCGACTCTGGTTCCTTGACCAAGGGCGCCACCGATTCCGGATTTCAATGCGTGGCTCAGGCCTTGATGAGGGCCCGGTTCGGCTTCACTCGATTGCCTTGTCTGATTCAAGCGCTGCGACCGAGGTTGTGATCTGCGGTGAACGCAATGGAGCGATCACCAACCCACCCTTGATTGATGCTGACCGGATGATTGCCATCGGGTACGACTCCGCCAACGGCTGGATTACGGCGTATGCGATTCCAGAGGACGTGTCTGCCACGCCGACGGAACTCTGGCGCAAGCCACTGCACACAGCCCCACATCTGCTTCGTTTCGCTGGCAGCGGAGAGCTGCTCGCGGCTGACCATCGCGCCCCATGGCCTTGGGCAACCAGGGCAGGATCCTGGCTGCTTGACCGTTGGCTTGCCGATCCGCTCCGTCGGTCGGGCGAACGGACGCCTCATATGGAGTCCAGACTTGCCCGGCTGTTCGCAGGAGAGGACATGGTCGTCCTTGACATCGAAACGGGCGAGGAGAAGGCGAGGGCCCGCATGCCGGTAGTGGCCCAGTCGGTGATGTTCCCCACGGCGGGTGAGAACCGTGATGTGATCATGTCTACGGTGACCAGCGTCTTCCGCGTCGGCATGGCCTGAGGAAACGCAGCTACCGTTCCCCAGACAATGGAAGCAACTGCTGCGAACCCGCCCAGCTCAAATCGGAGATGGTGGACGGCCGTCGGGCTGATCACAGCGCTCGCAACGGTCCCGAGAGTCATCGGTTCGTTCGAGAGCATTGCTTGGGACGAGCTGTACCTTCGAGCCTGGGTACATGGAAGGTCCCTCGGGGAGACGCTTCATCTGGTTGCAGTCAAGGAGAAGACTCCGCCCCTGGGGTTCGTCCTCTCATGGCTTGCCGACCAGTTGGGCTCCGGCTCGTCCAGCTCGGGACTGATCAGGCTTCCCTCTCTGATTGCTGGAGTCGCACTGATTCCCATTGTGGCCCTGCTCGGCCGGCGCCTTATCGGCTCACGAGCAGGAGTAACCGCTGCTGCGATCGCAGCTGCCAGTCCATTCCTGGTCTTCTACTCGGTGGAGGCCCGCTCCTATTCACTGACAGTTGCGCTCTCGACAGCGTCCACGCTGCTGCTGATCCGAGCGCTGGACCGGGGAGGGAAGGCAAATTGGCTTTTCTATTCGGGAATTTCCGCGTTAGCCCTAATGAGCCATTTCACCGCCGCTGGAGTCCTTGCCGCGCAGGCAATTTGGGCCTTTGCTGTGTTTGGAGAGAAGCGCAGGCAGGTGGCACTGAGCCAGCTTGGACCTGCGCTTGCCGTCCTCGCCTGGCTCCCGTGGCTGCAACAGCAGGTTTCAAATTCCAGCGACGAGCTTCATCGCATCGCCGCGCTGTCACCCTTGAGCATCGACACGGTCGCAACGATCATGGGCCATTCGTATCTCGGGCATCCACTCACCGGAGTGGACCGGGTTCCCGGCCAGGGTGGGTTGATTCTCATCGCAGCTGGGATCGGCGTTTCCTTGGGAGCGCTGATCATGGAAAGGCTCAGGGGGAGCGGACCAAAGGCTCCTTCGCTGGTCCGCCGCAACCTCTCGCTGATTCTGCTCCTTGCCCTCGCGGCTCCTGCGCTTGCTTTGGCCGTCAGCCTTCAGCCGGGGCAGAGCATGCTCCTCCCCAGGAACCTGATCACCTCAGTTCCCTTTGTGATTCTGCTTGTCAGCGCCTTGCTCACTCGGCGGTCAAGGCCGGTTGCATTGATCTCGGTAGGCCTGGTCACGGCAGGTCTACTGTTTGGCACCGTGGTTGAGCTCAAGGATGTACAGCGCCCCACGACTTCGAAGGCTGCTGATGCGATCGCGTCGCGCTGGAAGCCGGGAGATCAGGTGGTTGAGCTCTGCTGCCTTGCCGGCGGGAAGGGGCCCCTTGGTCAAGGACTCTCAGTCCAGCTGCAATCCGGGCCGCGCGAAGCGCTCACCGTCCTCAGCGTTGGCGGAGACAAGGGATATGCGCAGTCCCTCAAGAACCGTGTCCCTCTCTTT
>JBAXHG010000059.1:0-9188 GCA_037139015.1 Actinomycetes bacterium | reverse complement strand
AACGGGTCCCACTCCCCGGTCGCTACTGGACCGAACCTACAGCGAGTTTTCGGTTACTCAGCAGGGAGCAGCATGTGCCACGAGAGGCCAAGGTCGACTGCGTTCGAGAGCCAATCCAAGGTCAAGAACTAGAGCATCATCATGATGGCGGCTAGCAATCTGCATTCCCACTGGTAACCCGCCGAGCTGGCCAATAGGCACCGAGAGGGAAGGATTACCAACGATGTTGTACGGAATGGTGAGCGCACCATTGTTTTCGGGTCCGACTGGTTGGCCGGCAACTTCTAGATGCAGCGTGGTCTCGGCAGGAAAAGCAACATCTGGATTGGTAGCGCTCAAGATGAAGTCCACCTGGTCGAAGGCCTTGGCAACAGCCTCGTTTGCAGCAGTCCGAGCCGTTTCCGAGCGAGCCATCATGGCTAGGGAGTACTTGCGCTCGGCGATGCTCATTCCAAAGGCAATCTCGGGAGTTAGTTGGTCTTTGCACTCGGGCCAGAGGCCCTCAAGGTCCGCATAGAGACCCGACAGGTTTCCAAGCGCCCATTCAAATCCCATAGATGGGAACGACAGGTCAATGTTGACAATCTCTAAGCCAACCTCTTCGGCTAGCAGACGGCCAGCCTCATTGACGAGTTCGGTCACAGCCGGATTGACCACTGCTGATCCAAGATTTGAAACGATGGCGACTTTGCGTCCACGCAAGGCACCAAGGTGTGAACCAAGGTGACGCTCCCAACCAGAGACCTTGGGAAGTGAGTAGGGGTCTCGCGAGTCGTATCCGGCGGTGACGTCGTAATAACGCGCGATGTCACGAATAGATCGGCACATGACGCCGACTACAACGGTCATGGGGTGAATGAGGGCCTGAGGACCGCGGGGGATACGCCCGGCAGTGCCCTTCATGCCGGGCAGACCGTTAAACCCTGCAGGAATACGAATAGATCCGCCACCATCGCCACCGGATGCCATGGTGAGCAGTCCGCCCGCCACTGCCGCTGAGCTTCCGCCTGATGAACCGCCTGCAGTTCGGTCGAGATTCCAAGGGTTGCGGGTCACACCAAAAGCCTCCGTCTCGGTGAACGGCCACTGGGTGAGCTCTGGAACGTTTGTCTTGCCGATCACTATCGCTCCGGCTGCCCGCAACCGTCGGACTACTTCCGCATCATTCTGCTTCTCAGTGCGATCGGTTGCGTTCGATCCATAAAGCGTTGCCTGACCGGCAACATCGGTGTCGTCCTTGATCACGATGGGTACGCCGTGGAGGGGGCCATTCCCCTCTCCCCTAACGGAATCCGCATTCTTTGCCTCAGATCTGGCCTGATCCGCAAGCACCACCCTGAACGCATTCAAGAGTCCGTCGTGGGCATCAATCCGAGCCAACGAGGCCTCGACAACCTCAGATGAAGACACCTCTCCTGACCTGATCAACCGGGCTTGTTCAGCTGCACCTGCATAAGCAATATCGATGGGTTCCATGGGCCGGAGCCTACTGCCGTTCGCGGGAGTTGGGAAGATCAACTTGTGGGACGACATAAAGCCAACGAAGTCCAGGGATCATCAGCCGCCCCGTGCTCTCTCGCAGAGGTACAGGCGACTGATCTGATCTCGGAAAGGATCCTCAATGCTGGGCTCGCTGTCGTTCGGGCACCGCTGTGGATTCGCCCAGCCAGGTCGAACGTCTTGATCCTCTTCGCGCTGCTGGGAATAGGGGCTGCTCTCCTGGCAAGCAGCGAGCCAACGGCGGCCGGCATCTGCCTCGTTGCCTTGTTTGCCTTGTGGGTGGTGGAAGCGAGCGGTTTCCCAACGCCGATGTCCTTGGTTGCTCCAAAGCGGGCAACTCAAGACTTGTTCCATCAGGGAGAAGCTACTGGTGGGCCCAGAGTCCTGATGCTCGTTCGTCCTGATGCGCCACTTGAGCAAAGCCGCTTCGGCGCACAGCTGCGGTCTGCCAGCTGGGCACTCGTCGGAGTGTCCATCGTCCTCCTCGCCGTCCTTGCCGCGATTGCTTCCCTCACGCGTTCGAGCAACGCGCTCTCCGCACTGAGCCTGGTCCCAAGCCTTGCTCTGCTGATTTGCGCATCCGGCCCGCTGCTTTCAACCCGCAGAAGAAGCCCGAATGATCCAATCCTTTCCTCCGGCCTCCCCCAGGCCCTGGACGCGATCGCCGCCCTCACTCGAAGCTCCGATCCGATCGTTGATCTGACGGTCGTGGGCGCGTCCACGACAGGTCGCGATCGACGCGTGCTACGCAAACATCAGGAGTGTTCAACCGCATGCCGCACATGGGAATACGCGACGGCCGCTGAGGTTGTCAGCGCCGTCCGCTCAGCCCTGACCTAGGAGGAGCCTGGTGGGTTCAGAGCCGCACGAATAGCATCGAGCGACTCCGGATTCTCCGCACTTGACATGTCACCAGGGTCTTCACCAATTGCGACTGCCCTGACAGCTCGGCGCAGAATCTTTGCCGATCTTGTCTTGGGAAGCGCAGGTACGCGAACGACTCTCGATGGTGCGAAAGGACGGCCAAGTTCAGCCGCCACTGCATCCTTCAGCCGATCCGATACATCCTCTCCATCAGGATCAACGGGAACCCAGAAGCACCAAACGGCCTCGCCCTTTGTTTCATGTGGCACTCCGACTGTCGCTGCCTCCGCAACCGCAGGATCAGCCACGAGTACCGATTCAACTTCTGCCGGACCAAGACGCTTCCCCGCCACATTGATCGCCTCATCCGACCGGCCATAAAGAAACCACTGACCATCGTCGTCAATCATCGCCCAGTCTCCGTGCCTCCAGATGCCCGGATAGGTGCTCCAATACGACTCGAGATATCTGGTCTTGTCGCCCCAAACGCCACGAGTCATTCCGGGCCAGGGCGATTTGCAGACAAGCTCACCTACATGCCCGCGAAGTGGGTTGCCCTCGGGGTCAAAAACATCGACATCCATCCCGAGGCAGGACCCACCCAATGAACACGCCTTCAGCGGCTCGACTGGGTACGGAGCCAGGAAACACGCGCCAACCTCAGTGCCTCCGGAAATGTTGATGATCGGAAGGCGCCCGTTCCCCACGGTGTCTGAGAGCCACCGGTATGGCTCCGGGTTCCAAGGTTCGCCGGTAGAGCCAAGACAGCGAAGTGCGGAAAGGTCGCTCCCGCGGGCCCACTCGTCCCCTTTCACCTTGAGTGCCCGGATCAGCGTCGGGGAGATTCCAAGAATCGCCACGGAATGACGCTCTGCGGTCTCCCAAACCCGAGCAGGTGTCGGAAAGTCGGGTGAACCTTCAAGCATCACCATGGCCGCGCCAAGCGCATGTGACCCAACCATGGTCAATGGACCCATGATCCAGCCCATGTCGGTTATCCACTGGAAGCGGTCCCCAGGACGCACATCAAGGGCATAGGCGGCCTCACTTGCAATCTTGACCGTAAACCCGCCATGAACATGAACTGCTCCCTTCGGCTTGCCAGTAGTTCCGGAGGTGTAAGCAAGCATCCAAGGGTCCTCAGCGCCAGTTGCGTGTGCCGTCCGTCCATCTGTCTCATCGCCAAGCTGAAGAAAGTCTGCCCATGAGATCCACTGCCCTTCCTTGAGCGGGGGAGTCTCAATGCCCTCCCGCGGGAGCACGACAACCCGACGCACTGAGGGACACGACTCCAGGGCCTCATCAAGAGCTGGAAGAAGAAGAATCGGTTTGCCCTTCCGCCACGATCCCGATGCCGTGAGCACTGTCGTGACCGCAGCATCCTGAAGCCTTGATGCGATCGCGCCTGAGGCAAATCCAGAGAAGATTGGGAGATACAGTCCGCCTGCTTTGGCAATCGCATAGGCGGCGATGACTGCTTCCGCGACCATCGGCATGAACACCGCGACAGCGTCCCCGGGCTTGAACCCGTCAGACCTGAGGGCGGCCGTCAACCGGTCAACCTCCTCTGCGAGCTGGGCGAATGTCAGCTCAACGACACTGCCATCCTCCGCCTCGGCAAGCAGTGCGGTGGCGCCAGCCCTTTCAGGATCATCCCGCCAACGGTCAACGCAAGCAGTTGCAAGATTGATCTGCCCATCCTCGAACCAGCGGGCCCACTCGATTCCGTCGGACTGGTCCAAAGTCACCGAGTACGGCTTCGAGAAACGGATGTCGAGGTCATCAACCACCAGATCCCAGAACTCGGGGATGTTCTCCACAGACCACTCGCGAAGTTGATTGATGTCTGAACAGCCAGCTTTGGACATCAGGCGTGCAACGTTCGTAGTGGCCGCAGTGGCCGGGTCAGGCGTCCAGACGTTCTCCTCCATAAGAAAGGATCCTAAACCGATCGTCCTTGGACCATGGGCACGTCGGTCTAGTCGTCTCCCTTGCGACTTCCCGAGTTGTTGGCGGTGTATGACCCGCTGCCGCCACCTGACTTCTCGCCGGACACAAACCTGACCTTCCCATCCGGGCCAACCTCGGCAACGCCAGGAGCGTCGTTTGCGCTTGTCGAGTCTGCCTTCTCTGCCTCGTCGCCATTGGGCGCCAACTGGTAGCCAGCGTTCGAGCCTGTTCCTGACAGCAGAACCTTCTCCCCGGCAACGCTCTCGACGGTCAGGCCAAGCAGGGCCGCGACCATCACTCCTACAACGGCCAGCAGCGCAATCCGGGACTTTGTCAGGGTGATCATCTAATCCACAGTACCTTCCAAAGTTGGCTCATCCGACAGCACTTCTTCTGGGAGTACCCCGTCTGGGACCCTTACGCTCGCACGAGCGCCCTGTGTCCCATCGGCCCTGTTTTCGAGTGTGACGGTCCCATTCCAAGTTTCAATCAGCTCGCGGGCTATTGCCAAGCCCAGCCCGGTTCCCTCTCTGCGGCCACGGCCAGCTGACCCGCGCTTGAACCGACCGAACACTTGGTCCTCCTCGCCCTCTTCAAGCCCTGGCCCGCGGTCAAGGATGTCGACGCCGCCGTCAACAGCACCCACTTCGATCACCCCGCCCGAGGCTGCATATGCAACCGAGTTTTCGATCAGGGCGTCAAGGACCCTGTCCAAGTCATGCGTGGCACAGAGGCAGAAGTGATCGCCCCGGCCACTCGGTGGCCTGAGATCAACGGTCAGGCCCGCTGCGGCTGCGTTGACCTGCCAACGCTCGGCGAGCCCGACTAGATATTCGTCAAGGTCAATTCGCTCTGCCGCAGACGTGCGCTCAGCCAAGCGGCTGAGGTAGAGGAGCTCATCAATCGTGCTGTTAATCCGGTTGACAGCAGCAGTCGCCCTGGCTGCCTGGTCCTGAACCTCATCTGACTTCGTGATGTAAACGATCTCCTCAAGCTGCAGCCGCAGGGAAGCGATCGGCGTGCGCAACTCATGCGATGCGTCTGCGACGAAATCGCGCTGCCCTTGAAGCATCTGCGTAAGCCTGTCGATCATGTTGTTGAAGGACGCCGCCAGTGTCCTTTGCTCTCTCGGTCCTTCAATCTCAGCTCTCGCGTCAAGGTCACCCGCATAGACCAGTTGAGCCGTCTCCTCCAAGCGGCGCATCGGCCGTGCCAGCTGATCCGCAATCAGCCAACCTGCGAGCAACCCCAGCGCAAGCACCAACAGGCCGATCGCAATCAGCACCATCACGGCCCTGTTGACGGAATCATCCACAGCAGAGGTTGCTTGGGTTGTGCGCACGGCTCCGACTGTCTTGCCAAAGTGAAGGATCGGGACTGCGGTCGCGAGAATGTTTCGCTTCAGAGTCTTGCTGTAACGCTCCGTCTGCTTCGGAATCCCATGGACCGCGAGCGCAATCTCTGGCCTCGTCGAGTAGTCGGCGCCAGTCCGGCCCGGCCCGGCGCTGTCCGCGATGACCAGGCCCCGTGTGTTGACGATCATCACCCGGCCTTTGACACTCTCCGCGTTGGTCTTTGCAAGTTCGTCAAGCTTGGCCAGCTGGGGTGGCACAACCGCATCGTTCGCCGATGAAGCAACAACTTCTGCTTGTGAAAGCGCCTGATTGCGGACATCGGACCTGATCCGGTTGACCACGCTGATTCCAAGTGGTACCTCGAGCGAAACAATCGAGAGTACGAGAATGTAGGCGAGCGCCCAGAGAAGCCGGGCTCGAAGACTCAGGCTGCTGCTTCCTCTGCGGATGCGAAGCGGAATCCGACTCCACGAACTGTGAACAGATACTTGGGCTCCGTTGGGTCATCGTTGAGCTTGCGTCGCAGCCAGCCGATGTGCACATCCAGAGTCTTGGTTGACCCAAACCAGTTCTCGTCCCATACGTCGGCCATCAGAGCCTCACGCGTGACGACCTTTCCAGCGTCAATCAGGAGCCTGCGGAGAAGTTCGAATTCCTTGTGACTGAGCATCATCCGCTCACCGTCGATTGTTGCCTCATAACGATCGAAATCAACATGCAGCCCACCGATGTCCATTGGCTCAAGGGCCTCATCTGTTGACCTGCTCTGGATCATGTGCGCGATCTCGAGCTTGCTCTTGAGTTCAGTGATCAGAGTTTCACCACTGACAGTTCCCTTAACGATGAAGCCCCAAGCTCCAAGCTTGTTGGCCATCTGACGACTCTCGTCTGTGCTGTCAGCCGAGAAGATGACGATCGGAACTCGGCCGTCACGCCCCCGGATCTCAGAGGCAAGAACCAGGCCACCCTGCGAGTCATCAGGAAGACCAAGGTCAAGCAGAACGAGGTCGGGGAGAGCGTCGTGCTCCAGAATCCCGCGGGTTTCCTTCACTGTGCGGGCCGTAGTGACTTCAAAGCCGGCGCGTTGAAGCTGACGAGTCATCGCCTCGCTGATGTCCGGCTCATCCTCAACGAAGAGGATTCGCCCTTCGGATCCCTTGATGGCTCCCATAGAAAACCACTCTACACACCCCAGCCCGGAGTAAAGGGTTGGAAAAGTCAATTCTCAGAGCGTTCTTACTTCTTTCCCGCACACTGTTCACAGGTTGTAAAGCCCTTTGGGGGCGATCTACCAAACTATGTGGACCGAGCAAGGCCACGAACTAGGAGCGAATCATGATCACCAGAAAAGCACTCATAGCAACCGGAGCGACTCTCACATCGGTAGCTGCTTTCGCAGGTATCTCGCTTGGCGCTTGGGACACGGCTGGGCCGGCCAAGTCATGGGCTGACAAGCCGATAGTGATGACCGAGGTCCAGATCGTTCGCAAGACAGTTCACATCAAGCCAAAGCCCAAAAAGGTCGTGGCCGTGAAGCCACGGACAGTCTCGAATGTGACTGGCTCTGGAACAGCTGTCGCAGCATCTGATCCACCTCAGGCAACAAGCGCACCGAGCACCTACGCGCAGCGGCCAACGCGATCAAACGCCCCCACAGTCAGCACGCACAGCAGCGGCTCCGGTTCGAGCAGCGAAGGCGAATCAGAGGGACAAGACAATGAGCGGGAACACGAGGGAAGCGATGACTGAAAATAGATCAACCACTGGAACACAGCGCAAGCGTCCGACCCCGCGCAAGCGGATCGGCCCCAAGCCCGTCTTCGCCGTCGGCGTAGTCACCTTCGTCGCCTTCATTCTGGTGCTCGGCATGCAGGTCGCTGCCGGCAAGGACCCTTCCCTGGGACACGGGAAGCAGAAGACCAAGGTCGTCCACCGTAAGGTCAAGCGGATCGTTATTACGAAGGTCTACGACGCTCCAACCGTTTCAGACAGCGGCGGCGCTGGCGGATATTCAAGCAATGGCTACTCGAGCGGCGGTTATTCCAACAGCGGCTCCTCGGGTACTTACTCTGGGGGCAGCTCGGGCGGCTCGAGCAGCAGTTCATACACGGCGCCGGCACCGGCTTACAGTCCGCCTGCTCCAACCGTGTCAACAGGCGCATCCGGCGGAGGCTGATCAGATGGCATTACCAGAGCACGACATTGAATTCCACGCGATGGGATGTCGCCTGCGTGTTCTGGTCGGCCCTTCCGTGGATGGAGCGTCGGCACCATCTCCCGCACAAGTAGCCGAAGCAGTCAAGTCGACGATTGAGTCATTTGACCAGCAGATGTCACGCTTCAAGTCCGACAGCGAGCTGACCTCACTCAACAACGACCCGCGAGAAACAGTGCCTGCAAGCGCGCTTCTGCGCTCCGTCGTTTCTGCCGCCATCTGGGCCGCAGAGGCCTCCAATGGCCTCCTTGACCCAACACTTGTCACTGAGCTGGAGAAGGTCGGATACGCAAATACGCTCCGCAACATGACCCCGGCTCCGCTTGCAGATGCTCTGATCTCAGCCCCTCCGTCTCGAGCCGCAGCGCCGCGGAGAGACTCCCAGTGGAGGCAGATCAAGGTCGACAACCAGAATGGAACGATCAGCAGGCCTGTTGGTGTCCGCATCGACTCCGGCGGAGTAGGGAAAGGCCTTATCGCTGACGCGTGCGCATCCATGCTGGCTGACCGCGAACGCTTCTGCGTGAATGCATCTGGTGACCTTCGTATTGGCGGCCCCGATGCAGCAGCTGACCCTTACCGCCTAACGGTTGAAGACCCATTCGGCGGCGACCACCTGGCGGTGATCAGAGTCGGGCATGGGGCCGTCGCAACCTCAGGCATTGGCTCACGCCTTTGGGAGACGGACTACGGTTTTGCACACCACCTTCTTGACCCATCAACCGGAGAGCCTGCCTGGACCGGAGTAGTCCAGGTCACGGCAATGGCACCCACCGCACTGGAAGCAGAAACCCGTGCCAAGCAAGTGCTGCTCGGCGGCCCACAGTCCTCCCACCTGCTTGAGCTCGACGGTGGACTCGTCCTGTTGGACGATGGTTCGGTTGAGATGATCGGGCCTGTGGCACAGGCAATGGAGCGACGGCACCTTCGCCTCGTCCACTCGGCAGAGAAGGATGCTGCGTGATGATTCTCGCACTGACCAACCCTGATCCCCTCAAGTACAGCTGGTGGCTGGCAAGTCGCGCAGCAGGGATCACAGCATTCCTCTTCATCACACTTTCAACCATCCTCGGATTGGTCATGGCAAGCGGAATCATCCGCAAGAAGGGCATCAAGGCGAAGCTCATGCCTGCCCACGAGTACATGGCTCTCTTCGCGCTCCTCGCGCTCGCCGTCCACGGACTGACCCTGCTCGGGGACAAATGGCTCAAGACATCTTTCGCTGGCATCACAGTCCCTGGTGTGATCGGCTACCGGCCATTCTGGGTGGCGATTGGAATAGTCGCCGGCTACATCACGGCGCT
>JBAXHG010000058.1:0-9382 GCA_037139015.1 Actinomycetes bacterium | reverse complement strand
GTACTGGAGTAGACAATTAGACTAGAGCTTGAGAAGTTGTAGTCGCCGTGCGTAAATGCCTCACGGGCGCGCTCAACTAGCTCTGACGGGTTATATGGATTGCCGTTGGATTGCGATCGAATGTGGAAGTTAAGTGGCGGAAGAACGTTTCGAGACTCAGTTCGCCGTGAGGTTTCGTCAATGGCACGTAAGACCATTGACCTCCAGAAACGGCGCAGATTAAGGCTCTCCTCTGTTTCAAATTTGGGATCCAGAGCGCGCGTCATAATCCGGAGCGTTCGGTCTAGCTGCTTTCTCGCCGTTCCGATGCAGGAATCATCAACGCTGCGTCGGAACTTGGACTCCAGAGCTAGAAGGTGGACGTCAAGCGCCCCGTCTCTGGACTCAGTAATCCTGATCCGGGCCAAATCCGCTCTTATTCTCGAGTTGCCTCCAAACCAGTCAGTGTGCTCGTCTAGCGAGATCCAGCAGTCGAACCCCGTTGCTCCCTCAGGCCAGGGGAAAGCCTCCGCTGCTTCTGCCCTCGCAGCGATCAGCCCAACTAGCTCTTCAAGCGAACGACCCAGTCCGAGGGAGCGAAGGAGGAGGTTGGGCGTTGCTGCTGCTGCGGCGTTATAGAGATTGCGAGCCGTGTCCAACGCGTTTTCCTCGGCGTTCATTTTTAGGTTACGAACTAGCCTTCTCTCAAGTCCACGTGTCACGAACTCACGTCCTGAGAGTGAACTGACGATGACTGACTGGCGAATTCCAGCACTCATTCTGGTGCGAACCTTGATGACATCTGGGGCATCCTCAAGGGCATCAATTTGTTCCCGACCGATGTACTGATCCACCGTGACGACCCAGCTTGCAATACCATGAAGCTGCTTGAAGAGGTCTCCGGCCTCATGGAATGCAACTTGGGCTACCGAGTAGTCAGTGTTGTACGGCGCATCCTCGGCCACTGGCCCATTTTGGTGCCGCCTGACGCTGAGAGTGCTCCAGGTTTCAAGGGCTTGATCGGAGCACTGTGGGAGTAGCTCCACCTCAACGTTTGTCTGTGCCCCGGTATTCGACACTCGCTTGTGCGAGGAGGAATCCTGAACCGGATCAAATGTCCCTGCGGTAGCGTCGGCGTTCTTTGTCTTTGCGCTTATCTGAACCTTCCTTGAGAAGAGATTCGGCGCTACAGCGATGTCGACCTCGCCAGCAAGCTCGCTTTGGAGGCTGTCGGCGAACCTGTTCCATTCCTCAGTTCCAGCTGACCCAGTCGGCTGGTCAAGAATGCGCAGAAGCACACGCGGAAGGATTGAAGAACGATGATCATCTTGCGCATGGTCTGAGGCTGCCGGGCTGATGGAGAGGGCGTGAAGAGCTGAAATCACACTTGAACGCTGAGACTGGGGTGTGGCTACATATAGCTCAAGCCTGTCTCGTGGATGTTTTTCTTGTATCCATTTTGTGAGTCGTCTGATGAAACCGGAATCTCCGGTCGGGAGGATGATCAGGATGCTCAGCCTGTCAAGCGATTCCGGGTACGAAAGGGCGTAGTCCGTAAGGATGGACTCAAGATCTTCAAATTCAAGTCGTGCTTGGGTATCAAGCAGGCTGGCAGATGCCTCCTTATGGAGTTCGTAGGCTTGGTGCTGCCCCAAGGTCTGGCTTGGCAGAAGGCGAGTGCTCGGTCCTGTTACCAGCTCGGCTGGGAGCGCGTGAGGTGAGCGCTGACGGATGGACTCGAAGTAAGGTCCATTGAGTTCCTCATCCGCTAGGCCATCGTCGCTCGGGCGAATCAGGAGGGCTGCTGCGCAATCTGCAATGAGGGCTTGAAAATGCCTACCTAACCATCGCGCTCGAAGCGGGTGGGTCGCGAGGACGACACTGGTTTCGGCCGAGAGCAAGACCGCGTCTTGGTCCATCACCGCATCAATCTCAGGGATCGGTTGACCCGATTGAATAACCTCTCGCCGGAGCGACGTTATACGAGCAGTCCAAGAATCAAAGTAGGCAGCGAGAGACTCGGTTGAGACCCCGTTGATGGCCATGTCCTTGAGTTGGTTCCCGCGCTCAACATCCCAATCAGAGTTGCTGGGGTAGCTAACTTGAGAGCTCCGAACCCCAGCTAGGCCCTGCCCGTGAGTTGCTATCCATTGGCTGGCGGTAAGTTCGCCGGGCTCTTGCCGAGGCATGCCGCGTATTTCCGCGACCGTCGCTGCTTGTTCGATCAGATCCTCGGGGTCCCACCGGAACAGACGCTCGTTATCTCCGATTCTGAGGAGAAGCCTTAGTGCGCCCCAGTCAGACTCCGAGCCTTCTTGGCTGGGCTCCCCCTCGGCTTCAATTTCTTCCAGGCTAGAGGGCCTCAGGAGTGCAGGATCAACTGTTAGCTGATGGTGGTCCGAGGAGTCAGTCAGATCAGCGACCTTCCCCAGGCTAGGCCCGTAAAGAGTCGAAAATACGAGGAGTGTGAGCCACGGAACCCTCTCACGTCGATCAAGGCCTAGATGTATTGCTGGTCCTCCGCGTGATTCCTCTAGCTCGCCGCTTCGATCAATCGCCTCCAGGAGCATGAATAGAGGATCCGCCCGGACGACGTCGGAGGGAAGGGCAAGGTTTTCAATCCGCTTCCGGAGCGCCTTGGATAGACTGTCGAAGACCGACGACTCTTCAGCGGTCTCCAGATCCATGAGCTGGCGGGCTGCCTTAGGCTCGTTGTCATCGAGGCCTTTCCGAAGTTGTGATTCGTGAAAAGCGGAAAGAGGGTCGGGGTCCGAGGCGGAATTGAGTTTGAGTTCCTCCTCAACACGTTCTCCGAGTTTCTTCGTTTCCGACTTCATGCCTTCGAAGAGACTCATGAACTGAGAAAAGTCAATTACCTCACGATGTTCGCTGAGGGCTGATTCGCAGTATTTGACTATGTTCTCGCTAACGTCCAACCGTTCCTGGTCGGTTAGTTCCTCTCCGAGCGGACCTCTGAACTCATGGGCCCTTGCGTCTTCAATGACCGCCACTAGCTTGAGCTCCCGAAGCGCGGCTCCCTTAGGCTCGGAAAGCCGGGTCAGGCGACGATTGTTCCGCAATGCCGCTTCCATTTTCCGTGGGTCCTCGCTTAAAGACGCGTGCGGAAACAGCCCAAGCGATACTAGGTTTTGTCCGATGAGCTGTATCGCGTCGTTCGGGTCAATGACTCCGTTGAGATCTACTCCGGCGTCGCAGAGAGCAACCGTGAATTCAGCCCAAGCGCGCAGGGCTATGGGTTCGTCTCGCGTTACAGCCTTGTACACGGCTGTGAGATAGTTAAGGAGAGACTGTGGCATCGGGCCTTGCCCTCCCTGCAGAGTCCAAGCAGAGGTGCTCATAATCCGGACTGTCTCGTTCTCGTGCTCCTTTGCGAGTAGGTCGGAATCAGTGAACCGGCGCAGTGCCGAGAGGCCTGCTTGGTCAGAGGCATCACCGATCAGGCATGCAAGGAGACCATCTGGAGAATTGTTCCTGCACCAGGTTAGAGTGTTAGGTGGATCGGAATAGAAGCGCTTGTCAATCTCCTCATAATCTGCTCCATCGCTAACGTATAGTAGGACTGGAAGTTCCCGAGTAGGAGCTTTGATCCCTTCTAGTCGGGTCAGAATGGAGGCGACCTCAGCTGGCTTAAAACTGCGGAGAAGGACCCGTAAGGCGGAGTCGGAAGAGTTTTGGGCGTTGAAGAGTTTCCGCAGGTGCTCAGCAGCTACAAGCCCGATGAGATCCGGAACAGATCGGTTCATTCGACGTCCTTTGATGGCGTGCGGAGCAAGGGTCAATAGCTCCGATTGATAATCATTTCTGTGGAAACGAGGCTAGTGGAATCCGAATACCTCTCAAGGAGTCCTTGGGCTTCCAGCAGGCTCGCAAAGTTTGATGAGTTGCGGTGGAAGGATTCCAAATCAATCTGTCCGTCTGCCGCTGCTTGAGCTGCAGAGGCACGGTCAACGACTAGATCGTAATCGCGCCATAGTGTTCTTGAGCAGAACTCGGTTAGTGGTACTCCGGGGAGATGAGCGGGAATTGATGCAAATACAAGAGCTTCAAGCATTGTTGGTCGCAGCGTGAAATGGCGGCCCGTTCCGAACGGGCTGTTCAAGGCCCCGATGCGCCCCAGTGTTCCCATGAGGAACTTCCTCGCGTCGTCCGCCTGAGCAAGGGCTAGGTTCTCTACATCGGCCGTTTGCGGACTTGCATGGGTAATCATTGCGGCGCGGATCCTGGGTCCTATTCGGTCAACCGTGAATTGACTCCGAGAGCGCACGGTTGATGGTCCAGTGCCG
The DNA here is from genome assembly GCA_037139015.1 of Actinomycetes bacterium. Classification (GTDB taxonomy): domain Bacteria; phylum Actinomycetota; class Thermoleophilia; order Solirubrobacterales; family Solirubrobacteraceae; genus WLNJ01. Next base: position 5,099 of record JBAXHG010000058.1, on the reverse strand, counting down.
AAATCAAGGTAGTGGTGCGGCGACGCTTCTGAGACTGAGTGGTCAACCACCTCAAGTTGATACCTCGCAAGGCAATAAGGAACCCAATGCATCAGGAGGACTGCACGGCGAGCCTCAGGAAGCTGGCTTCTAGTGACGATGTTGTGAACACCCTCTCGGAGAAACCCTTGCCACTTAGGGGCGTCTGACGATGGAGCTGTTCCATGTTCGTTCATGTCCCTGAATGACTTCTGGGGTGGCAATCTGTCGTGCCGCCCCAATATGGCTCCAAGCTGGCCAATGGGAGACCGCCCGTCCTCAACGAGTGTCGCCAGACCTTCACGTGTTGCACGCAGTCGATCCTCGTCGGGGTCTGTTCGCAAGATCTTGTGAGCTAGGAGTCCAGCCCCTCGGAAAGAGCTTCGTTCCAGGCTCAGGAGCTGCGGTTGGCTGGAAGCCATGCCTATGAGTGGAGCGTTGGGGTCGTTTTCAAATTGGGCTTTTGCCTTTTCTGGCTTTAACGGACGCGCGACCGCATCGTCGTGTATGAGCTCGCCAGCGAGTGGTAGGGCGAACCAGATGTTGATTGAGTCGCCCGACTTTCTGCGACGGCTTACGTCGTTAGTCGGCGCTCGGACAGCACCTAAAACTTCCGATACGACCCTTCGTGTGCGCTGTTTCTCTTCGTCGGAACCGGCAAAACTCTCTAGGTCCTTTTCGTCGAAGTAGCGGCCCGAGAAATCAAACAATCTCCTAGCAAAGTCATGCGGAGTCCTAACGTAGTCCAGTGGGTCATTGCAGTCCACGGGTAAGAGAGCGTCGCTTCCGCCCTTGAGCCAACACCCGCGGATTACCGATAGAAGCTCTAGTGCCGGAAAGAATCCCTGGCCTTGGCTATGAAAACCCCCGCCGAAGAAGGAATTAATCAGTTTGTCTTTGGTTTCTTTCTCAGTCACGACCCAACTACCAGCTCTCAATTAGTCCGGAGCTGTTAAGCGCAACCTTGCGCCTCTGGCCGTCTGCAGCAACCTCCAGATACTCCTCGCGCTTGTAGAGATTTCGCCCTAGGGCTCCGAGTAGGAAGGAGATCGTCCGTATGTCTGATGCGAAGAAATCTCCAACCGGGAGTCCGTCTGCTGCTCGACGGAGAAACTCGTAGATGTTGAGCCCTAAAGGGATAGTGAGAGGCTCGTTATCCGGGCTGCTTCCATTGACTCTGAGGTAAACGCGCCGGTCGCACCAGTCAACAACCTCGGGGGTCCTCATGCTTGATGAGGTGGCGACGCAATCCCAATGTTCCCGTTGGTTGAGTAGTTTGAGGGATTGAGACGGGATCGTGCCTTGGATGACCGTGGCTTTCGAATCGGTTGGAAATGCTGCATCCGCAATTAAGAGCTCATGACCCAAAGATTCTCGACGGATTCCCTGAATCGCTTCGAGCCCGAGCACGAGTGAACGAACAAGCTGATCGTGGTCCGGATGCCGCGAGCCTTCGTCACAGATTTGGCGAAATTCATCAACGTAACGGAGGCCGAGTCTCTTGATAGGAGGAAGGTCGGACTTTAGGGCCTGAAAGTAGTCGGCTCGCCGAAGTGAGCGCTTGATGGTTCTTGCCCTCTCTCCGTGCTTCTTGGCTTGGGCTCCTGTCTGCGGCGCAGCGACTTGGGACGGATCCTCAGGTTCTGGGAAGGAAAGGAGGTCAGCTGCCTCAATAGGATCAAGGGCCTCGTCAACCATTCGATGGCGCGAGTACCCTGGGTCAAGCGCTCTTAGATAGCGAAGGGATGGAACGCTCTCGGCCTGAGTAGTCGTCATTCGTTCGCCAAAGATCAGGTTTGTGAACTCGAGGTCGGTCTGCCAGGGCCTATCGCTGCCGTCGGTTCCTAGGTTTTTGGCGTGTACCGCCTCACAGTCCAGGCCTCCGGTCGTCGCGTAGGCAAGAAGAATGAGTAGCTGCCTGATCGTCACGACTGCACCAGCGGCTTCTGCGGTCCGGAAAAGCGTTAGGAGTGCTTCGCCAAATGGGCCAGGCCCGTCGGGTGCTAGGCCGTCAGCAAGACGCGTCCTATTTGCCAGAATGGGGCAGCTGCCCTTGGCATCGCAGTCGTTACAAGGCGCCCACGGTGAGTCTTCGCGGTGCCAAGAGTCAATGACTGCGCTCAAAATTGGTGAGTTTTTAGCCGCGACGCTCTGAAAGTTGAGGTTGATCACCTCAAGCTCGGGTGTGGGGGAAACGATCCCAGTAGCAACACCGTGCTTCAAGGCATCGAGAATCGGCTTCAAATCCTGATCGGGAGCACAGATAGCTCGGAGTCGGCCCTCATTGGCGCAGACTAGTGTTAGGCGGTCTGGAGACTGAAGCGCCAGCTTTAGCCTCATGCAACCAAGCGATTCCGGGCTGATCTCACTTAGATCCTTGATTATGAAGAGGTCCTTGCCGTTAGGCAGCTTTGTGACCGGGATCAAACCGGAACAGACCTCCTCAACTCGGAGCTTCTCGTTGACTTCGCGGCGGGAGAGGCCTGCAAGCGCCATGGTTTGGGCCGATAAATGGGTCTTGCCGTGCCCTGCGTCGCCGGTCAACACAATCAATCGCAGGTCCTGTTGGTCTAGAGCATTCTCAACATGCGTCAGCGCGACGGTGGCGACATTGAGGGCATTGTCGTCCTGCGCGGTGTATTCGTATATCTGACTCCCGGAAGTTCCTTCGAACGGGATGTAGTCAGTCAACTTTGCGACATGTTCGTTGATCTCCAGCGGCATCGGCTCATGTTAACGCACACGCGAAAAATGCTGGGCCTAAGTCAACGTGAGGAGATGCTCAGCCAGCGCGCTAGTCATCTGCGGAGGAACTGCATTACCGATTGCCTTGTGAAGCTGTGTCCTTGAAAGTCCTCCAAAGTGGAACCAGTCCGGAAGGCCTTGTACTCGGGCCGCTTCATGCGGAGTGAGAGTTCTTGGCTCCAGCGGATGTACAAACCGACCCTGACCCATCGTCCCGAAACCACTCGTGATCGTGGGGGCTGGGAGGTCTCGGTACATCCGCCCGTAAACCGACTTGTAGGAGTGCGGCTTGTCCCGGTGGCAGGCCGGTCTCATGCTGTCGGGTAGGTCGTAAAGGTCATTGTCGAAGAGATACTTCATACGTTCCTTAGTTACTGCCGCTGCACCGGAGGATGAATCGAACGGGCCACCATCCTCCTGATCGGTGAGATCCCCAACCGCCCAGGTGATAGGCCTGCAAGGGGTAAGGCCAAAGGCTATTGCGTCCTGTATTGAGGGGGTCTTGGTTCTTGAAGCCACGACAAAGTAGCGCCTACGTCGCTGCGCGACTCCAGTTAGCTCAGCCTTGATCAGCCCCGCGTCTACCGAGTAGCCGATCTTCAGCAAGGAAGCTTTGGTCCGTTCCACAACGTTTCTCTGATCGTGCACAACGCCAGGCACGTTCTCAATGATTATGTGTTCTGGATTTAGCACCTCCGCGGCTCGAGCGACTCTTTCGTAGAGCAGGTTTCGCGGGTCGTTGCGTCGCGTGTGATTATTGAGATTAGAGTGCCCCTGGCAGGGTGGACCGGCTACGAGGAAGTCAACTCTTCCAAGACGCTCAGAGAGATAGCGCTCAGCTTCGGTGAGTGCGACACCGAGATCTCCGTCTATCAGGGTCTCTATTGGATCACTGACAGATAGCTTCGGGTTAAGGTTGCGCTGGTAGACGTTAAGGACGTTCAGGTCCATATCGGCTGCTAGTAGGGATCTTGTCGTTCTACCGAGCATCCAAGCGGCGTTTTCAACCCCGAGTGAGAGCCCGCCAACGCCACTGAACAGATCTACGAGGGTGAGCGAGCGATCGGTTGGTGCAGGAACTACGGGTCGCCTCCGGCCCCGGAGCCAAGACTGACCGAAAGCAGAGTGCGCGTCTAGCGCGGGGTCAGCACTATCGGGTAGGTCTGCGATTACTGGCCCACCCGGCCCTGCCCCCCAAGTGGTTCGAGTGACCCTCCCATCTAGCCGCAAATAGGCGGGCGGATCCGATGGCCTTCCCTCTGGGAGTTGTGCGGCATCCATTCGGGGCGAGGATTGGACGGACATGTTGCCAGTCTATGGTTGCGGACGGCCGACATCCGGCCCTTGCGGCGGCTGGGGAGAGCTAGTTCCTCGGGCGAATGTTGGGGTGCGAGAGGGGTGCTCAGCTCCTCCGGGACTGGGTTCGCTCCTTAGGATTTGGTTCGGCTTCGTCCGCACTGTCAGTCATTCACTAAATGTTGAGACTTCTCAAATGGGCTAGCGATTCGCAGGGGGTAATCTTCATAGCTAAGGGCCGTCCGTGTCAGCTACCCGGAGTGATGATCCGTGATGCCCAATACTCCCGAGTCTCATCGTCTGTGAAGTAGACGAAACAACCCTTCATTCCGCGGGTGAGGAGAACTCGGTACGTGTTCTTGATCCGCTCGGCGAAAGACTCCTTACCCATCTTGGCCTGGCGGTCGTTGGACTCCGTGAGTTGGCCAATCCAGCCCTCGCCCTCCCTGTAGACAAGGTCAGGCCCAATAATTACCCCGGCGTAGTCGAACTCAAATCCTTGCGCTGTGTAGACGCACCCGATCTGGTCAATTCCACCGGGTTCGCTCGCCCAGAGGTTTGACTTGGGGATGCCCGAAGCAAGGCGGCCCGCGTCGGGGCGAGCATTCCAAGGCATGGCGAAGTCTCCGATCTGAACGTCGTCCTCAAGAGTTCCATCACCCTTTGGGCCCGACCATGGCCAGCAGTAGCCGGCCATTAGGCGCGCGCTGACTCCCTCCTCGACCTTGCCGCGGATCATTGCCTCGAGTTGCGCCGGCGAGTCAGCGATCTGGAAATCGAACTCTTCGCCGGTTGACCAGTGTCTGTTGGCTGTGTTCTCAATCCCAAGGGTGTTGGTCACCCACGAGACGAAACCTTCGGAACCGGCACAACGGAATTGAGCTGCGAGCTTGTACTCGAAGAACCGTCGCCCCGATTCTTTCGCGGACTCGCGAATGAGGTCTGCGGACCCAACCTCGCCGTGGCGGACGATCTGAAGGTCGTCGACAAAGAACACGTTGACTTTGGCAACGTCGTTCAACTCTTCAATCTGAGTCTTC
>JBAXHG010000057.1:0-9392 GCA_037139015.1 Actinomycetes bacterium | reverse complement strand
CTCACCCCCTAACCTGAACCAATGAAAATTGATTACGCACTACTCGCTGACGGGGCCATACAACGGCCAGACGGAAAAATGGATATTTACGGTGCCGGTTGGGAAGTCCTCACAGCTGAATCGTTCCCACATGTTCACGGCTCCTTTGACGTGGCGCTGAGGCTGGTTGTTCCACCCGACGAAGTTCGCTCAGACCACGTGTTTGAAGTGATCGTCCAAGGGCCTGATGGTGAAGAGGCAGCACGGACGCGCACGGAAATGGTCTCCACCCGAGATCAGGACGCTGACGTTGAGCTTGCCGAGGAGAAGCTGGCCATGACCTTCAACTTCCGGGGCGTCGTGTTCCCAGTCGCAGGCCCGTACCAGCTCGTTCTGATGATGGACGACAACGAGATTCACGCCGTGGAGTTCGCAGTCCTTCAAGCCCAACCCGAATAACCCAAGGCCCCGTGTGGGCAAGCTCACTCGCCCAGCGGGTAAGCCGCTTCACCCATCCAGCTACGCTGGACTCATATGGGAAGCAAGATGAATTGGGACCGTGCACGAACCTCAGGCTCAGGAACCGGAGGAGACGGGTCGCTTCCTGACTTTGGTGGCGTTGCGCGCAAGCGCGATGTGCTGAAAGCACTGAACATCCCGGGAGTGAACGGTATGTCGCCCGAGCGCATCAAGACTGCCTATTCAGACCTCACCATGGACCAGATCTCCAAGGCCCGTGCGATTGCCCGCGGTGAGCGGACTGCCACTGGCGTTTCCGGGGGAGCCACAACCCTCCGCGCCCCACGCGCAGCTTCGCCAGCTCGACCAAAGTCGAAGGTCCTCTCCCCGAAGGCTCAGATCGCCCGCCGCAAAGAACTAATCAAGAAGGTTCGCGAAACAGCCTTCGCCGACCGGCAACACGCTTTCTCCAGCGCCCGGGCCGAGTTCAACCGACTTGACACCGCCGCAACAAACCGGCTCAAGGCCGGCAACTCATTAGAGGCAGTAAAGCTCGAGCGTCAACACGCTGAGTGGACCAGGCGGCTTGAAGAAGCCCGCCTCGGTCGCGGCTAGTCAGCTTCCCCAAACACAAAACCCGCGCCACCCCAAACTGTTGGGCGACGCGGGCTCTGGTCCCTACTCACGAGCTGACCCAAAGGCCAGCTTGATTTCAATCCTTAGGCGTCGAGGCGCTCCACGATCATCGCGTTGCCCTGACCCTGTGCGACGCACATGGTCTCAAGGCCATAACGGCCGCCCATCGTCTCAAGGTCATTGAGGAGGGTGGTCATGATGCGCACGCCGGTCATTCCGAATGGGTGACCAAGGGCGATTGCTCCGCCGTGTGGGTTGAGCTTGGCCATGTCAATGCCGCATTCCTTGGCGATTGGAATCACCTGGGCTGCGAAAGCCTCGTTCAACTCGACAACATCAATGTCATCCATTGTCAGGTTGGCGCGCTCTAGAACCTTCTTGATGGCACCAATCGGGGCGACACCCATGTACTCAGGCTCGTTGCCAAAAGTGGCTGCGGTGACGATGCGGGCACGTGGCTTGAGGCCAAGTTCCGCTGCCTTCTCCGCGCTCATGATCAAGCAAGCGGCTGCACCGTCATTGAGTGGGCAAGCGTTGCCAGCTGTCACGGTGCCACCCTCACGGAAGGCGCCTTGAAGCGTTGCGAGCTTCTCGATTGTTGAGCTTGCACGTGGGCCGTCGTCCTTGCTGACAACAGTTCCGTCAGCGAGGGTCACAGGTGCGATCTCCTTGTCAAAGAACCCGGACTCCTGCGCTGCAACGGCGAGCTCCTGACTGCGCTGTGCGTAAGCATCCTGCTCTTCACGGGTTACGCCGTAACGGTCAGCAACGTTCTCAGCTGTGACGCCCATATCGATGTAAGCGTCTGGCTGTCCGTTGTTGCCCTGGAGGTTCTCGTTCCGATCATCAACTCGAACAGCTTCCTGAGCCTCGTTGAACTTGGATACGAACTCAACGCCAGCGGCGATGTAAATGTCGCCCTGTCCGGCCTTGACATTGTTAGAAGCAACGCGGATTGCGTCAAGTCCTGATGAGCAGTAGCGGGAGATGGTTGAACCATTGGTCTCCTGCGTGAGGTGCTTGCTCAGCAGCACGCCAATGCGGCCGATGTTGTTGGCCTGAAGTCCCTGTGGGAGACCGCAACCGCAAATGACCTCTTCAACAAGCTTGGGGTCAACGCCCGGGTTGCGCTCCATCAGAGCGTCAAGGATGAAAGCAAGAGTCTCATCAGGACGAAGGGATGACAGCGAGCCCTTGAAGGCACGGCCGATGGGAGTACGGATTGCGTCAACGATTACTGCTTCTGGCATTTGATTCTCCTGTGTTCTTTCTTTGAAAAGGGTTGTTGCCTGTAACTACAGAGACCGGGAAATAACGACGCGCTGAATTTCCTGCGCGCCTTCGTAAATCTGGGTGATCTTGGCGTCGCGCATCATGCGCTCCATCGGATACTCAACGACATACCCGGAACCGCCAAGAACCTGAACCATCTCGACAGTGGTCCTCATCGCGTGGTCCGCGTTGAACACCTTTGCCATGGATGACATTGCACCAAAGCCTGGGTCCTGACGGTCAACTCCGCAGGCTGCCTTGTAAAGCAGCTCACGGCCTGCCGCGCAACCAATGGCCGCGTCGGCGAGTTTGCCGGACACTGCCTGGAACTGCATCAGTGACTTGCCGAACGCCTTGCGCTCCTTGGCGTAAGCGGCCGCATAGTCAAGCGCTCCCTGAGCGATGCCAAGACCTTGGGCTGCGACACCAAGACGACTGCGGTCAAGTGTCTGCATGGCGATCTTGAAGCCCTCGCCCTCATTGCCCAAAAGGTTCTCGGCGGGAATGCGGACCTCATCAAAGGAAAGGCTTCCCGTTGGGCTGCCCTTGATTCCCATCTTGTGCTCAAGGCTTGTGACCGCAAAGCCAGGCCGGTCAGCTTCCATCACAAAAGCGCTGATGCCCTTGTGCTTGGCCTCCTTGTCAGTAACCGCGAAGATGATGTAGTAGTCGGCGATTCCAGCGTTGGTGATCCAACTCTTGGAGCCTGTGATGACGTACTCGTCACCATCCTTGACCGCGCGCGTCAACATGCCCGCAACGTCAGAGCCAGCCTCAGGCTCGGACAATCCGAAAGCAGATGACCACTCGCCCGTTGCAACCTTGGGAAGCCACTTCTGCTTCTGCTCCTCAGTGCCGGCAATCCTGATTGGAAGGGTGCCAAGCTCAGCGACCATCAGCGTCAATGCTGTTGAAGCGCAAGCCTTGCTGATCTCTTCCACCGCGATGTTCAAGGTCAGTGTTCCGCAACCTTCGTCAGTGTGAGTTCCGCCGTACTCCTCTGGAATGGCAAGGCCGTAAATGCCCTGTTCGCCAAGGAGCTTGCGCAGATCGTGGGGATATTCACCCTTGGCATCAATTTCCGCCGCACGGGGGGCGATGCGCTCTTCGGTGATCTGACGAACCATGTCGCGGATTGCGATTTGGTCGTCGGTAAGTGAGTACTGGGGAATGAATTCGGTCATTGGCGGGAGAGTACCGAACCGCTGTGGACGGGAGAACGACCAAACAGCCCTTCCGTGCCCAAGCCCATGGCGCCACTGGAGTCCGTGGGCCACGGGTTGCTAACTCTGACGCGAGTGCCGCCACTGCGGTTATCTTTTGAAACTCAATGGCAGCCGCATTCGCACTCTTCATCATCGCCCTCGGCGCAATCGCCCGGTTTGCGATCACCGACCAAGTCAACGGCGTTGACCTTGAGGTGCTCGGGACGATCCTGATGGTCTGCGGAGTCATCGGTCTACTGCTCGCAATCGTGCGGATGGTCATGGACCAAGACCGCGGCGGCCCACCGGCCAAGCAGTAGCCCACTGGCTTCGGAGTTCAGGCCAGCCCCCGGCCTTAAGCCAGCCATCGCTAGCTTTGCAGCAGCCCACTTCGACGCAGCAGCTCAGTCGCATCGGCCCTGACGCGGGCCCCAAGGTCCAGGCTTAATGCCCGGGCAAGGCAATCACTGATCCGTCTCATCTCAGCTGAGTTGAGGCCTCCAACAATCTTCCAGACAGCGGACTTGTTGACCGCCGTTACCGAAGTAAGGTCGACCAGAGATTCCACGGGCAGGCCATAGCGCTCGGCAACTGGAAGCCGAAAGAGGAACGGGTGGTCACCTGACTCGACTCGCGCCCATGAGCCGGATTTTCGTGTGGCTGCCCTGACGCTCCCGATCCGTACTCCGAGGAGGTCATCCCGGGAGCCGCGGGTGCCATCGTGGAGCAGAAGCATCGGTCGCAGTTTCACCTTCGCCACCACGGACGAGTAGCCACCCGGGCTGCGGCCTGCCGCGAAGTCGTCAGCGTTGACAACCTGGTCCTGCGTTCCGTCTGCTCCGAGACATGTCATTGGAAACTCCGCTGCGAACGGAAATACCCCGAAGGCGATGGCGCCACGGCGCAGTTCCGCAGCGCTAGGCACCGCCCTTTGTCCCCTTCTTCGAGGCCTTCTTGGATCTGGCGCTAATCCGAGCCATCCGCTGCCTCTCCTGCTCCGGGGTTTCAGCCAGGAGAGCTGTGATCAACGCCTCCTCAGATGGGGCCACATGCTCGTCTCGCGCAAGTTCGTTGAGGAGTGTCACGTCGTCCTCTGTCATCAACGCTTCGGGTGGGACAACAGCCCCAGCTTCAATCAGTTCGAGCATGGGCCCGAGCAGCGCAAATGTTTCCCAGCTCAGAAGCGCAGCGTGAGGCTTTCCGTACCTCGTCACAACGACATGGCCACCCTGTTCCAGCTTTACCCGAGCCTCGCCGGGCAGGCGCATCTCCTCTGCAGTAAATGAGACCGACTGGTCCAGGCGCTCGCTACTACTTTGGTTGGTGGCTGGCATGAATCCAGACTAACAGGATTCTGTCAGGAAATCATCATTTCCCGACAGAATTGTTGCACTGTGTCCTGTGATCTGTTACACGGCGCGCCGAATGGGAAACAGCCCCACGAAGCCTCCCTCGCAGCAAGCGGCAACAAACTCTGCTTCCCTGCAAGACATGAAGATTCTTCTCACAGGAGCAACCGGCTACGTCGGCGCCCAGCTGCTCCCCGCCCTGGAAGCCGCCGGCCATGATGTTCGGTGCCTTGCCCGCACCCCAGAAGCCCTTGCCAGCACTGGAGTAGAGGTGGTCAAGGGTGACGTCCTGAGTGGAGAAGGACTCGACGAGGCACTCGCCGGAATTGAAGTGGCCTACTACCTGATCCACGCGATGACAGGCGGCGGTGACTTTGCAGAAAGAGACCGCCGGGGCGCCACAAACTTTGTTGCCGCAGCCAAGCGCCAAGGTGTGCGAAGGGTGATCTACCTGGGCGGCCTCGGCCCGGATGACGGCAATGGATCAGAGCACCTGCTCAGCCGCCATGAGACCGCCGTGATCTTGCGTGATGCAGCACCAGAGTTCGTCTACGCCCGCGCCGCGATCGTTGTTGGTGCCGGATCAGCGTCGCTGATCATGCTGCGCCACCTCGTAGAGCGGCTGCCAGCAATGATTTGCCCCAAGTGGATTGACGTCCACACCCAACCCATCGCAATGCCAGACCTTGTTGGCGCGCTCGCCCACTGCGCTGAAGTTGAAGGCCTCAACGGAGAAGTCCAGCTTGGTGGCGCGGATGTTGTGACCTACCGGGAAATGATGCTCTCACTGGCCCGAGCCCTGAACAGACGCAAGCCATTCGTAATTCGCGTGCCAGTTCTGTCCCCTCGACTCTCAAGTCACTGGGTTGGCTTTGTGACAGCAGTGGACAGTGGAATTGCCCGCCCTCTCATTGACGGCCTCAAAGCCGAAACGGTCGTAACCACACCACCTCCCGCCGGAATCAACGACTCGCCCATGGGCCTTGAAGAGGCAATGCGCGAAGCAGTCCGCAATTAACCGCCGCGCGCATCTGCAACAAGTTTGCGCAGGCACTTGGCAAATCGAGGCCGTGGCCCTACCCTGAAGGAATGGGTACACCGACGAAACAGGAGCTTGCCGTTGACGTGATCGTTCTCCGAGATGGGGATCAATTCACTGCGCAGTGCCTGAACTTTGACGTGGCCAGTTTCGGGCCAACCCCTGAAGCTGCCCTAGCGATGGTCCGGGAAGCAGTTGAGCTTCACATTGATGGGATGACTGACGCTGAGCTTGCCGCCGCACGAACATTGAGTCATCACACGGTCCGCGTGGACCGTGCCTAAGCGGTACTCCTCCGCTCAAATATCGAAGGCACTCCTCAGGCACGGCTTCGTGTTTGTCACCCAGCGCGGAAGTCACCAGAAGTACCGCCTGCTTGGCCAACCGACCCGCAACGTGATTGTTCCGGCAGGCCGAAGGGAGATTCAGGTGAAGACGCTGAAGTCAATCCTCCGACAGGCAGACCTATCCGAAGACGACCTGGACAACGTGCTCTGACTCAGTAACCCGTATTCCCGCGGTCTGAGGTTGTGCCGCCCTTGACCAGCTCGGCCATGGTTACGGGTGTGAGGTTCTTCTTCTTTAAGAGGTCAAGGATCTTGGGAAGCACGTGGGCGGTAGGCGGGTAGTTGCCGTGGAGCAGAATTATTCGCCCAGGCTTGGCCCAGAACTTGATTGCATTGAGAATGTAATTCGGGCTCTTAAGCGATGAGTCCGCAACCGTTCCAGACCACATGACCACATTCGTGTAGCCAAGCTGTCCCGCCTTGTCGACCGTGCCAGCGTTGTAATCACCGTAAGGCGGGCGGAACCACGGGCGGCCGGTCAACCCAAAAGTCTTCTCAATCCAATCCTCATTGCGCTGCAAATCCTGGCCGAAGGCATCCGCACCAATTGAGGTTGAAGCGTTGTGACTGAACGTGTGGTTCCCCAATGTGAGCTGTCCCTTCGCGACCAGCGCCTTAATTCGACTCGCCTGAGGCTCCCAGCTGGCCGCGTAGCGCCCGTTGGGAAAGAAGGTCGCGTGCGCACCGGTCTGCTCGAGCACGTCAACGATCTTCTTCACGCACGCCGGGCAGAACCCATCGTCAAAGGTGAGGGCAACCTTGCGCTCTGGAACTGCAGCGTTGGTCATGACCTTCGCCTGTCCCGGAACCAACGGAGTGATCCCCTGAAGGTTGACAAGAGCTGGAGTGCCGCTCGACGCGGTCGTCGTCACCGCTGTTGATCTGGAATCGGAAGAGGCCGTGGCCTTGGAGGGTGTTGCGCTCTTCCCGATCAGCGCGGATGAGCCAGCCCAGCCAACGCCGACGAGCGCCACTACCAACACCAAGACGGCGAGCGCACGGCGACGACGGACGGCAGCGGTTGACGTGCCGTCGTTGCTGCCGGAGAGTTGACGCTGGGATGCCACAGTCGTTAGTCCTTCATCCGATGGTGGCAGATGACCTGCCCAGAAAATAGAAAAGCCGCCCTGACCTTACGGTCAAAGCGGCTCCCCATGGTGTTGCGATTCAGCTTAAATCAGCGCAACGTTGATGGCTTTAGGGCCCTTGTCGCCTGCTTCTTCCTCATAGCTGACCTTGGCACCTTCGCTCAATGAGCGATATCCCTGGCCGCCAATGGCGGAGTAATGAACGAAAAGGTCCTGGCTGCCTTCATCTGGTGTGATGAAGCCGAAGCCCTTGTCGTCCCTGAACCACTTAACTGTTCCTGTCGGCACTTAATTACTTCCTTAACTACTGGTGCTGCGCCTCTGAACTTCCCAATGGGGAGCTAACTGCTCGCTTGCACTAACTTTGCTGACCCGGTTGAGCCAGCCTTACCCCTTGGACGGTAGCACTACCAGACGAATGCGGGGTTAAAGGAGTTAACAAGATGCAGAATGCCGCTGGAGGCATGACGTCAGGCGATCGCCAGGTCACAACAAAACCACTGTTGTGCAAGTAGCCCTAGAGGGTGGGAGGACCGAGCTTCAAGAGCTCGGCATGAAGTTCCATCACACGGGACTTGACAGGGTCAGTCTCATCCCGGTCATGTACGAGGTCCCAAGTGCGCTCTGCGATCTCACTGGCGTTCTGCGGATTTGCGTCGGCCGCGAGCTTCTCCACGAGTGCCATCTCGAAAGCTTCGATCTGGTCAATTGGGTTTCCCTTGGGAATCTTTGGCAGAGGTTGACCAACATGCGTGCGCCAAGTATTGGTCGCAACGACAAGGCGGTTCCTCAATGTGATGCTTGCTTCCACGGGCTGGAAAGTACCAACCCCACACACCTTGTGTCACCTGCCAACCGACAATGCCCGCTATTTGGGGGATTCGAGGCCGCCGCAGCCCGCTTCGAGTCGCTCAGGACTTGCCGAAAGAGCTCGCACCAGATGATGGCGCGACGAACAGACTCTGTGCTGCTTTGCCAATGCCCCCGTGCGTATCGGAGAGGCTTGTCTCCGTCAGTGCAGTTCCATCCCCACTGATCCGCATGACTGAGTCGAGCAGGATCCACTCTCCAACCGGAGCGCGCGAAAGGTTGACCGTCAGGTCCGAATTGACGAACAACCATTCGCCCCAGTCAAGCGCAGCACTGATCCCATTGCCAAAGTCAGCCGCTGACACTGCTCGCTGCTGAGCCGTGGGCTCCTCGCCCGCAACCAAGGGAACTTTGAGCCTGAACCAGGCTCGGCCTGGACCTTGGGCAAGCCAGTTTTCCTTGCCACCCGCCATGCGGATGTCCACTGCGTGCCCGGCAAACATTTCACCCGTGTCCAAATGGTCCACGGCGCTTGGAAGCTCAAGCGTGGGTTGGATCAGAGGGGCAGGCTCAATGTCCACGATTGGGGAGGAGTCCTCCTCCACCCTCATGAACAGTGCCATCGCACGCATGGCTGGGCGCCCACCAACTTCAATTGTTGCTGCCACCCACTGCACGCGCTTGCCAGGACGAATGACTTCCGTGGTGACGGTCATCTCCTCCAGAGGGAGCGGCCCAAGGAATTCGAATGTGATGCGAACCAACCGCATTGGCAGCACGGTCTCAACCTGCTCGACTGCACGAGTCAGGAGCCCGGTTGGGGCACCGCCATGCTGGTGGTCTGGGCTCCAAGGACCGCGGGCCAGGCCGGTGGGCATGAAGCGGTTGTCACCAAGTGGTGTGTAGATGAATTCTGACATGCGGTTACCGCGGGCAATCTACTCTGACCGCGCCCAACCCACCTTCCGGTCAGTCGGCTGGATACCCGCCACGGTCTTCGGGCTCTGGGTCCATCAGAACCACAGGAACACCAAGATTTGCATCCCGTCGGAAGGTGGCAATCCGTCGTCCGGGCTGAACCGCCGGACGCGCTGGACCGATAAGCCCATCAAGCTCATGAATGGCCTTGTCAAGGTCTGCGGTGATGAAGCCCAGTCCCCAGCCATGTGCGTGAGTGCCGGGCACCGTGTCCGTATGGACCAGCTCGA
>JBAXHG010000056.1:0-9454 GCA_037139015.1 Actinomycetes bacterium | reverse complement strand
GTTGGGCTTTTGCTGTGGCGATGCTCATGCTCCGCCCGCCCCAACCGGCTGAGCCTGACGCAGAGCAATGTTGTTGCAGCTCTCGCAGACCTCTTCGGGAATTACCCCTGCCTTCATAAGCAGGGCGAAGACTTTGCAGCCGACGCAGATTCCGAAGACCGATTCCAGTACAGCGAAGACGATGAGTACGGAGAGAACCGCGTAGGCAGCAGCTGTCTCCCCAAAGCCGACGGCCAATACCGCTGCCGTGACGGAGAAGACAACGCCGACAGCCTGGGCAAAGCGCTTGGGCGGCCCCGCGACCAGCTTCTCCTCAAAGGGCAGCCGTGGCGTAAGGACGCGGGTGACGAACTGGCCCAGTGGGCTCAGTGTCGGTCCGCTCAGGACCCTCGCGATGAACCCGTAGGCCAGTGGGAGTGTGAGCAAGGGTTGGTCAAAAATCACGGTTACGAGCGCAAGCAGGACAACGCCTGCAGCTACAAGTCGGGCCGAAACTTCATTGACTGGGTTGGGGAATGTGAAGACGCTTGATTTCATGTCCGCGGCACAATAACACAAAAACTGATCCAGAATGCCCTATTTAGGATCGCCTGTGTTTGTTGATTTTTCGCCCCGCTATTGCATTACAACCCTCAAACCTGACCCCCAACCCCAGACCCGGCAGACTGTTCCCTGTGTCCGACGAACTGATCATCAACGACCGAGTTTCAATTCCCCGCGCGGAGCTCTCCGTGAGGTTCTCCCGCTCCTCCGGGCCAGGTGGACAAGGAGTGAACACCACTGACTCCAGAGTGGAGCTCTCGTTCGCGCTCTTGAAGTCCACCTCTGTCCCCGGCTACCTCAAGGACCGCGCGGCCGAACGCCTCGGCTCACGGCTGGTTGACGGGACAGTGACCGTCACATCATCCGAGCAGCGCTCACAGCTGCAGAACAGGCAATCCGCAGAGCGACGCCTTGTCGAGCTGCTGACAGAGGCATTCGCGCCACCCGCTCCACCCCGTCGCAAGACGAAACCAAGCCGTTCATCGGTTGACAAACGCATCAAGTCCAAGAAGCGCCGAGGGGAAACCAAGCGGCTGCGCCGCAACACCGACGACTGAGCCTCTGGCGGACAAAGCCTTAGGAAAGAGACAAGAAAGCCTGTTGTAATCCGCTTGACAGGCGATCACGGAAGTTATTTCTTGGATCGTGCAAAAGCGGGCAGTCGGTTTCCGGCCCGAAACTGATCAAGGAGCGCGCATGCCCAGTTACACCCTCAACGTGAACGGTAAGAACCACACCGTCACTCCATCATCGTCCGACATGCCGCTTCTTTGGGCGTTACGCGACATTCTGGGGCTCACGGGAACGAAGTACGGCTGCGGCATTGAACGCTGCTCGGCATGCGCAGTCCTCGTAGGCGGGGAGGTCGAGAAGTCATGCGAAGTCAGCATCTCGGAAGCCAGCCGACGCAAGATCACAACTATCGAAGGCCTTTCGTCCCTCAACAGCAAACTTCAGGCTGCATGGATTGAAGAGCAGGTCCCACAGTGCGGGTACTGCCAATCGGGAATGTTGATGGCGGCCGCGAGCCTCCTAAGGCAAAATCCGAAACCGACCGATGCGGAGATAGACGGAGCAATGAGCAACATTTGCGCCTGCGGAACATACCCGCGGGTGCGTAAGGGAATCAAGCGCGCAGCAGGCATGGCATGAGCCGCCGAACGGAGGTCCTTGGCGACTCGCTGGAGAAGGTGATTGACGCATCCGTCTCCCGTCGCCAGTTCGTGGGCGGCATGGTCGGCGGCGCATTCGTCCTTGCAGTGCCTTTCACCACAGGTACTGCGAAGGCAGCTGCGTCTGGAGGCAACATCGGAACATGGATCTCAATTGGGACCGACGAACTGGTGACAATCATCTGCCCAAGCACGGAAATGGGCCAAGGAGTCAGCTCCGCACTCCCACAGATCGTGGCTGAAGAGCTGATGGTTGACTGGTCAAAGGTCAAGATGCAGCTTGGCGATGCAAAGCCGGCGTTCACCAACCGACTCTTTGGATCACAGGGGACCGCAGGAAGCACATCAATCCGCGCCTACTACGAAGGTTTGCGCAAGGCGGGTGCCCAGGCTAGGGAAATGCTTGTAAGCGCAGCCATGAACGACCGTTCCATCACCGGACTAGGCGGTGGAACGCGCTCGCAGTACACCGCGACCGCCGGCGTCGTGAAAAACACGAGCACCAGCAAGACCGCCACCTACGGCCAGCTTGCGGCTGCTGCAGGTGCACTCTCAGTCCCACCCAACCCGCCGCTGCTGGCGGACGGATCCCCTCGCCTGATCGGCAAGTCGGTCAAGCGGCTTGACATCCCGTCCAAGGTAGACGGCTCAGCCATCTTCGGGATTGATGTTCGCCTCACTGGGATGCTCAATGCTGCAGTCCGTCTTGCGCCGAAGGTCGGTCAGACATTGGGGACTGTCGGCAGAGCCCCCACAGGCGTCCAGATAGTCAAGCTCAAAAACGACGCTGGCAAGTACATCGGCATCGCTGCCGTCACCTCCAAAACCACTTGGGACGCCCTTCGCGCAGCCCGCTCCGTAAACGTTTCGTGGATAGACGCTCCCACGACCGCGGCAGTTGACTCGGTCACAATGAAGGCCAACGCTTCAGCCCTGATGACAAGCGGCAAGGCAGTCTCAGCCAAGTCCAAGGGCAACCCCACTCCAGCTATCGCCGCGGCAGCCAAGAAGCTGACCGCAACTTACTCGGCGCCGTATCTGGCCCACGCTGCAATGGAGCCGCTCAATGCAACGGCGCAGGTTGTCACCGGGAAGTCCTGTGAGATCTGGGCTCCAACACAGAACCCTTCAGGATCAGTAACGGTCGCCAAAACCCTTACAGGCTTGGGTGATTCCGCCGTTCAGCTTCACCAGACAATGGTCGGTGGAGCCTTTGGCCGCAAGTACGAAACCGACTTTGTGAGCTACGCGGTCCAAACGGCCATGGCCACAGCGGGCAAGCCGGTCAAGCTCACTTGGTCACGCGAGGAGGATTTCACTCACGACCTTTATCGCCCGGCCTCGCTGTGCAACTTCACTGGCGGCCTTGACTCGGCCAACAAGCCAGTCGGCATCACCAGCAAGACAGTCTCGCAATCCATTTATGCCGGTCGCGGATGGCTTGGACCAAACGCAGTTGACCCATCAGCCGTCGAAGGGCTTCTGATGAACGGCGGCACTGAGGAGATCGCCTACTCCCTTGGCGACAACCAACTTGCCGAATGGGTCTATGACACTGGAGCCCAGGTCCCACTGGGATTCTGGAGATCGGTCGGACAGTCCTACAACGTCTTCTTCCTCGAGTCATTCATTGACGAACTCGCACATGCTGCGGGCGCTGACGCAATCGCGTTCCGCAAGGCAATGCTGCCGCGCGGATCAAAGGACCTTGCCGTCCTTGAAGCCCTTGAATCCGCGAGCGGCTGGACGACCGCAGCAGCTCGCGGCACGGGTCGTGGAGTGGCACTTGCCCGCGGCTTCGGTGGCACCATCTGCGGCGAGGTAGCCGAGGTGACCGGCTCAATTGCCGCTGGCATCAAGGTCAAGAAGGTCACTGCGGTCATTGACTGCGGAACCGTCATCAACCCGGACACAGTGAAGTCCCAAATTGAAAGCGCAGTCCTGCAAGGAATGGCGGCGGCCATGTGGCAGGAAATGCCATTCTCCAAGGGTGCTCCAACGAGGAGCAACTTCAACAGCTACCCAATGGGAAGGCTTGCCAACGCTCCTGTCATCAACACGACGATCATGCCCGCCAACGGCAATCCGCCCAGTGGAGTCGGCGAGCCTGGACTGCCACCGATCGCGCCGGCTATTGCCAACGCGATCGCATCACTGACAGGCACCCGCCTGCGGTCACTTCCTCTCCTGCCAGGCTCAGCGCCAGCAGGCGGCGACGACTGATCACCCCCCCCCTGAGAATCTGATGCGAGAAATCCTTCCCGACCTTGAGCGCTGGCGTGAAGCAGGCGAACGAATTGCCATTGCGACTGTCACAGGTGTGCGGAAGTCAGCACCACGGCCGCCGGGCGCCAAGATGGCGGTCAGCGAGAGTGGCCAGGTCGCGGGAACCGTGTCTGGTGGATGCGTTGAAGGCGCTGTTGTCGAGGCGGCAAAAGCAGTCCTCGCTGGCGGCGAGCCCCACTTGATGCACTTTGGAATAGCTGACGATGAGGCGTGGGAGATTGGGCTTCCCTGCGGCGGGGAGATCGACGTTTGGGTCGAGCTCTACTCCACAACTGGCCTTGAGTCAGCAGCAAGAAATTCCGGCCGGGCCGTTGAGGTGACCGTCACGGAAGGAGACGGGGTCGGAAGGAAGCTCTGCTTCACGCCAGACAGTGCCTTCACCGGGGATCTCGGGGACAGCACACTTGAAGCTCAGGCAGTCTTTGACGCAGAGGAGTTGATGTGGGCCGAGCGGTCTCAGCAGCGAGGACGACTGTTCATTGATGTCATCGCACCGCCGCCGCGCTTGATCCTTGTGGGAGCAGTTGATGTCTCAGCGGCTCTCTGCAGGCTTGCACGAGCCGCGGGGTGGCATCCGTGGATAGTTGACCCCCGTGCGACCTTCGCAACGCCAGAGCGCTTCCCTGAGGCCGAGGGCATTGTGGTGGCCTGGCCGGCCCAGGCGTTCGCCCAGCTCGGCGGGTTGGACCAGGCGACTTCGGTCGCCGTGCTGACTCACGACCCGAAGATTGACGATGCGGCCCTGGAGGTTGCCCTGAGATCGCCCGCAAGATTTGTCGGTGCGATGGGCTCAAGACGGGCCACTGAATCCCGCAGGGAAAGACTTCTCGAGGCCGGAATCACAGAGTCCCAACTCGACCGGCTCGCAGCCCCACTTGGCTTGGACCTGGGAGCTACCAGCGTGGGCGAAACGGCGCTTTCGATGTTTGCCGAGATCGTTGCTGATCGCAACGGTCGGGACGGCGGTCGACTTCGGTCAACCGACGGACGCATTCACGACGTACCAGCCTGAGCCGCCCGAGACTGTCAGCCGGTTGAGCCCAGCAAGTCATCTAACTGTTGGGGCGTGTCCGCATCAAGGATGGAACCCCGACCGCACTCAACGCTGAGCGTGTCAGTCCCGAGCAGTGCCTTGGCTCCCACGTCGCCACTCAGTCCATCCACAGAGTCAAAAAGCCGCGACCCAATCAGGACGGGATGTCCCGGAATTCCGTCGTGGACTGCCCGAACGGCAGATGCTTCTCCATCCCAAGCATCGAGGACTGCGGCGACCATGTCCGTAGTCACCAGCGGCTGATCTGCCAGCGTCACGACCACAGCATCCGAGCTGTCCCTCAATGCTGCGATCCCGGCACGCAGAGATGCCGCCATGCCCTCCTCCCAGCCTGCGACGGGAATCAGTTCGACTTCAGTCTCCGCCAAGGCTGACTCAACAGCGTCTGCTTGTGCACCAACAGTGACGGCGACCTTCTGGATCGCAGCCAAGTAGAGGAGCTGTCGGGCAGCCCGCAGAACCAGAGGCTCGCCATCAAACTCAGCAAGTTGCTTTGGTCCACCAAATCGTTCGCCTGAGCCAGCGGCAAGGACAAGCCCGGAGATGCGCAGTTCTGAACTCATTCCGTCAGCGTCTTTCAACCATCGGACGACAGGGCTTTGCCTCCGAAGACAAGCTCCTCGTTGAACTCGAAGTTGCCTTCCAGCGCCCGTCGAACCGGGCAGGTGTTGGCAACCCTCTCAAGCCGGGTGATCTGGTCCTCCGTCAAGCCTTCCGGCATGTGGATCTCGACATCAAAGCGCTTTGGGTCAGCCTCATAGTCGTAGTCGACATCCACCCGCAGGTCGCCCAAATCCCATTCCTTACGCATTGCGTAGAGCATCATCATTGTGGAGATGCATGAGGCCAAGGCGGCTGGGAGGAGTTCATGTGGGGCAGGTCCCAGGTCGGTGCCACCGATACCAGTTGGCTCATCGGTGATGATCGTGTGACGGCCATTGACGTCCACCTCGTGTCGAAGTCCGCCATCGACACTTCTTGCAGTTGCTGTGAATCCCACCTCAGGCCCCCATTGATCTTGGGTTGCCCTTGAGGTCACAACCCAGCAGTGGCGCGAACAGACAAACATTCGCGAGTCCTGCAGCAAGCGGCACGAGACCGACTATTGCGAGGACAGTCCCGCCTGTTCCTCCGACGGCAGCGAAACCGATGATGATCAGCGCGATTCCCGCGATGATCCGCAGAGCCCTGCCTGCACTGCTCTTCATGAAATCTACGAACGCCATGTTGTACCCCTTTGTTGATTGGCCTGGATCATTTTCAACTGTCTCCACCGTGCCCGAAACGGACGTCGGGAAGGATTCGCTTCAAAGGCTCTGGCAGCCACCATGCCCACGGGCCAAGCAGCCGCAACAGGACTGGCATCAGCAGGAGCCTCACCAGGAATGCGTCGAGCAGCACCGCAACGCCGAGAATCACTCCCATCTCCTTGGGTGGCAACGGGCCTGAGAGAGCGAAGGTGAAGAACACGGCAACCATCACTCCGGCAGCGGCGAAGATCACGCGGCCGCTGTGCGCCAACCCACCAACCATCGCCTCCTTCGCATCATGGTTCTTGTCCCAATGCTCCTTCGCGGACGAAAGCAGGAAGACGGTGTAGTCCATCGAGATCGCGAAGATCATCGCGAAGAAGAACACTGGCCCCCAGGCATCCAGGAAGCCCTGAGATTCGAAGCCAAGCAGTCCGGATCCATGTCCGTCCTGGAAGATCAGCTTTGCAGCCCCGAACGCGGCTCCGGTCGCGAGCAGGCTCGTCAATACTCCAAGCGCCGCGATGATGGGTGCTTGGAGTGCGACAAGCAACAGGAGGAACCCGAGCAGCAGCACGACCCCCGCAACGAGTGGCGTCTTGTCACTCAGGAGGACCTCCAAGTCGTGGTTCTCCGCTGACGCGCCACCAACCAGCGTCCCCGCGGGAAGACTCGTGCGAAGTCGGTCAATCGTTGCGGCTGTAACCGGGCTTGATGGGTCGCTTTTCGGTGTTGCCTGAATCAGCACAGCACCGTTTGCCCCATTTATTGGTGGCATGGCCTGGGCTATGCCGGCGTCTGCATTGACGACCGTGAGAACGCGTTTGGAGCCTTCGGCTGTAGTGACGATCTGCAGTGCCCCGGGCGCCCCTTGGCCAAATGCTTTCTGGACTTGGACGTAACCAACTCTGGAGCTGTCCGTCTTTGGCACAACCTTGATGGACGGCATGCCGGTGTTGAGCCCAAAGACGGGGATGATCAAGGCTCCGAGCAGCACAAGGGACAGTGCGCCCCACGCGTATGGGCGCTTCCAGAGCCGTTCAGCCCATGCGGCAAACCGGGGTGAGCGATGTTCACCGGAGTGAACCCATGGCAGCGAGAGGCTGTCCACTCGAGGCCCGAGTTTGCCAAGCACAGCTGGCAGAAGAGTGAGTGCCGCAGCGAGGATGAATACGACCGAGATCATGATCCCGAGCGCCATTGACTGGAATGCCGGCGAAGGCACGAGCATCACTGCAGTCAGCGAGATCAGCACTGTGAGTCCGCTGAAAAGCACTGCCTTCCCCGCTGTGTCCATGGTCTCAGCGACAGCGTGTTCCGTTGATTCTTTGGAACCAAAAAGAGCTCCCCTGAACCGATAAACAATGAAGAGCGCGTAGTCAATTCCCAACGCGAGCGCGAACATCAAGGCGAAGTTCATCGCCCAGATGGAGATGTCGAAAATCTTGGTTCCCAAGTAGAGCGAACCCGCGGAGGCCATCAAGCCAAGGATGGTCAGCATCAGCGGAAGGCCTGCCGCGACGAGCGAGCCAAAGGCCAGCACCAAGATCACCAGCGTCACAGGCCAGGAGATCAGCTCGCTTTTCATCATCGCGTTGCGGTTGGCGGTGTTGAAGTCGGACCACATTCCGCTCGCGCCAGTGAGGGAGACGGTGATTCCGTTACTACCGATGTCGCCGAGTTTCCCCTTCAGGTCGTCAGCAGCACGGACCATCGTGTTGGAGTCGGCCTTTGCTCCGGCCTGAATGACTGCGATGTGACCGTCACGTGAGATTGACAACCCGGGTTGCGGCGGAACGATCTGGCTGACGCGGCTATCCGTCCGTAGGACTGCCTCCGAGGACGCAATCGCCTTCTTGAACGCCGGACTTGACACGGTCTGGCCGTCTGACTGCACGACGACCATCAGTCCACTGGAGGAGAGACCCCCAAAGTTCTTGTCAATCGCCTTTCTTGCAGCAACTGACTGGGATCCATTTGCCTCCCAACCAGCGCCGGAAAGCGCGGTCTCGACCTTTGGGGCGAAGAACCCAAAGACAATTGCGATCAGCAGCCAGGCGATCGCGACAGCCCTGAAGTGCGTGGCGGTCCAATGGCCGAGTCGGCCTATCGGTCCGAACTTGCTTGATTGGGTCTTGACGCTCACGCTGAATTCCTTGTCGGGTAGAGGACAGACTTGAGCCCCGCCAGCTTCTTGAGCATCAGTGAGGCTCCGCAGTCACCTACGACTGCGTAAAGCCACTGGTTGGCAGCGACGAACAGAACCAGCAGCAGGAACCATTGGGACACGAATGCGGTCAGGAGGACCGCAATGATCAGCATGGTCCCGCCAAGCGCGAAGAGTGCGCGCTCAAGCGGCATGCGCCCGTTGTCAGTTGTCTGGCATTGAGGGGTCATGCTTCATCCTCCCGGCAGAAGTTGGTCAAGGTCGTCGATGTTGCGGCGAAGGCCACCGCAGACGTGTTCACAGAGTTCAAAAACGGCTGGATCGGCGATCGAGTAGAGGGCCTGAGTGCCGACTCTCTCGCGCTTGACCAGATGGGCGTCGTGAAGGATTCCCAAGTGTTTGGAGACGTTCTGTTGAGTGCAATCAGTGGCCTGGGTAAGTCCGCTGACTGACAGCGGGCCATCCCGGAGCGCGTCAAGGAGCCGGAGCCGGTTCGAGTCGCCAAGAACACGAAAACGCCTGGCGATCATCTCTGCCAAGGCCTCTGGAATTGGGTGGGGAACGGTCATTGTCTGGGTCATATACCCAGAGTAGCACAACTCTACAGTTGTGGAGTTGTGTCTTGCTTGAGCTGCCCTAACCGACTCTGACCGGTATCGCCCTCGGCTGGTTCGCAAAGAGTGAGCGGACAATGCTCGGCTCCCCCGCAAGCTCCATATCGGGGAACCTGGCGAGCGTCTCCTCAAAAAGGATCTTCAACTCAAGCCGAGCCAGCGCAGTTCCAAGACAGAAGTGCCTGCCGCCCGCGCCAAAGGCCTGGTGGTCAGGGTTTCTCTCCACATCCATCACGTGAGGGCACTTGTGGAGGCTCTCATCGCGGTTCGAGGACGGGTACCACATGATCACCTTGTCACCCTCGCGAATCTGCTTGCCTCCGAACTCAACATCACGGGTCGCTGTCCGACGGAAATGAGCGAACGCA
>JBAXHG010000055.1:0-9525 GCA_037139015.1 Actinomycetes bacterium | reverse complement strand
TTGCAGTACCGAAGTCGACAACGACGCATGTCGTCTTGAAGTGGTCAAAGGCAGCGACAGCGTTCACCAGCCTGTCAGCCCCAATTTCTCTGGGGTTGTCATAGCGAAGGCTCATTCCGGTCTTGACGCCCGGGCCTACAACGATTGGCTCGTGCCCCAGATAGTTCTCGCCGACAAAGCGCCAGGCTTCCCCAAGTGCTGGAACGGTTGATGAGACGATCGCCGAGTCCAAATCCTTGAACCCGACGCCCCTCAGTTTCAGGAGGCTGCGCAGCGCTGCTCCCAGTTCGTCACCAGTGCTGTCTCGGACCGTGGCGAATCGCCAGTGCTCAACGAGCTCTGTTCCACGGAAGGTCCCGAAGTGGGTTTGTGTGTTTCCAACGTCTACTGCGAGAAGCATGAATGCCCATTATGCTCGCGATCATGATTAAAGCGACGCTCTGGCAGATTCCCGGCTCCCACCCATGTGAGGCAGTCCACACCGCAATGACCATGAAGGGCATGGAGGTCAAGACGGTCAACCTCCTTCCCGTGATGCACAAGCCCGTCCAACGGGTGATGTTCGGTCAGGCAACCGTTCCCGGAGTTGTGTTCCCCGGGGAGCGTGTCGTTGGCTCCCGCCGAATCATGCAGAGGCTTGACCAGCTTGTGCCTGAGCCACCGCTCTTTCCTGCCGACCCGGCAGCACGTCTCAAGGTTGAGGAAGCGGAGACTTGGGGTGACGACGTCCTCCAGGCAGCCGTTCGCAGGCTCCTTTGGACTGTGGCCCGCCATGATCCGAAGACTGTTCTGACCGCTCTCGCCGACCCGGAGACACTCCCAATCCCGCTTCCAATCGCGATGGCTGGCGCAAAGCAGATCGTCTGGGGCGAGACCAAGATTCATGGTGTCACCGACGAGACTGCGCGCACTGACCTTTCTGCACTCAAGGGCCTTCTCGATGAGGTTGACCGTCTGATCTCCGAGGGAGTTATTGGCGGCGAGAGTCCAAACGCAGCTGACCTTCAGATCCTTTCTTCAATCAAGCTGCTGTCAGCAGTTGGCGACTTCCGCCCTCTGCTTGAAGGCCGTCCGAGCGTTGCACTCGCAGACCGGGTCTTTCCCAAGTCTTCTGGTTCCGTTCCAGCTGGCGTACTGCCAGCGGACGAGCTCGCTCTGCTCAGCTGAGCTCAAGGGTCGTTCTTCAGATCAGCGGCGGTCCGGCAATCCGGACCCGTTGGTCCGGCACGTCACCAAGCTCGTCAAGTGCGTCCTGAATCCGAACACCGGTGGACGTCACCAGATCAGGCTCAATCTCCAGCAGGGGGACCATCACGAAACGCCTGCTTGTCACCTCGCGATGCGGAAGGTCAAGTCGCTCTGACTCAAGGATGGTGTCCTCCATCAGGAGGAGGTCTATGTCGAGTGGACGCGGGCCGTGCTTTGGACCGTTGGGGTCCCTCCCCATCTCGATCTCCAGCTGTTTGACGACATCAAGCAGCACCAGTGGTTCAAGGTCTGTACTGACTTCAAGGCAGGCGTTGAAGAAGTCAGGCTGGTCGAGAATCTCCCCGACCGGTTCCGTTTCCCACACGGAGGAGGAACGCAAGACCTGAACGCTCTGGTCCTGAAGGAGACCGACAGCGTCCTCCATGTTCCCCCGGCGATCCCCAACGTTTGAGCCGAGGCCAAGGTATGTGATCCGGGCCTCACCCATTGCGGGTCCTAGGAGGCTTCTCGGTGGAGCTCAACTGAAACACCATCCATCGAGAGTGGAATCGGCGGCGCTGGCTTGGTCGCACGAATCCAGACGGTCGCAAGTGAGAACTCTGTGATGAGGGCGTCAGCGATCATGGAAATCAGTGCTTCCAAGGTACGGAATGACCGTTCGGTCGCAAGCTTGGCGACAAGGAAGCTGACTTCTCCGTAGTCGACGGTCTCGGAAACATCGTCGCTGCTCAAGGCGCCAACTTCCTCACGTTCCAACCGGACGTCGATGACCAGCGGCTGCCCGACCTCCTGCTCAGCGTCGGTGACGCCATGGTGCGTGTAGAGCGCGAGCCCGGACACTTCGATCACAACTTGGTCTTCGCTCATTCAGATGCCTCCGCTTCCCATTGGTTGCCGCGCAAGGTAGCAGCCGCAACCGTTAGGGCTTGAACTGTTGGCCCAACATCATGCACTCGGAAGATCTTGGCACCCCGTTCAAGCGCAATCGTAATTGAGGCGAGACTCCCAGCAAGTCGGTCATCAGCCTCAGATCCCGTGATCTTTCCGATGAAGCTCTTGCGTGATGTCCCTACCAAAACTGGGTGTCCCAGGGCCACAAGTTCATCGAGGCGATTGAGAAGTTCGAGGTTGTGCCCGACTGTCTTGCCGAAGCCGATACCCGGGTCAAGCCAGACCCTTCCCGGATCTATCCCAGCAGATTCCAAACCCTCAACCTGTACTTGAAGGTATGCGGCCACATCGGCCACAACATCAACGTACGTAGGGTTTGACTGCATCGTCCTGGGCTCTCCCTGCATGTGCATCAGGCAGATCTGACAGTCCGAAGCGGCGGCGACCGAGAGCATGTCTGGGTCGCCGGTGAAGGCGGTCACATCGTTGATGATCGTGGCCCCAGCCTCGAGTGCTGCCGCAGCCGTAGCGGCCTTGACCGTGTCAATTGAGATCCGTGCAGATGACAGTGATCTCGACAAACCCTCAACCACAGGTTGAACCCTGCGAATTTCCTCATCAACAGAGACTGGCTCAGCCCCGGGGCGCGTTGACTCGCCACCGACATCAATGATCGACGCGCCCTGGGCTTCAAGCTCCAGTCCATGGGCAATTGCCGCATCAGGATCGAGCCAGAGACCACCGTCCGAGAATGAATCGGGGGTGACATTCAGGATTCCCATGACCTCAAAAGACTTCATAGCCACGATCGTACGCGCCCATGGCGGCCCGCAACCTTGTGGCGAGCCGCGTCCCGAACTGTCAGCATTGAGGCATGACAAATTCAAGCCTCAAGCTTTGGTCCTTCCAGTTCTCCCCGTTCGCGGGCAAAGTCCGTGCAGCGCTGTCTGAGAAAGGCGTCGATTATGAAATCCTGGAGATCAACCCCAGAGAGAGACCGACGCGCCTGCGCGAGCTCAACCACTTCAACCGAGTACCGGTGCTGGAGGTTGACGGAGCTGTGCTTACCGAGTCGGCAATCATCTGCGATTGGATAGAGGAGACCTACCCTGACCCAGCGCTCTGGCCGGAGGACCCGGCAGCCCGTGCCGAAGCTCGAGCAACCGCCTACTGGATCGATGAGCAGGTAACAAAAGTCTTCTTCGCGGGGATGATCAAGAAGAGTCGGGGTCCTGCAGAGGGAGACCCAGCAGACATTGTTGAGCAACTCCAGGCCAAAACTGTTCGTCGCTGGCCGATGATCGAGGCAATGCTGGCCAAGCACGGAGGCCCGTGGATCGCTGGCAATGAGTTCACATATGCCGATCTGGGCGCCATGCCAGACGCTGTCCGTATACCCCAGTGGGTGCCCGAGCTTGCCCCAGACCCGGCAGAAACGCCTTTAGTGGCTGCCTGGTTTGAGGCTCTGCGCAGCCGCCCTTCGGCTACTGCCATTGAGGCAAAGGGCGCTGAGGTAGTGGCCGACGACCAGAGTTAAGTGGACCTAAGGCCTGCTGCTGCTGACATCTCTCAGCTTTGAGTACCCCAAACCTAAGACTTATCTTAGATTTGGGTTGTGTAAATTTAGGCGCCCGCCTAGGGTCTGCGACATGAACACTCAAAGCAGTATCCGAATCTCGGACAAGAAGCTCTTTCTGACAACCCTCGTCGCAGCAGTAGCGCTTGTTGGCGCAGTGCCTGTCTCAGGCTCTGCAGCAACCAAGAAGTGCACCATCACTGGCACTGCTGGCAACGACACGATCAATGGAACATCAAAGGCTGACGTCATCTGCGGTCTTGGCGGCAACGACAAGATCAAGGCACTTGGCGGCAATGACACCGTCTACGGCGGCGACGGCAACGACACAATCGACGGTGGAACTGGTAACGACACGATTGACGGCGGAGCTGGCGCTGACACAGAAACAGGCGGAACAGGCAACGACACCGAGAACGGGAGTGCCGGTGACGACGTACTTAACGGTGGAGTTGGCAACGACAAGCTCAATGGTGGAACCGGAGACGACACTGAGAACGGTGGGTCTGGCAACGACACCATTGACGGCAACGACGGTGCCGACGTTGAAAACGGTGGCAGTGGAAACGACAAGGTCCTGGGCGAAGCTGGCGATGACAACGTCTCTGGCGGAGCTGGTAATGACACTGTTGACGGTGGTGCAGGCGACGACACCCTCCGCGGTGACGACGGCAACGACACCATCAACGGTGGCGAGGGCAATGACGACATGGACGGCGGCAATGGCAGCGATATGGAACACGCTGGCAGCGGCGACGACAACATCCACGAGTCAGGTAAGCCAACTGACGTCAACACCCTCAACGGCGGAGCAGGAATCAACAACTACACAGACCAGAAGGGCCATCACCATTCCGACACCGGTGACACCACCGACCACCAAGACCATGGTGGAAGCGGCTGGGGCGGCACGACAGGAAGCGACGACTGACCATTACTCAATCCGCTGGCCTTGAACCAGCGCGAAGTTCTTCGAGCGGCGCCCACAAGGCGCCGCTCTTTTTTGGGCGGATGGCGCCGAACTCTCAACCATCACTTGAGGGTTTGCTGCTGTCTCAATCTGGCCACGCCCAGCCCAATGCTCCTGGTCCGCAAGCAGTCGCACCTCCAACACAGCTACTGACCAACCACACATCTGAGGCTAAGGGGCAGGCGGTTTCCAGCAGTACCGAGCGAGGCTGAAAGTCCTCGCTCTTCTTTGGCCTCAAGCTGCCCAACCCTCGACCATCACTTGAGGGTTAGTTCAGCGCAGCCCCGTCTACACAACTGACGTCAACTTGCTGACGGTGCCAAACCGCCGAGCCACGACCGAACGCGTAGTCACCAGCTCCGGCAACTACCCAACGACCCAGCCGTTCGCGGACTACGACTCCAATGTGGAGGCGGCGCTAAGCCTGAGGTGCGTCTGAACCGTCGGGACCGCGCATCTCTGCGGTGCCTCCGGCAAACCCAGGACGTGGGAACGGTGACGGTCCAGTGGACCGCTCCGCAGATTCCTCAGCTGGTGGCGCAGGTGGCTCCGTTGGCTCTGGAATCGGTTCGTCATGGAAGATCTCATTTGCTGGCTTGCCCTGCATAAGTGCCTCAAACTCTTCGCGCTCAATCGTCTCGCGCTCAAGGAGAATCTTCGAAATCTGTTCGAGCTCCGGACGACGCTTGCTCAAGATGTCACGGGCACGCTGATGGGCACTCTCAACAATCCTGCGGATCTCATCGTCAATCTCGCGCGCGATCTCATCTGAATAATCAGCCTGTGTATTGAACTCGCGGCCCAAGAAAGGCTGGGTTTGGTCATGCCCGAAGACACGGGGCCCGAGCTTCTCGCTCATTCCAAAACGCATGACCATCTGCTTGGCAGTGGTGGTCACCTTCTCAAGATCATTGCTGGCCCCAGTTGTGATCTCGTCAAACACGAGCTCCTCTGCGCTGCGGCCACCAAGCGTCATTGCCATCGTGTCCAAAAGCTCCGCGCGAGTCGTGAGGAACTTGTCCTCGCTGGGAAGCGAGATCGTGTAACCGAGGGCCTGCCCGCGGCTGATGACTGAAATCTTGTGGACTGGGTCTGCGAATTCAAGGTCGTGACCAACAATCGCGTGGCCCATCTCGTGGTAGGCGGTGATCAGACGTTCCCTGTCGCCCATTACCCGAGTCTTCTTCTCCGGACCGGCGATCACGCGCATGATGCCTTCCTCAAGCTCCACCTGGGTGATCTCACGCTTGCCTGTGCGAGCGGCAAGCAAAGCCGCCTCATTCACAAGGTTCGCAAGGTCTGCACCGGTGAAACCTGGTGTCTGGCCTGCGAGTACATCAACGTTGATCTCCTGAGCCAGCGGCTTGCCGCGGGTGTGAACCTCAAGGATCTTCGCCCGGCCCTTGCGGTCTGGCCTGTCAACAACGATCTGCCGATCAAAACGACCTGGACGCAGCAGCGCTGGGTCAAGAATGTCTGGACGGTTGGTTGCAGCAATGAGAATGATGTTGTCCTTCATCTCAAAGCCGTCCATCTCAACAAGAAGCTGGTTCAGTGTCTGTTCACGCTCATCGTGCCCACCACCCATTCCGGCTCCACGGTGACGGCCGACAGCATCTATCTCATCCATGAAAATGATGCAAGGGCTGTTCTGCTTGGCCTGCTCGAACAGGTCACGAACGCGGCTTGCGCCCACGCCGACGAACATCTCGACAAAGTCAGAACCTGAAATTGAGAAGAACGGAACGCCTGCTTCGCCTGCCACTGCGCGGGCAAGAAGGGTCTTGCCGGTGCCTGGAGGTCCGTAGAGAAGCACTCCCTTGGGGATGCGGGCTCCGAGCGCTTGGAACTTCTTGGGGTTTTCAAGGAATTCCTTGATCTCATGAAGTTCCTCGACCGCCTCATCAACGCCCGCAACATCACGGAATGTGATCTTCGGCGCGTCGACGCTCATGCGCTTCGCACGCGACTTGCCGAAGGACATGACCTTTGATCCACCACCCTGAACCTGATTCATCAGGAAGATCCAGAAACCGATGAAGATCACAAACGGCAGCACGTATGTGAGCAGGGAGATCCAGCCGTTGGTCTTCTTGCCCGTAACGTCGAAGGGGACGTTGGCAGCCTCAAGCTCTTGCTGAAGCTGTGGATCGGCTGGATTCCAGCCCGTCTCATGCGTCTTGCCGTTGGTCAGCGTGACGCTGACAACGTTGTCCTTCGTCTTCAGATCGGCCTTCTTGATCTTCGTCGGCTTCGCGTTGATGTCCGCCTGAAGGTTCGAATACGTGTACTTCGGAGCGCTGGAGCCTGGGCTGATCAGCTTCTGCGCGAAGAACGCAAGAATGACGACCACGAGGATCGGGAAAGCTGCACTCTTGAAAAAACGGCTCATTTAGATGTTGTTCCTGTCATGCCCAGCTTTCTCGCGGCAGGGTTGCTGAGTCCCACAAGGGTAGCAGCGGCAAAGGGGTGTGGAACTTCATGCTCGGCCAACATTTGACGAGGACCAGCTGAGGTGCCAATACGAAGCCGATGATGCTCTTCAGTCAGCCCTGCTGCTCCAGTGCGGCGACATAACGCAGGTTGCGGTAACGCTCCTGGTGATCAAGTCCGTAACCAATGACGAACCGGTCTGGAATCTCAAACCCGACGTACTTCACATCGGCCGCTTCGGGCCTCCGGCTCGGCTTGGAAAGCAGCGTGCAAACTTCAAGGCTGCGTGGCTCCCTCGACTTGAGGTTGCGGACCAGATACTGAAGTGTCAACCCGGAGTCAACGATGTCCTCGACTATCAAGACGTCACGATTCTCCAGCGGAAGGTCAAGGTCCTTGATGATCCTGACAACCCCAGAGGAGTGGGTTGCTGACCCGTAAGAGGACACGGCCATGAAGTCCACCTCACACGGAACCTTCAGTTCGCGCATCAGGTCTGCAATGAAGAACAGTGCGCCCTTGAGCACCCCGATCAGCAGAAGCCCATTGGTCGTGTCGGCGTAATCCTCGCTGATCTGCGCAGCAAGCTCCTTGACTCTGGCGGCCAATTTGTCCTCTGGAACGAGGATCTCTCCGATTGCTGGGTCACTCATGGACGGCGCAGACTAGCTGTCGAGCCCGGCGCGACGAATAAATCGGAGGGTTCCACGGGTGGCCACCGCCCTAACTCCGCCCGGAACATCAAGCATCGCAGTCCCCTGATCACTCAACGAGGCGATGTCATCTGCGCGCCGAGCAACGCCTGGAGCGAGCGACCCGGCGGCCTCGTCTGCGAGACGCTGAACCACGAGGCGCCGAAGCGCGGCTGGCTGCTCGCGAAGCTTGGAAAGCTCAATTGAGCGGTGAGGAGCTTCCCCGTCGATCAGCCCGTCAACGAGTGAGTCAAGAACCACGCCTTCGTCGCGCAAGATTTGGGCCGTTGCGACCACATTGGCCTCGGCCCCAGGGTGGATTTCCTTCAAAGCGCCGATCAGTCCGGAACGAACTCGGTTCCTGGCAAAAGCATCAGTCGCGTTTGACGGGTCCTCAACTGTGGGCAGGCTTCTTCCCCGGCAATACTCAACCGTCGCTGCCCGGTGGACCGTCAGCAGTGGGCGGATCAACCGACCGGAGCGTGGCGTCATCCCGAGCAGGGCACGCCGACCTGGGGCGGCAGCCAGCCTGTAGAGAACTGTCTCCGCCTGATCACTCGCTGTGTGACCAGCTGCGATCGTCGCATCCAAGTCCATCGCAAGCTGACTCGCCGCGGCATAACGCGCTTCTCTCGCCCATGCCTGGATGTTGC
Source organism: Actinomycetes bacterium (assembly GCA_037139015.1). Taxonomy (GTDB): domain Bacteria; phylum Actinomycetota; class Thermoleophilia; order Solirubrobacterales; family Solirubrobacteraceae; genus WLNJ01. The sequence goes on along the minus strand of JBAXHG010000055.1, from coordinate 1,101 downwards.
CGTGGGCCTCCTGACCATTGACCTTCTCCACGATCAGGTCAACGCCAAGCTGACCACAGACGTCCTCACACAGTGCGGTGTCGGCCTCCCCTGGACGCAGGCCATGGTCCACATGAAGTGCGGTCACTGCCCGAGCGCCGGCGAGCCGTGTTGCCACATCAAGTAGGCAGACAGAGTCAGGTCCTCCGGAGAGAAGCACGACAACGGATCCCCCTGGAGGCAGGAGCCCACTTCCGCGGGCCGCCTCAATCACACCGTGGCCAACATCAGCCACGGTTTGGCTCACTTCGCCTTTGTCGGCTTGGTCTTGCGGGTTGCGGCAGCCTTGGGCTTCGCCTTCGGCTTCGCAGCAGCAGCGGGCTTCTTTTCAAGCGCGGTGAGACGCCGCTCAATGCTTGAAAGGCGGTCTGCAAGCTCTCGAACATCCTCACGGGTTGCAACCCGAAGATCATCAAGTGTCTCGCGGAGCTTTCCTGCGGCCTGCGTGACCTCATCAACCAGATCCTGAGCCTTGTCGCGCGAGGCGTTTGCCTGCCCGACTGTCGCTTGGACGGTGCGATCAACTGCGGTGCGGAGGGCATCTGCTGCCTCACGTGGTCTTTGAGCTCGGGCCATGCCGTCAAGGGTACCCCTATCCTCGCCTTGTGGAAGGCCGGTCACAAACACTTCGCCCAGTGGCACCAGCGCCAGAGAAGGCGATCCTCACTGGGGACCCTGGCCGGGCACTCTTTTTGGCACAGCAACTGCTTGAGCCACCAGCCCCAATGTTCAACCATCACAGGGGCTTTTGGGGCTATGCCGGTGTCTCATTGGAGGATGGTCAGCCACTTATGATTCAAGGGCCTGGAGTGGGCGGCCCCAGTCTTGTCTCAGTGGTAACCGACCTTGTTGAGCTTGGCGTAAAGCAGTTCGTGCGCGTCGGAACTGCCACAGGCTCGCCCCAAACTCGCATTGGTGACCTTGTCGTTTCGTCCAAATCAACTTCCACTGATGGAGTCAGCCAGGCCTTGGGCGCGGAGCCCGAAACAGCTGCGGCACCATTCCTTCTGGAGACCGCCGAAGAGCTTCTGCTTGACATTGCAAAGGTTGGCCTGACAAGTT
>JBAXHG010000054.1:0-9649 GCA_037139015.1 Actinomycetes bacterium | reverse complement strand
CCTCGGGCATGGTCCGATCGAAGGAACGGAGACCCGATTCGATATGTCCGACTGTGATTCCCATCTTTACGGCTGCAAGAGCAGCGGCGAGAGTGGAGTTGACATCACCTGGCACCAGAACGAGGTCGGGCTGCTCTGCTTCGAGAACATCTTCCATGCGGGTCAAAATTTCAGCGGTTTGGGCGCCGTGGCTGCCAGATCCGACTTCAAGCATGTGGTCGGGGCGACCGACGTTCAACTCCCTGAAGAAGATGTCTGACATGGCAGAGTCGTAGTGCTGTCCAGTGTGTACCAGCACCGACTCAAACTGATCTGGGCGCTTCTGCATCGCGGAGACCACGGGAGCCGTCTTCATGAAGTTAGGCCTTGTTCCTACAACGGACACGACCTTGAGTCGCGTCATGGAGCCCGCCATCCGGAGATCGCCTCACGGAGAAGCATCCCAATGAACTTGAGATTGGAGGACAAATAGCGACGCCAAAGTCTGCGAGGCTCCTGACCCACCCGCCAAGCCCACTCGAGTCCGGCTTGCTGGAACCATCTTGGGGCTCTCTTGACCTGACCGGTGAAGACTTCGAGGCTTCCGCCGATGGCCATGACCACCTCTGCTCCGGTTTGACTGCCCCGTGCCGTGACCCACTGTTCTTTGAGTGGGGAAGGCATGGCAACGAACAGCAGCTGCGGACGGGTCTGTGCAATCTCCGCAACAACCTCATCGTCCAATGATCGATCGAAGTAGCCGTTCCATGAACCGACGACCTCTGCCCCCGGAAACCTGGCGGCCATTATCCGTCTGGTCTCAGCGAGAACCTCGTCGGTTGATCCCAAGAAGGCCACTCGCCAGTGCCTCTCGTCTGCCAAGGAAATGAGAGCTTGAAACAGGTCAACTCCGGCGACTCTCTCGGGCAATGGTTGGCGAAGAATCCTTGAGGCAACGAGAATGCTCTGTCCGTCAGCGTAGAGCCGCTCTGAAGAGTTGAGTAGTGCTCGGTAATCAACCGATGTGTCAGTGACCTTTGCTGCGTTGAGGAACGTAATCCGCTGCAGGGACCCAGTTTCTATCGCCTCTACGGCGTCGGCAGCCGCCTGATTAGAAGTTGCAGCGTGACACTCGAACCCGAAAAGGGTTCTGGTCTGGCGGTGTCCAGAAGAGGCTCGTTCTTGGTTTGCGGAATGGGTTGACATCTCAGATGTTTCGCTTAGTAGGCGACGCTATCCAACTTGAGGGTGGGGAGAGACACTCAGCTTCCCGGGGTCGTGGCGAGGGAACGGTAAAGAGCGGTCACAGAGGCGATGTTGGCCTCGACCGTATAACCAGATTCCACTGTGTCTCTAGCAGCCCTTCCCAGTCGCTGACGAAGCTCGAAGTCGCCAATCAGGGTTTGCAGAGCTGACGAGAGTGCCTCTGGGTCATCGGGTGGGATCAAGAGACCATTCCGGCCGTTCTCAATCACATCGGGAATCCCGCCGATCGGGGTTGTGACAACCGGCAGTCCGAAGCTCATTGCCTCAAGCAGGCCGATCGGAAGCCCCTCTGCTGACGAGGGGAGTATGTAGATCGAACTTTTACGCAAGAGCCCCTCACGCTCGTCTGGTCCGATCCACCCTGGAGTCTTCACGCGTTCTGCTACCCCAGCGCTATCCGCCGCGTCTCTGACTGCTGTGATCTCCCCATTGCCAGCGAGCACGAACTCAGCGTCAGGCAGGGCTTTAGCCGCGGAGACGATGGTGAAGCTTCCCTTCCGTGTCCCAAGCAGGCCAGTGCTGACGATAGGGCCTGATTCGTGAAGGTCGGAGAAAGGGGGAATTGTCACTCCGTTAGGCACCGCGACCACATTTGCTTTCGGAACCAGCTCCGAGAATCGGCTCTTGCCTACCTCACTGAGCACGATCACCACATCGGCAGCGGCCAGGGACTTGCGGGTCACGATGCGCTGCAAGGAGGGCCCGTGCGTTATCAGACGTTCAAACGAGCTGCCGTGAATATGCAGGACAACTGGCACGCCAGCGAGTGATGCGATTCTCCCCAAAAAGGCCTTCCTCCAGAAACTCATACCTTGGGACATGTGGATATGAATCACATCCCATTCCTTCAGAAGCAGCCCGCCAAAAACAGCCACGCTTCCAGAGATGAGGCTCCCGATCTTCTGGCCCGCTGAGTCTCCTGCGCTGGTGACGATTGAGGTCACAGCAATGTCACGGGGGAAGCCGACTTGAGCGTACGACTTAAGAAGGCTTGAAATGCCACCTTGGGCATTTTGATCCGGTCCAACCATGCAAACGCGAAGGGCCTTTTTCACAGCCCGTTGTCCGGTCTCAGGAGATGGGTCTGGTGTCGTCACTGTGCAACAACTATAGAACGATGGTGGCGTTCAGGCACCACCTGAAAACCCCCGACCGTGCTCGAAGTAGGGGGTTTTGGCAGCCGCCGAAGAGCGCCTCAGTCGCCAATTACGGATCGCCACTGATCCCCGACTGCTTGGGGTGAATGGGTTCTCTTGATGTACATTCGGCAGCGGTCACTCAGCTCCTCGCGGAGTGGCCTGTCGGTCATCAGTCGGCGACACGCGTCCCCGAATACAGACGGGTTACCTGAGGCGAAAAATCCGAGGCCTTCAGATGTGATCACCCCGTCTGGATCGTGGTGCAGCGATACGGCAGGAACTCCCCTGGCCCAGCCTTCGAGAAACACATTGGGCATTCCCTCGTGAAGTGATGTGTTGACAACCGCTGTGGCTGAAGCAATCAGCTGCATAACGCGATCCCGTGGTTGCGGGTCCAACAGCTCTACGTTCGCGAGTGCGTGACCCTTTGCCTGGACCGCAGAGATCAGGTTCTGGTCCGCTCCTTCAACCGGAACCCCGATCATCGCAAAGGGGAGATCCGGGTTTGCCTCAGCGATCTCAAGAAAGGCAAGCGGTTGCTTTGCATTGACCAGTCGCCCGATCCAAAGAAATGGACCCCTGTCAAGTGGCGCTGGCTCCGCTGGTTCGGAGATGCTGAATATTTGGGTCGGTGTCCGCCCGTAGGAACTGATGCACATCTCAATCTGTTCCTTGGTTTGGACGACGATGTCGTCGGCCAGCTTGACTCCAGTTCTGAAGACAGCTCCCTGAGCACGGCTTCCGTGGAGGGCATCGATCTCAAAGTCGACGGTGTTCGCGCTGGCCCAAACAAATCTGCGACGCCCGAGTTTTGCCCCAACCGCGATGAGCCCTGTATTGATCGAGCTGACACGTTGGATAATCGTCTCGGCAGGGAAACGGAATCCGACCCAGATGACGGTCAGGACCTCGGTGACTGCCCCGATCAACTTCTTGAGACGGCCGACTCCCTTCCTTCCCCCGGCGTACGGCCGTCGAATGACAATGTCAACCCCGTCAACGGAGTCAGGGAGTCCACCTGGAACGTCAAACACAATCACCGCGATCTTGAGTCCCCGACGCGCAAGCTCTTTGGCCATGAGCAGGACCTGCGTCTCCGCGCCACCGGTGGGCAAGACCTCCTGGCGTGCGGCTATCAACTGTCCTACATGTGGAACATAGAAGGCTGCGTCGTAGCGGTTTCGTCGCTTAATTGGCATGTGTCGCTGTCTTTCTGGGCCTGGTCTGTGACAAGTCAGGCTCTTCTCAGTGCTGATTTAAGAATGTTCATTCGATCCCCGGTAGTGAGGATGATCGATCCGTAGGCGAGGCTGGCTCCGCAGCCAGCGACGGCCAGTGTCAGGAGCGGGCTGGAGTCGGAAAGGATGCTCGCCTGAAGCAACAACGATAGGGATGCCGCCGCGAGGCCAGACAGGGTGGCCATCAGCAGTGTGGGCCAAATTGATCGGAGATTCATCGGACGCCAAATCCTTGAGATTGCAAAAGTGTAAACACCCAGATCAAGGAGGTAGGTCACGACCGTCCCCAGAGCGATGCCCCCAATGCCGATTAGATGCGCGAAGAGGATGGTGAGCGATGTGTTCACGATGACATTGCCGATGCCGATCAGCATTGGGAAGACCGTCTTCTTTGACACGACGAAAAAGGCCGCGGAAACGCTGATCATCGCCAGCGTCGGAATACTGAAGAGCAGCACCGAAAGGACTGTGATGGTTGAGGATCTGGCCTCACCTGAGAACGCTCCATGGCCGTAAAGAAGGTCGACGATGGGGCCGCTCAGAGGTGCCATCAGTGCCACCAATCCGAACATGATTACGATCAGGGCCTGCATGGTCTGGAGGTAGCTTTCCTTGACGGGCTGCCATCCCCCCTTGGCCTTGCGTGCTGCCCAGGTGGCAATCGCAGGCGACACTAGGGCTCCACCAACAAGGCCCCACGGGGCAACCGACAGCTTTGCCGCAAGCTCGAATGCTGTGACGCTGCCGCTCCCCAAGGATGCTGCGATCCCCCGGTCGACGAAAGGGTTGACCTGAAGTACCGACTGGCTGATCATCAGTGGGGCCGACACGATCGCGACATTCCGCACGAAACGGTGGTCTCGTGGTGAGGCTGGCCGAAGGCGCACACCCATCCGGGCGAGCACAATCCACAGGAAAAGGATGCTGATTACCTGCCCCGCTAGGTTGCCTCCGACCAGCCCGTAGCCTCCCCAAGAGGGAGCCGCAAGCATGAAGATTGTTCTGACGATCGGCTCGATGCTGAGTACTGCCACGGCGGCCCGGAAGCTTCCTTTTACCGCGAGGGCTGCGCAGAGAGTTCCGATTGCTGCTGCCCCGGCGGTGTAGGGAGAAAGAATTGCCGTGTACCAGCAAGCTCTTTGGGAGTAGATGGTTGGCCAGTCGGTAAGGGACACGTTCATCACGCCGATTGCGATCGCTGCCGTAATCGCGCCGAGGATCAGCGAAACAATGACTACGGCCGTGAGAAGAGCGGAAGTTGACCGTTCAAACTGTGCATTGCCGCCCGCATTAAGTTCCTCGGTAAGTCCCGGTACTCCCCCTTGCCTCAGCCCCGCGGCGATAACTGCTGAGGTGATTGATGGCACCAGCAGCGCAAGGAAAAATGCGTCCGTGTCTCGGGTTGCTCCCAGCTGTCGGGCCAACACAATTGAAGCAATCAAGCCTGCCGCTTGAGCAACGATCGTCAGCGGTAAGAGCGAGCCGAAGCTGCGTCCCAATTTACGGTCGGCTAATGGGTCCGTCGCTGAGGACATTTACTGCTGCGGCACGATCAGGTGGTCTTGGATTCCAGCGCGGCCCGGGCCATCCCAGCAATGATGGCCATCGGGAGGAGAGTCATTGGGTAGTGCATCTCATTGGCCCAAAGCCCAGTCAGGAAGACAGCAAGTGCTCCTGCGAGACCAACCTGCAGAAGTCGCGCGTTTGGGGGGCTACTGAGTGCCCGTTTCACCAAGAGGAGGATCGAGCCGCCCAGCCACGCGACGTATGAAACAAGCCCGGCGAGCCCCAGCTCAATCAAGGTGAATACGAACTGGTTATGGGGCCCAATCCCGGTGATCAGCGGAACACTTGCAATATCGGCTGGGATGTTGACGGCAGGCCCTGAGTGTCGGACCGTGGAAATCAACTCCGCTCCGTGCCCAAAGAGCGTCACCTGAAGGCTGGTGAACGCGACTGGCAGTGAGTCTCTCCAGTAGTTCTCTCTCACCGAGTAGTTGCCTGCCCTGACAAACGCCTGCTGGAAGAAAAGATTGCTCTCAATTGTGGGCACAACAATGAACAGAAAGCTGCCTGCTGCTGTCAGAAGAAGCCCGAGCCTGAACGCAGCTCGCGGAGTTGATGTGGTGAGCAGAATAAGGAGTATGACTCCAACTCCCAACCCAACCAGTGGGGCCCTTGTGAACGTGACAATGTTGCCGACAAGGACGATGGAAGCACACGCGCGGGCGATATTCCGCTCACGCGAAGGGGCCCCAAGCCAGAGTGGGGCAGAGGCCAGCAGCGCTGCGCCTAGAACAGTTGATGCGCCCGGGGGGCTCAGATAGACGCCGCCTGGCCTGTAGATGCTGTTGACAAGATCGCTCCAGCGGTACTGCTCAGCTGCGACTGCGATTGGGTGGTGCAGGACAAGGTATTCAAAGAGAACTGACAGCCCACCGACTGTCGCGGCCGCGAGCATCACCCAGATGGCCTTTCTCAGTTCGGCGGGTGGTAGGCGACGGGCGAGAAAATAGAGGGTGAAGGGAATGATCGCGTCGATCACAAACTTGGTACTTGAGCCTTCGTTCCATACGATCCCGCGTCCAAAAATCAGGGTGATGTAGGCAACAAGAGCCCAGTCGGTCCAGATGAAGCGTGGCCCCATGTGTCCCCGGAGGATTTTGTCCAAGGCGAGGTAGGCAAGCGCAGCCAGAACCGCCAGCCGGAAGGCGCTTGCTGCCGAAGGCCCAAAAGCCACTGACGCGGGGACGCCGAAGGCTATGAAGATTGGTCCGTACAAAAGCGCCTCGGGCCTGAGGAATATCCCAAGTGCAAGGCAGCCAGCAAGAAGCAATGCCACCAGCACCGACATCCGGCCGCTGCCAACAATCAATCCCGAGACAAGTGCCAGTCCAATCAACCCGGCCTGCAGGCTCAACAGGTTTCGGCGCTGGAGGCTGCGCCTGATCATCGGGATGCGCCCGGAGACGCCAGAAGTCATGACGAGGACGTGGCCAAGGTAGATTCGACCCAAGCGGATTGTGCTGAGATTCCCTCATGCAATGTGGTGGACGGGTTGAACCCGAGCGCTTCGCGTGCCCGGTCCGTGTTTGCCCCGGTCCGTCGTACATCGCCTGCCTGGGCTTCAAGGAACTGGAGTCGAGCCTCCTTTCCGGTGATCTCCTCCATCATCTCAAGGATCTCGCGGACTTCAACTTGTGAACCTCCACCAAGGTTGAAGATCCCTCCGATCGCCTCCTCGCTGACCGACGCTGCAACCAGTCCCGAAACGATGTCATCCACATATGTGAAGTCGCGGCTTTGGTGGCCGTCTCCATAAATTGAGATCTCATCACCCTTATGCAGTGCTGTTAGGAAGCGGGTGAATGCCATGTCAGGCCGTTGCCGCGGCCCGTAAACCGTGAAGAAGCGCAGACTTGAAGTCGCTACTCCAAAGTTCTCAAAGTAGGCTGAGCAGAGGTGTTCTGCTGCCAGCTTGGTCACTCCATATGGGGAGAAAGGCCTGGGCGTGGTTGCCTCATCAGTGGGGTACGACTCTGCCTGCCCGTATATCGATGATGAGGATGCATAGACAAATCGCGCGTCGGACTTTCGGCTTGACTCCAGTAGCAACTGAGTGGCCAGAACATTGTTTCGGACATACGTTTCGAAACGACCGCCCCAGCTTGCTCGGACTCCAGGTTCAGCTGCCAGATGGAACACTGCGTCGCAGCCCTCGACGACATCATCAAGGTCGCCCCGCGCAAGATCCAGTGGCAGGAAGTCAAAGTTGTCCCACGACCTGGCAGCTTCAAGGTTCCTGAGCTTCTCAGTCCGCCCATAATTGTCGTTGAAGCAGTCAATGCCGACGACTTCACAGCCAGACTCGAGCAGTCGTTCGCTGAGATGTGAACCCACAAAGCCTGCGCAGCCTGTTACGAGGGCACGCTTGGGAAGATGGTCGGCTCGGTCTGCAGTATTCAAGTAGTCCAGCTATCTGTTGGCATTGTGGGGGATCTGCTTTGGCCCAATTAGGACGCTTGGCGGGTAAGCGCTTTCTCAAGGCACTCCCGTCGCAATGAATTTACCATTTCAAATCAATGATGCCTCCATACGAAATGCCCTGCAAGGCGCCGACTTGAGATCGTCTTCGACTGCGGGTTCGGCTGAGCCGCTGAAGTACAGTTCAGGCAATGATTGATCTCCACTGCCACATCCTTCCGGGAATCGATGACGGGCCAGCGGACATGGATGGTTCGCTTGCCTTGGCTCGCGCTCAGGTGGAATGTGGTGTCCGGACCGTGGTGGCAACTCCACATGTCAACTTGGAGACACCGAACGACCCGGAGACCATCGCCAGGGGAGTTGCCGAAATGACGGTGGCACTCAAAGAGCACGATCTCGACCTAACTATTCTCCCCGGGGCGGAGGTGGACATCACTCTCGCCGGCGGTCTCGACGATGCAACGCTCCACGGGTTGACGCTCGGTGGGACTCAATGGCTTTTGCTGGAAGCCCCCCTTTCGCCCGGAGGGGTTGGGTTCAGCGAGGCGGTTCAAGCTGTCCAGGCCCGCGGCTTCCGCATTCTGCTTGCGCACCCGGAGCGATCTCCGGCCGTGCAGCGGAGGCCAGAGGTGATTGACGATCTGGTGGCCGTGGGTGTCAGGTGTCAGATCACCGCGGGAGCGCTGGTCGGGAAGTTCGGGGGCGTTGTTCAGAAGACCGCTTACGAGCTTGTCCGGAAGGGGGTCGTTCACAATGTTGCTTCGGATGCCCACGAAGCATTTCGCCGCAAGCCTGGGTTGAGGTCCGAACTGGAGCAGGCCGGGCTTGAAGAGGCCACGGATCTCTGGTGCCGTCAGTTCCCGTCAACACTGTTGTCAGGGCAGCAGGCCGCCATGCCGACGGCGGCACTGCTGAGCTCGCTGGCTTCAGCGCAGCCGACACCGACTGTGGGAAATGGCTTCCTTTCCCGTCTCAGACGGAAGTGACCGGCAGCGCGTTCCCTCAGCCTTCAGTCAGCTGAAGTTCCCTTTCCAACGCAGCCTTCGGAAGCGCGCCGGTTACCTGATGCACCTTCTGGCCACCCTTGAACATGATCAGGGTCGGAATTGACATCACGCCGTACTGGGCGGCCGTCTGCTGGTTGTCGTCAACGTTGACCTTGACGATCTTGAGCGCTTCGCCCTGCTCTGCGCCGATCTGTTCGAGAACTGGAGCAACCTGACGGCATGGGCCGCACCATGGGGCCCAAAAGTCGACGAGAACGGGTGTGATCGAGTCAATCACTTCCGCTTGGAAACTTGAGTCGCTTACTTCGGTGATGGCTCCCATTGTGCTGTTCCTTCTTGTTGAGTGTCCGTGGTCTGACTTCGGAGTATAGGCCGGGCACCACCGTCATCGGGGTTGATTATCCGGCGCGAAACCAAGGGGTCCGAACAAGCTTGATCGGCTTGAATGGAGAGGTCTTCTCAAGGAAGAACCTGACCCCGTCACGCTCTTCGATTGCCTGAACGGCTTTTTCCTGTCTGCGCCATGCAAGGGACCAGATCACGGGGAACCCGGCTGCCATCGCAGGGATTTGCGGGGCGATGAACGCAAATGCTCCAGCGCTTACTGTGGCCAAGAGCAGCGGCCAAAGCCGGTTTAGCAGCATTCGGGCCGGGCGCGCGTCAGGAAGTGAAGGTGTTGTGGGTGCGTCTGAGAGCAGCCGCGCAACAGCAGGAGACGCATCGTTTCTGCGGCCGATGAAGATCCCAGCCATGGCAGCGATCAGCCACCAGCCAGCGGCGATCGGGATGACCTTTGCGTCCTGCGACTGAGCTGCACCTCCGAGTGCGAGTGCACCGAGCAGAGTGGCCGAGCCCGCGCAACCCAGAACCGTGGCCTTGAGGAAAGCAACGAATGCCATCAGGCAGCCTCTCCCAGAAGGCTCTCAATCAGCGCTTGGACTCCCTCGGTTCCTGTGACCAGGAGGTCTGCTGCTGCAAGCAGGTCCTTTGGTGACTCGGGCGACTCAACCGCAACCCGGGCGATGCCATCAAG